>NZ_BAABAB010000024.1:0-16152 GCF_039537205.1 Microlunatus ginsengisoli | reverse complement strand
CCGAACAGATCATCCAAAAGGTGTCCAGAGGCCGCAACACCCTCCACCAGATCAAATCGTCGACGGACCACTAGCGGCAGGCGGCAAGGGCTTCTCGGGGTCCGGGGCGGTCGCGGTTCGTTCCGGTGAGGCCTTGATGGATGTAGACCCGCTTCTCGTCGCCACCAAGTCTGTGAGGCCAGCGCGTTGGGATGCCAGGTCCTGAATGGTGGTGGCGGCTCTTCCCGAGCCGATCAGGAGCTGAGCCACGATATCCATTCGCACCAGGGCCCATTCCCGTGCTGGTCTTGCGACAATCCGTCTGAGGCTACGGTTGGTGCTCTTTTGCTCAGCGTCCCGTTGTCGGTGGACCAATCGTGTTCTCCTCATGTCTCGGGTGAACCGTTTGTTCGAGGGCGAGAAGGGTGGACGGATGAGATCCGCGATTCGACCAGCTGCACCTATTCCCATGAGCATCAGTCAGGCTGCTCGCGCCTACCTCGAGCGCCCGTCGATTGATCCGCCGACCTACCCGGCCGTCGAGGACTTCGCCGCGTGGATGGCGATGATCGAGCAGCGGGACGGCTCGATCGCGAAGCGTTTCACTGACGACGGCTTGGCCGTTACCACCGAGAGGCAGGAGGTGGCCGGGGTCGACACCTACGTACTGCGCGCGGAGGGTGTCTCCGACTCTGACACCACACCGATCTATCTCGACTTGCATGGCGGTGGCCTGATCTTCGGCGCCGGCGACCTCACCCGGGTGTGGGGCAGCATGACCGCATCGCGCCACCGAATGCTCGTCTGGTGCCCGGACTACCGGATGCCGCCACGGCACCCTTATCCGGCCGCCGTCGACGACAGCCTCGCGGTATACCGTGCGCTGCTGAAGGTACGCGACCCAGCCCACGTCGTCGTCGGCGGGGCCTCGGCGGGTGGCAACTTGGCTGCGGCGCTGCTGCTCCGTGCTCGGGACGAAGGACTGCCGATGCCCGCCGCGCTGGTTTTGCCCACCCCGATGGTCGACCTGACCGAGTCCGGCGACACTTTCCACACCCTGGAGGGTGTGCACGACCTGCGTGGTCAGATGCCGGTGAATCTGCTCTATGCCAACGGCCACGATCTCACCGAGCCCTACCTGTCGCCCGTGTTCGCCGACCTGAGTGACTTTCCGCCCACCTTCTTGTCCTCGGGCACCCGCGACTTGTTGTTGTCCAACACGGTGCGGATGCACCGCAAGCTGCTGGCCGCCGGCGTGGAGACCGAGCTCCACGTCTTCGAGGCCATGCCGCATGGCGGGTTCAGCGGCAGCACGCCGGAGGATGCCGAACTGGACGCAGCCATGAACACCTTCCTCGCCAAGCACCTTCGTCAAATCCATCCCGCGCCTGTCGGAGCCATCGACGCCAACAAGTCGATCGCCTACCGGTACTTCGACCGGCGATGGAACCATCGCGACTCCGGCATCATCGACGAACTGCTCGGCGAGGGGATGGACATCGCCATGGAGAAGGCCCATTTCGATGCCACCCACGCGGCATTCGGCGACCTGCACGTCACCGTCGACGACCTGATCGCGGAGAACGATCAGGTCGTCGTCCGCTGGACAGTGGCGGCACGGTTCAGGAGCGAGGCGATGGGACCAAGGCCCTCGCAGGCACCGATCACATTCCGGGGGCTGGCCAGGCTTCGCATCATCGACGGCCGGATCGTCGCCTTTGAAGGATTCTCCGACCTCGCTGAACTGGGAGGGTCATAGGTCGGCGACGCGCACCATAAGGTCGCCACCGTCAACGTTCCCAGAGCGAGTCCATCGATACGGTCGGTCAGTCTCGTCACTGGCGGGGAACGCAACGGGATCATTCATCATGCCTGAGAACACGGCGAAACGTCCTCGGGCCCGAGCGCGCTCGGCCCGACCGTGCGTGTGTGACGGCGATACGGGTGGGGCCACCCCGTGGGGCTGTGGCCGCGTGCCGTAGCGACCGTGCGACCACGGGCCACGGCCCAGGCAAACCGTTTCACCGACGCCCGGTCCACGTGTCAGGCATGCTCGTTCCCCTGCAGATGCTGCGCCTGGTTCCCCTCAGGCCTCCGCGTTAAGCAGCCAGCCGCGAGATCGGCCCTCCGGCTTGGCAGGTCCGGTACGGCCCCGGCCATCCGGGAGGTCGATCCAAGCTGCGGCGTACGGAGGGGACCGACGGCCTCGGCGAGCGGTAGGTCGCAGGCCCTCCCTCGCCGGTCGGCTCGACCGCAAATGACATGCCGTGATCCCGAGTCGGCCCGCGCCCTTGGCGTTGTTAACGCTCGTCGGAGGCCCATATCGGGCCTTCGACGAGGTTGCGACTGCTTGGTCTCGGTGCCGCATGAAGGCGTTTCGGTGCTTGATCGCGGGGTAGGTGACGGCCTGGCCGCACGACACGACTGCGAGGAGGCCACGATGGACTTAACAGCGTCAACAACCATCCGGAAACCGGTGTCGGAGGTCTTTGCGTTCTGGCGCCGACTCGAGAATCTGCCGACCTTCATGGCGCATCTGGACGAGGTGCGTCGGTTGGACGACGGCGGGAGTCATTGGCGCGCTTCGGCACCGTTCGGCCGCTCGGTGGAGTGGGACGCTGAGATCACCGACGATGTGCCGGACGACAAGCTCGGCTGGCGCTCCGACGAGAAGGCCGACGTGCCGAACGCCGGCACCGTGTTGTTTCGGCCGGCGCCGGACGGTGTCAGCACCGAGGTGCACGTGGTGATGGCATACGACCTGCCCGCCGGTGCGCTGGGCAAAGCGGTCGCCAAGTATTTCGGCGAGGAACCGCACCAGCAGCTCGACGACGACCTGCGCCGGCTGAAGCAGGTCCTGGAGACCGGTGAGGTGGTCCGCTCCGACGGCGCACCGTGGGGCAAGCAGGCCCGTAAAGAGTTCCCGCAGCGTCCGGCGCAGCCGCTCCCCGCGGGGGAACGAGCGGAGGTGATGGCATGAGGGCGAACACCTGGGCCGGACCTAACAAGGTCGAGGTCCGCGACGTACCCGATCCCGGCATCCTGAACAGCCGCGACGCGATCATCCGGATCACCTCGACCGCGATCTGCGGCTCGGACCTGCACCTGCTCGACGGGTACGTGCCGACGATGCAGGACGGCGACGTGATGGGTCACGAGTTCATGGGCGAGGTCGTCGAGGTCGGGCCGGGTGTCGACCCGGACCGGCTGAAGATCGGCGACCGGGTCGTGGTGCCGTTCCCCATCGCGTGCGGGGCTTGCGCGGCGTGCGCGGCCGAGTTGTACTCCTGCTGCGAGAACAGCAACCCGAACGCCGGGATCGCCGAGAAGATGTTCGGTCACCCGGTGGCCGGGATCTTCGGCTATTCCCATCTCACCGGCGGTTTCGCCGGCGGTCAGGCCGAATATGCGCGGGTTCCGTTCGCCGACGTCGGGCCGTTGAAGATCGAGTCCGACCTGAGCGACGAGCAGGTGCTGTTCTTGTCCGACATCCTGCCCACCGGCTACATGGCCGCCGAGATGTGCGATATCCAGTCCAGCGATGTCGTCGCCGTCTGGGGGGCAGGCCCGGTGGGACAGTTCGCCATGGACAGCGCCCGCCTGCTCGGCGCGGCGGCGGTGATCGCGATCGACAAGGAGCCGTACCGGCTGGCCATGGCCGAGCAGGCCGGGTACATGACGATCAATTTCGACGAGGTCGATGTGCGATCGCGGCTGGCGGAGTTGACCGGCGGACGCGGACCGGACAAGTGCATCGACGCGGTCGGGATGGAGGCCAGCCACGGTGCGGCTCATATCCACGCGTACGACCGGATCAAGCAGGCGATCCGGGCAGAGACCGAACGCCCGCACGCCCTGCGCCAGGCGATCCTGGCGTGCCGCAGCGGCGGTGTGGTATCGGTCATCGGGGTGTACGGCGGCTTCCTGGACAAGTTCCCGGCAGGGGCGTGGATGAACCGCTCACTCACCCTGCGCACCGGGCAATGCCACGTTCAGCGGTACATGCGTCCCCTGCTGGAACGCATCGAGCGGGGCGAAATCGACCCGACCCGGGTCATCACTCACCGGCTGCCGCTCGACGAGGCTCCGCACGGCTACGACATCTTCAAGAACAAGAAGGATAACTGCGAGAAGATCGTCCTCACCCCGCGCTGAGTGATCAACCACAGAAACATCGCACGCGTGTCTTTTGGACGACTGCTCTCGATCCGGTGGGTGTTGCTGTCTTTGGCTGCCGGTCTGGCGGCCGGGGCGGTGGCCGTGGTGTTGGCGTTCCGGAGCTCAGTGCCGTTCTCTGCGGGATCGTCGCGGCCCGACTGGTCTTGTTCGGGTGTGGCGGATCAGCTGCAAGACCGCACAAACCGAGCAGCTGGCCGAGGGGGAAAGACAGGTCGCCGTCCGGCTCGGGGTGAAGTTGGCGGCGACGTTAACGCGTAAGCGGCGGGGTATGCCTTGGCCATCTCAGGAGAGGAGATCGTGCGTCGCGGTAGCCGATACGGTGATCCGGGCCCTCGCGTCAGCGTCGTTGAGATCGTCTGAAGCTTCGCACGACGGCTTGTTGCGTGGTTTGGCTGAGCACTCCGGCGAACGGTGTGTGGGCTCGCAGTTCGGTGGACCATGGGTCTTGGCTGACGAAGGTTCTGGCGATCTCCTCGACTCCGTCCAGCACCTTCTGCCAGCCGTCGATGTAGACGGCGATCCGTGGTTGCCGGGCGCGCATCGTGGCCAGGTTCTGCCGTGCCTTGGCGATGGTTCCCTCGGGTCTTCGACGAGCTCGCCGAGGATGGCGGCGTGCAGCCATAATGATCGGGCCCTGTCTTCGGAGAGCGGTCTGCTCAGCAGGGATTCGATGGCCTGACGTGGAACGCGGCGATGAGTGCCGATCTTGATGTGGTGAGATGCCGAGTACCTCGGCGACCTCACCTGTCCTCAGCATCGCTGACTGCACAGTTCCCAGATGCCTCAGAGGTTGAGCGGACAACGATTGATCTCCGAGAGTGGACCTGTCGATTGGCGCCGGCAGCTGCCCCGGTCATCGCCGCTCGGCGGCGAGTCCGGGCGGATCATTGTCGTGACCCCGATGGACCTCTGGTGTGGCAGCGTCGGTGCGTGGCAGCGTCGGTGTTCTGTCGGCAACCATGAAGGCGGGTTCGGCTGCACCCGTGCACAATCCTCTCCTTTCGGTTTTCCGGAATGCCTCGGTGCAAGGGGTCGCGGGCCCAAGCGGGGGCATGGTCGTCGGCGAGCCGCCACCCAGCCTGCCGGGCGGCAGGCTGGGTGCGGTCGGCGGCGCGTTGATCGGACGCTCAGCGTGGTGGTGGTTCAGCGGAAGCTCCACTGCTGCCACCATTTGGTGGAGTCGCCGCAGGCCCATTGGACGACGTCGCCGGAGCCGGTCTTGTCGAGGCATTTGCCGCTGTAGCGGTTGACGAGTTGGTAGTAGCCGCCGATGCGGGCGAGGCGCCAGTGTTGGTTGTAGCTGGTCTGGGGCGTGGGGTCCATGCATGTGCCTTGGATGACGTCGGCGCCGTTGTAGGTGCCGCGGTAGGCCACGTCGAGGCACATGTCGGTGTGCAGCACCCGCACCCGGTACCAGCCGTTCGGTGTGTCGTTGGTGGTGAGCGGCTCGAGGTGCCACAGCTGGTTGTCTGCGCCGACGCAGCGCCAGACGCCGACGTTGGCGGCGTGTGCCGGGGAGGCGCCCCACACGTCGAGACATTCCCCGGTCTGGTGGTTCACGACCTGGTAGTAGTCGTCGGGGACGACCACGGCCTGGGCCTGCGGTCCGACCGCGAGGAGCAGCATGATCGCGGCGATGGTCGTCAGCAGAGCCCGCGCCGCTGTCCTCGTTCGACGGTGGTCGCCAGGTTCTGCCTGGACAGGCGTGGTCGAACTCGGGTCGGCTGCACTGGTGATGAGCATGTTGCGGTCGATCAGGTCGTCCGCGACGGTGGCGGCAGGCGTGTGCTGGTCGGGCAGCCGTGCGAATTCGTCGAGCAGGATCTTCGCCTGCGGATCATCTTCGACTGTGGTCGCCCACCACAGCTGGTCGTCGACGGTGCTGAGCCGGATGTGGAAGAACGGGCAACAGGCTTGTTCTCGGGCGGCCAGGCTCCGCACCTGTGCTTCGTCGACGGCGTCGGCGCGGAACCGGAAGCGGACCATCCGCTCGGTCCGATCGCGCCCGCACAGTGCTGTGGCGAATAGGTGTTGGTATTCGGCGGCCCGGTCTTTCGGTGTGTCGGGCGCGGTGCTCATGTCACACGTCAGGTGGGACTTCTGGTTCATGCTGACTCCTTCGGTGAGGGTTCCCGGATGGGCTGACCTCACCGTAAACTCTGGAGTATGCTCCAGAGTCAAGAGAATATGGTGAAGATCGGTGAGATTGCTGCCCGGGCCGGGGTGAGCGTGGACACGGTCCGCTACTACGAGCAGCGGGGCATTCTTCCGCCGCCGGTTCGGCTGCCGTCCGGTTATCGCACCTACGCACCGTCGAGTGTGAACCGGATCGTGCTGGCTCGCCGGCTCCGCGCGGTCGGGATGAGCATCGACGAAATCGTTGCCGCGTTGGCCGCGCATGACGGGGGCGGCACATGCGGCTCCGAGGTGTGGCGGCTGGAGGCCGTCCGCGAGCGGATCGACACCCAGATCGCGCAACTGAGCAAGCTCCGAGACTTCCTCACGCCGATGATCAGTGCCTGCACAGACGGTTGCTGCGAACTCTCCCCGATCATCTCGCCCTCGGAGCGATGAGAACGAGCGCCCGTCAACAGCCGCTGAAATTGACCCCGTTTGGCTGCCCCAGGCGAAGCCATCGGCACTCGTGTGAGGAGTCAGGTCTTGTGGGTGTGGGCTGACAGGCTGGCCGGGTGAGCGTGGATGTGACAGTGCAACGGTCCGTCGCCGCGATCATGCAGGCGTTGCAGAACGCGTCGGTCGACGGGGCGGAAGCGTTCGCCGGCGAGTACCGGGCCTGCGTTGCAGCGGGCCACATCCACCCTCGACCTCTTCGAGTCTGAACGGATGCTCGACCGCTGGTGGGGGATCGCGCATCTGCGGTTGAACCCGCCGACCGAGGAGGAGCGCGACCTGGTGCACCGGCTGCATGCCGGTGGGGATGTCGGCTGGCCTCACCGCAGGAGCGGCACACCGATCGAGGTCCTCAAGAAGCTGATGGGTCACGAGAGATTGACTCCACTCAGGCCCACTGCGTGGTCACCGCCAAACGAAAGCGGGCGGCGGTACGGCTGATGGCCCCGCTCCGACTGAACCGTGACGGTGTCCGCACCCGTCCCGGGGTCGACGACCTGGTGGACAGTGAGCGTGCGCGGGAGTCGATCCGAGCATTGTCGGTCCCATTCGGAGTCCGCGTCGAGCCGTCGAACGTCCGATCCCACGGGCGCAGCGGTGAAGGGCTGCGCCGTGCGATCGGCGACACGCGCAGCCACTGGTCGTTCCGCGGCCGCAGCCTGCTCGACGCCGGCCTGCCGTTGGCGTTGAGCTCCGACCGGCCAGTGGCGCCCGGGCCGCCGCTGGCCGGCATCCAAGCCTTTGTCCAACGGCTCACCGAGGAGGCACGCCCCTACGGACCCAACGAGCGGATCACCCCGACCCAAGCCGTCACCGCCGCCACCACCGGCTCCGCCCGCGTCACCGGGCAGCACGACCGCAAAGGCCGCCTGATCCCCGGTCAGCTCGCCGACCTGGTCGTCCTGAAGCCCACCCCGCCGAGGTCGACCCGGCCGACATCCACGCCATCCCCCTGCTCGCCACCGCCGTCGGCGGCACCTTCACCCACCGCTCCCACGACATCTAGCCACCACCCACCGCTCATCGGCCGCTGCTGCGACGCCAAACTCCAGGGACGCTGTCATGACCGTTGAGACCAAGCCATCTACACCGGCACAGACCAAGCCCCGGCCCCAGCCGCCACCCGCCGCGGCGAGACTCTAGCGCTGTTCATGGACAACCTCCCGGCATCCGAACATCCACAGCTTCGTGACACGGAGCTGTGGGCAGAGCTTCCTCCCGATCCGCGCGGCCGCCGGCGCCCGAATCTGCGCGTGGTGACCTGATCGTGCTGGCTGAGTCAGTCAACCTAGGTTGGCTCCACGTGACGGAGAAGTCTGGGCGCCATCCGTGGTTCAGGTCTGTGGGTCCTCGGGGTCTGACCTGTCGAGGCTCGGCTCCTCTGGGAGGAGTCGGCTGGTTAGGATCCTGGGCGTGACGCGGGTCAAAGTGAATGTCGACAACTTCGTGCGCGCGGAGACCGATCGCATGTTTGCCGGGATCCAGTTCGATGCGGGCGGGGTGAATACGTTCGCGCACAACCGAACCCCGGCACCGATCGATAAGCAGACCGTCATCCGGTTGAACCGAGACACGCTGTATAGCTTCGCCGTCACCGACATCTCGGCCGGAGCCACGCTCACCGTCCCGGAGACCGACGGTCGCTATCTGTCGGTGATGATCGTCAACCGCGACCACTTCATCAACAAGGTCTTCCACGATCCCGGCACCTACGAGCTCACGGCCGAGGAGTTCGACGCCGACTACGTGCTGGTCGCCGCCCGGACACTGGTTGACCCACGCGATCCCGATGACGTGGCCAAGGTGGCGGCGATCCAGGACAGGCTCGGCCTGACGGCCCGATCGGCGCGCACGTTCGAGATGCCCGAGTACGATCCGGCCAGCTTCGACCGCACCCGCGGCGCCCTGCTCGCCCTGGCCCACGACATGGACAACTTCGCCCGCAGCTTCGGCCGCCGTGGCGAGGTCGACCCGGTTCGTCACCTGATCGGTACCGCTGCGGGCTGGGGAGGACTGCCCGACACTGAGGCCACCTATGTCGGGGTGGCACCCGATCTGCCGGTCGGGGAGTACGAGCTGCGTATCGCCGACGACGTGCCGGTAGACGGCTTCTGGTCGATCTCGGTTTACAACGCGGCCGGCTACTTCGAGCCCAACACCGCCGACGCTTACACGATTAACAGCATCGCAGCCGCTCGTGAAGACGACGGCAGCGTCGTCGTGCGTTTCGGGGGGGGACGGTGACCCCGCCCGCAACTCCATCCCGTTGCCCGAGGGATGGAACTACCTCGTTCGGCTATATCGGCCCCGCCCCAAAGTGCTCAACGGAACGTGGTCCTTCCCGACCGTTGGCCTCACCGTGGCGGCACAGTAGCCGACAACCAGCCCCGCTGACCGTCGGGGATGGCGCCTGCGAGGCAGATTCAATCGGGCAGATTGCTGGTACAGCCCCGATGTGGGGCAGGGGATGCTCGTCTCGGAGGGGCCAGCTGAATGGCGTGCTGGTCCGGTGGGACCGGCCCTTCGGCGGACAGGTCTGACCTTGTAGCGATCATGGTGGCTGTCGCCGCAGGGTCCCGGGCAGGATTGGGGTATCGCCGGTTTCCCGTTATCCGGCGATACCCGCAGGTTTCCTACCTGAACCGGCGGACGTTGAAGTCGGCGAGCATGGGGTGGGGGCCGCGCAGCACCTCGTGTGTCAGCAGCTCTCCGGTGATCAGGGCGAGGGTGGCTCCGCTGTGGGTGAAGGCGAGGTACAGCCCGTCGACCTCGTCGACCCGGCCGAGGACGGGCTCGCCGTCTCCGGGGATCGGTTTCGGTCCGGCGGCGTGCCAGTCGGCCTCCAGGTTCGGGTTCCCGGCCAGCAGTTTCGACGCCTCCGCGAGCAGCGCCTCAATCACGGCCTGGTCGACGTCGTAGCCGCCGTCGTCGGAGCGGATGATGCTGGCCGTGGTCCAGTCGGAGTCGACGGCGAGGGCGCCGTCCGGGGTGGGCCGCACGGAGGCCCGGGGGGTGTTCAGCACGGCCTTCAGCCGGTGCTGGATGGGCTTGGTCGTGACCAGCAGGGAGATCGGGGTGGCGTCGGGGATGATCACTCCGAGCTTGGCGGCCATGGCTGGCACGGCAGGCCCGGTGGCTAGCACGACTGCATCGACGTCGAAGACTTCTCCGTGTTCGGTGCGGACGCGGGTTACCGAGCCGTCGCTGATCTCGATGGAGGCCGGGCCGGCGTTGGTGACCAGCTGACCGCCGTTTTCGAGGAAGTCTTTGATCAAGACTTGGCTGAGGCTGGGCAGGTCGACCCATCCTTCACCGGGGTTCCAGATCGCGCCAGCTGGCGGGGCGGCGGCCGGGTCGACGCCGGGCACCGTGTTGGCGATCTGCTCACGGGTGACAAGGTGGCTGTCGTAGCCCTGCGAGCGTTCGTGCTCGTGGTGTCGCCGGAGCTGGTCGTCCTGGTCTTCGGGTTGCCAGGCCAGGCCGCCGTCGAAGCGGAGCCAGTCGGCGTCGGGGTGCTGGGCGAACAGGGTGCGGTATCGGTCGATGCCGGCCATCCGGAGCCGGTGGTAGGCCTCGCCGCGCACTCCGGCCGAGTTGAGCCAGGACAGTGATCGGCCGGAGGCGTTGCTGGTCGGCTCCCGGTCGGTGACGAGCACGACCGTGGCGCCGGCGCGGGCCAGCTGCTGGGCGGTGGAGACGCCGAGGATTCCGCCGCCGACGACGGCAATCTTGTTCGGCGAGGCGTTGGTCATGAAACTGGTGAACCTTTCCAGAGTTGGAGTTTGGCGCAGCTGGTCAGCCGCGCCGGGTGATCGGGGTGGTGGCGTAGATCTGGTCGATGCACTCGATGACGGTCAGCGCCTCGGTGGGGTCGACCGGCGGTGGTGCGCCGTGGAGCAGGGCCTGCGCCAGGGTGGAGTAGAAGGCGCCGTAGCGGCCGGGCTCGGTCGGGACGACGCCGGACTGCTCGCGCAGACCTATCCGGCCCCACCGGTCCTTGGGCTCACGGCCGTAGTCGTCGGCGTGCGGTGACATGCCTTGGCCGAGTTGGGATTCCTGGATGTCGAGGCCCCACTTGACGTAGCCGGCGCGGGACCCGGTGACGGTGAACCGGGGCCGCTCCAGTGGGGCGAGTGAGCTCATCGCCAGGTGGCTGCGGACCCCGCTGGCGTGATCGAGGGAGACGAAGGCTTCGTCGTCGCCACCGTCGCCGGGCCGGTAGCGGGTCAGCTCGGCGTGCACCGTGGTCGCGGGCCCGAACAGCTGGAAGGCCTGGTCCAGCAGGTGCGGTCCGAGGTCGAACAGCATGCCGCCGCCGGTCTGTGGTCCGGCCTGTGCCTTCCAGGCCTTGGGCTCGTCGGGTTTCCACCACTCGAACCGGGACTCCATGGACCGGATCTCGCCGAGGGAACCGTCGCCGACCAGCCCCTGCACAGTCGCGAAGTCGCCGTCGTAGCGCCGGTTCTGGAAGACCGTCAACAGCGTCTGGTGCTGCTGGGCTTCCTTGATCAGCTCCCGGCCCTGGTCGGGCCGGACGACGAACGGCTTGTCGACCACCGCCGCCAGCCCGTGCTGGATCGCCGCCCGGGCCAGATCCCGGTGGCTGTCCGGTGGGGTGGAAATCACCACCAGGTCAACTCGGTCGGGATAGTCGAACAACGCGTCGGGTGTGGACTCCAGCGCGGCGTCTGGACAGGCCAGGGCGGCCAGTCGCTGACGTTCCGGGTTTGCGGTGACGACCACGTCGACCGAGAACCGTGGATCCGCGGCCAGCAAGGGGGCGTGGAACACCCGTCCGCCGGTGCCGAACCCGATGATCGCGGTACGGATGGGAGTCTGGTCTGTCGGAGGCGTCACAGGACCTCCGAGAGGAATCGTTGCAGCCGGGCGCTTTGTGGCTGGTCGAAGATGGCTTCTGGGGTTCCGGCTTCGACCACCTCGCCTTCGTCCATGAAGATCACCTGGTCGGCGGCCTTGCGAGCGAAGCCCATCTCGTGGGTGACCACGACCATGGTCATGCCGCGTCGGCCGAGTCCGGCCATCAGGTTCAGCACGCCCTTGACGAGCTCCGGGTCGAGCGCGCTGGTCGCCTCGTCGAACAACATCACCTCCGGCTCCATGGCCAGGGCCCGGGCGATCGCCACCCGCTGCTGCTGCCCGCCGGACAGATCCCGCGGACGATGGTCGGCTCGTTCGGACAGCCCGACCTCAGTCAGGGCCTGCTCGGCTCGGGCCCGAGCCGCCGATCGGGACATGCCCTTGACCTTCCACAGTGCCAGGGCGACGTTGTCCAGCGCGGTGTGGTCGGGAAAGAGGTTGAAGTGCTGGAAGACCAGGCCGATGCGCTGCCGCAGGGTTTCCGGACGTACGGCCGAGGTCTTTTCGCCGGCCAGTAGCACCTCGCCGCCCTTGGGCTCGTGCAACCGATTGATCCCGCGTAGCAGCGTTGACTTGCCGGACCCGGACGGGCCGATGACGCAGGTGGTTGTTCCGGGCCGGACGGTGAAGCTGACATTGCGGACGACGTCGAAGCTGCCGTACGCCATCGAGAGCCCGACCAGTTCCAGGCCGGCGCCGTGGAACGTCGGCTCGGTGTCCGCGGTCGCCTGCGATGAGGCTTCGGTGCGGGGGTTGAGTGTGGTCATGTGTTGCTCCCGGTGGTCAGGGGACTATCGGCGGCGACCTCGTCGAGTTCCTTGAGCCCGCTGACTGGAGCAGCCTTGCGGCGGCCGGTGCGGAAGCGGTTGTCGAAGTAGTTGACGAGGTGGGTCAGCGGTACGGTGATGATCAGGTACATCACTCCCGCCACCACGAGGGGTGACAGGTTGCCGGAGAGGATGGCGGCGTCCTGGCCGACCCGGAACAGCTCGCGCTCGCTACTCAGCAGGCCAAGGAAGTAAACGAGGCTGGAGTCCTTGACGATGGCGATGAACTGGTTGACCAACGCGGGCAGCATCCGCCGGACGCCTTGCGGGACCACCACCAGGCGCATCGCCTTGGCGTAGTTCATGCCGAGCGCCCGGCACGCCTCCAGCTGGCCTTTGTCGACGCTTTGGATGCCGGCCCGGAAGATCTCGCCGATGTAGGCGCTGGCGATGAGGCTGAGGGCGATGATGCCGAGCGGGTAGGGCGAGGGCCCGAAGACCGACTGGCTGAGCCGGGCGAAGCCCTGGCCGATCAGCAAGATGGTCAAGATGGCTGGCAGGCCGCGGAACAGGTCGGTGTAGATCCGGGCGGGGATGCGGAGCCAGGGTGAGGTGGAGATCCCCATGATCGCCACGATCATGCCGAGCACGAGGCCGATCAGGGTCGCGGCGACGGAGATGATCAACGTGTTCTTCAGCCCGACCATCAGCATCTGCGGCAGCACCTGGAGCATGGCGTGCGGGTCGAAGAAGGTGCGGAGAATGTCGTTCAGCCAGTCCATGTCAGCTGCTCCTCAGCGCAGGCGAGCGGTGATCAGGACGACGGGGTCGCTATGGCTGATGCATCGTGGTCACCGCCCGGCAGGTACTGCTTGGGCATCGGCGAGCCGGGGAACCACTTCTGGTACAGCTTCTTCCAGGTGCCGTCCTCCATGGCGTCGTTCAGCCCCTTGTCCAGGCCCGCCTTCAACGCCGTGTTGCCCTTCTTGATCGCGAAGCCGGCGGGGGCGTCGAAGGACGGGATGTCAGCGGCGCTGACCAAGCCGTACTGCTTGATGTAGGACTTGGCCGCTTCGTAATCCAGGAAGTGGGCGTCCACACTGCCCCGGGTCACCGCCGAGATGGCGGCGTTGTTGTCCGGGAACCGGACCAGGTTGGCCTGCGGGAAGTTCTTCACCGCGTACGCCTCCTGCAGCGTGCCCTGCACGACGCCAAGCCGCTTGCCCGCCAAAGTGTCGACGCCGGTGATCCCGGACTCCTTGGTGGTGATCACGGTGAGATAGCCGGCCAGGTAGCCGTTACTGAAGTCGACGGTTTGCTTGCGCGCGTCGGTGATGCCGATGGCGGCCACCCCGACGTCGAACTGCCCATTCGAGACGGCGGGCAGGATGGCGGAGAAGTCCTGGCCGGTGAACACGACATCGGTGATGCCGGCTCGCTGGGCGACGTCGCGGAAGAGTTCCACGTCGAAGCCGGTGAACTCACCGTTGGCGTCGGTGAAGGTGTACGGCTTGGCGTCGCCCAGGCTTGCCACGCGGATCTGGCCGGGCGTGATCAGGCCATAGGGGTTGTCGGCGGAGGTCTTCGAGCTGCCGCCGCCACAGGCGGTCAGGCCCAGCACGGCGGCCAGTGCGACCAGCGCGCCCAGAAACTTGAGAAGGGAGCGAGACATCGTTGTGAGATCCAATCCTCGAGCGGTGAGACCGGTCTCAATGCGGTATCGTGAGACCGGTCTCAATCAGGTTTCGCAAAACATTAGGCGACATCGCTCGCGACGTCAACTCGCGTCGGGCGAGAAGGGAAAACGGGATGGCGAAGACGGCGGGTCAGCGCGAGCACACCGTGGCCGACGTGGCCCGGGAGGCCGGGGTATCCAAAGCGCAGGCGGCCCGCGCCCTGGGCGAGTACGGCGCGGTCAGCGACGCCGTCCGGTCCCGGGTCGTGGCGGCAGCGGAGCGGCTGGGCTACCGACCCAACCAGCTGGCCCGCAGCATGAACACCGGCCGTTCGTTGAGCGTCGGGGTGGTCGTCGGCGACATCGAGAACCCCTACTTCGCCTTGGCCACCCGAGGCATCTCCGACGCCGTCGAGGAGCACGGCTTCACCGTGGTGCTCAGCAACACCAGCGAACGGTTGGCGGCCGAACGGACAGCCGTCGAGATGCTGATGGACAAGCGGGTCGACGGGCTCATCGTTGCGCCGTCGACGACCGAAGCCGGCCACCTGGACTCCGTGCTGCAGGCTGGACGTCCGCTGGTGCTGCTCGACCGCGGCGTGCCGGGACTCCCTGTCGACCTCGCCGGATCCGACGTCAGCGCGGCTGCCGTGGAGGCCGCCGAGGAACTGATCGCGCTGGGTCACCGCCGGATCGGTTACATCACCACGTCGCGGAACGACGACAACCGCGCCAGTCCCCAAGAGCCGCTGTCCTCCCCGGTGGCGTCGCGGGTGGCAGCACTGGCCCAGGCCTTCGAGCTGAACGGCCTGCGCTGGGACGAAAGCCTGCTGCGCGACGGGCTGCGCGGCGAGGCATCCATCGCCTCCGCGGTCGATGACCTGGTGCGAGACAAGGCAACCGCACTGATCGCGTCCGACAGCCTGATCGGCCAAGTCGTCATTGCAGCCCTGCAGCAGAAGGGGTTGCGCATCCCCGACGACGTGTCGGTGCTCATGTATGACGACCAGCCGTGGGCCCGCCTCCTCAACCCACCGATCACCGTGATCGCCCAGCCCACCTACGACATCGGCTACACGGCCGGCTCACGCCTGGCGGCGCTGATCCAACGGCGGTCTGGACTCCCACCCCTGTCCCCATTCCCGGGACGACTGATCCGCCGCGCTTCATTCGGTCCCGTCCGGTCAGCGCACACCGGAGCCCCTGATGCTGTGGAACCGCTGGAACCGCCGATGCAACTCGCCACAGATGCTGGCAACAGCACCTGTACGAGGGACTGACGGTCAACTTCGCTGCGCCAAATGATCATGGCAACTACTGCGACCTCGGGCGACAGTTCTATCGCGTGACGGCCGAGCGGCAGCCTTGGTAGCCGCGCACGGTCGCCAGACTCTTGCGATCGACCCGAAGCTCGGAAGTGAACCCCTCCAGGTCAACAGGCCGCCACGACCATGGCCACTCGGCGGCGAATCGCTGGCGGCGAACGGCCAATAGGCGACCGTCGTTCGCGTCGGTCCGCAGGCCTCGTGAGCGTTGCTGCTCCGATCAGCCCTCCAACATCGCCTCGAACACCTGCCATCGGCTCGCAACAGCGAAGCATCGGCCGTCAGGAACGGCGGCGGGGCCGAACCTGGACGGCGCCACAGACCCCACTCTCCACCGCCCGACTGTCGCATCAGAGGCGGGCCACGGCTCGTTGGCTCCGAGCATCGCAGTGGTCTGGCCGCGTCCGGGTTCGTTGGTGGTGTCGACGTGAATGGGCACTGTGGGTGCTTGGGTGTCCTTCGGTTCCGAGGCTATTTCGTGTCGCTCTTGTCGACTGTCAGGCTCAGCAGGCTGGCCCCGAGGTCTTGGAGGCGGTCGAGGATGCTGTGAAGATCGGTTTGATGCTGCACCGTGAGTTGGGTTGATCCTCCGCTGGCGGTGACATCACAGCCCCGAAATGAGTTGGCCAGCGCCGGACCGAACTCGTCTCGCACGACGATGTGTGCGGACCAGCGCGACGGGAGTTGAGTCCCGCATAGTGGTGTAGCCGGGGTGACC
>NZ_BAABAB010000023.1:814-30717 GCF_039537205.1 Microlunatus ginsengisoli | reverse complement strand
ACCCGCAGGCTGGTCCGCGAACACTGCCGGTCGCTCGACGTCCCCTACACCGAGACGTCCCTGTTCGCCGCCTGGGGCATCGTCGTGAGCTACCTGAACCGCGTCGGACTCGCAGCCCGGGACTCATTCCAATGCCCCATCGCCGCGCAGCTCCGCAATAGGTGAAGCCAGCGGAGCGAGAAGCCTCTTGCGAACAGACGATAGCCGGGCCTTCACCGCGGCATCATTGGTCCGCCACCGACTACCTGAGGTAGGCCGGGGTTGCCGAGCCGGACAGCTACGAGCAGCGTTGGGGACGATCTGGCGTGATCGGCGACTGGCGGTAGGGATGAAAGTCTTTGCGGTACGTCGGCCGTCGCAGGAATCAGTGTGACGGTTTGTTCTGTGGTGTCCTCCTGACTTGTGTACGGCATTCGTACCTTCGTTTGTCCCAGTCTTGAGGAGTTCCCATGAGCACGATGACGGTCCCGGCCACCACCGAGGAGAGCAAGGCCCGCGAGGCGGGCAACGCCGCGGAGCCGAAGCAGTTCGACGCTCTGCACACCGCGTACGGCGACACCTCCATCGCCGACCAGGTGGTGGCCAAGCTCGCCGGCATGGCCGCCCGTGAGGTGCCCGGTGTCTACGCCATGGGTTCGGCCGCCGGGCGGGCATTCTCTAGTCTGAGCCAGCGCATGCCTGGCCAGCAGCAGAGTGTGTCTGGCGGGGTGAGCATCGAGAAGGGTGAGCGTCAGACCGCGATTGGTGTGTCGATCGTGGTCGAGTACGGCGTATCCATCGTCCAGGTCTCCGACACCATCCGTGACGCGGTCATCAAGAGTGTGGAGTTTGGCACCGGGCTCGACGTCGTGTCGGTCGATGTGAACGTCCATGACGTGCACCTGCCCGAAGAGTATGGAACCGATGCCGACGGAACCCCCGCCCCGGTGACGGGCGCAACAGTCCTCGCCTGAGCCGACACCGCCGCCCCTTTTGAGGGTCGGCCTGACTCCTTGATCGCCCAAACTTCATCAGCAAAGGAACATCCGTGGTCATGTCCACATCCCAGTTCGCGGTGATCGTCGGGATCGCGCTCGGCGTGGTGGCCGTCTTCGCCGGTTTCGGCTCGTTCATGATCGTCTTGCTGTTCGCGGCGGTCGGGTTGGTGATCGGTCGGCTGCTTGAGGGCAAGCTCGATCTGAGGTCGCTGGCCGGCCGCTCGAGCGAACGGGGCTGACCCTGTGACGGCCATCGTCGCAGCCGCCCCCGACCGGGCAGCATCCTCCGGCCGGGGACGGCTGGTGATGGACCACAAGGTGATCGAGAAGATCGCCGGCCAAGCCGCCAGCGAGGTGGCTAGGGCCGGGGGCAGTAGTGGCGGCGTTTTCGGCATCGGCACTCACCCCGACCTGTCGGCCCGCCCCAAGGTCGACGTCGAGCTGTCGGGCCGGACCGCCTCGATCGACATCGCGATCACCGTCGCCTACCCGACCCCGATCCGGCAGGTGGCCGACCAGGTCCGCCAGCATCTGATCGACCGGGTCGGTGAGCTGACCGGGGTCGAGGTGACCCGGGTCGACATCACCATCTCCGCTCTTCACCGCGAACCCAACCCCGGCAAGGAGGCACTCCGATGAGCCGGACCGATGCCCGTTCCACCACACTGCGCCGCCGCCCGGCCCGGATCGTACCCGCCGCCGTCGTGGGCGTGGTTGTGTTGGCGGTTGGGGTCGGGCTGGTCTGGATCACGGTGCTACGGCTGCTCAACGGCAGCTGGCCGACGTTCCTGGGTGCCTTCCACGCCTGGGTGGCCCCGCTCACCTGGGGGGCGGCGATGGCCATCACGATCAGCCTGGCCGCCGTTGTTGTCGGGCTCATCTTACTGATCTGTGCGTGGAAACCCGGACAGCCGAATTCGGCGGTCCTTCAGGCCGATCGCAGCGGCGCCTCGGCAGGGTCGACAGATTTTGTGATGACTCGCCGCTCGGTCGCCCGACTGGCCACCAGCTACGCCGACCAGGTCGACGGCGTCGATTCAGTCTCCGCGAGAGTCACCGCCCGCCGCGTCGCCTTGACGGTCACGTCCCCCTCAGAGCAGCGCAGCCAGCTCGCCGCCACCGTCACAGGCCGGGTGCGCGAAGCGCTCCAGAGGGTCGGGCTGCAGCCGATGCCGAAGGTCACCACCATCGTCCACACGCGGCAGCTGTGACCACCCCCGGGTTCGCCTGCTGCACGAAGGCAGGCACGACATGAGACAACTATCTGGCCGGCTGAACCGGGCGTGGCTGGCCGTGATCGGCCTCCTGGTCCTACTAGCCGGGATCGTGGCCGCGCTGATCGGGTTCGGGCTGCTGTCCCGCATCATCACCGCGACCGGTATCGGCCTTGCCGTGCCATCGAGCTCGAGCAAGGTCGTCGGGTCCGGCATCGGCGAATTCCTCGATCAGCCCGCCGCCGTGGTCGCGGTCGGCGTTGCCGGGCTCATTCTCGGCGTTCTCGGCCTGGCGTGGTTGCTAGCCCAGATCCCGCGAGCCAACGCCGCCAAACCGTTCCGGCTCCAAGACGATGCCATCCGCGGCCTGACCGTCTGCACCGCCGACGTACTCACCGACGCCGTCGAAGCCGACGCCGAGTCCCTCCCCGGCGTCACCGGCGCCTCCGCGGTGCTCCGGGGAACGGCCCGCCAGCCCGAGCTGACCATAAGGATCAGCGTGACCGACCGGACCGACATCAAACAGCTGCTGCACGCCTTGCAAGCCGAGACCGCGGCCCACCTGGCCAGCGCGATGGAGACCTCACTGAAACACCTGGCCGTCCAAGTCAACGTCACCAGCAGCCGGCCAACGGCCGACCACGTCACTCTCTAAGCCGCCACAACGAGGAAGCGGGCAGGGGCTCTCCGGTCGGAAATGCATCATGACCATTCACCAGTTCTCGACACGACACACCGTGGGTAGAGTTGATCAGGAAAGGGCCCATTGTGTGAACGGTTCGACCAGCACCGGCCCCGCCGCAATTGTCGACTCGACATCCGCGCCGCCTCGGGTCTTCAGCGAGGCGACCGTGGTGGCTCGGGCCCAGGACGGTGACCCGGCCGCGTTCGAGCAGCTGGTCCGGTCCTATCAGGCCGACCTGTTGCGGCTCGGCTTCCGGATGTTGTCCGATCGAGGCGATGCGCAAGACGCCGTGCAGGACACGTTCGTCCTTACCTGGCGGCGGCTGCCGAGCCTGCTCGACCCGCAGGCGTTCCGCGCCTGGATCTACCAGCTGATGACCCGCCGCTGCCTCAAACTCCTCCGAACACGCAGCCGCCGACGCACCAGCACCACCGGACCCGAAAACCCGGCCGGAACCCCGATCGCTGCCGGGAGCGCCACGACCGGCCCCGCCAACGCCGCCCAAACCAACGCCATGCAGGACGCCCTGACCGCGGCGTTGGCCACCCTGCCGCCGGACCAGCGGGCCTGCTGGGTGCTGCACGAGATGCACGAGATGACCTACCCAGCCATCGCCTACGCCATTGGAGTCCCGGTCAGTACCGTCCGAGGCCGGATCGCCCGCGCACGACCCCAGCTCGCGAAAGGAATGACGGCATGGCGCTAACGGGCCCCACCCCGACCCCTCCCAGCCAGACCGACCCGAACCGGCTGGGCTGCGGACGGAGCATGGACGACGTGTGGGCCCGCATCAACCTGCGACCCGACCCGCACGAGCAGACCTGTCCCGACTGTCAGGCCGCCCGGCACGACCTGGGCGACCTGGCCGCAGCCACGCACCGCCTGATCGCCGCCGACCAGGCAGATCCCACCCTGCGGCTCGACCCCACCGCGCTGACCGGCATCATCGAGACGGCCCGCGCCGAAGTACGCCGCGGCCGCCGGATCCCGTTGGAACGAGCCCAGCCCGGAGCGGCGGCCGGTGACGAGCTGACGGTCAGCGAGCAGGCCCTCGCCAACCTCATCCGTCGCACCAGCGACGAAATCGACGGCCTCGAAGCCCGACGTTCCACCGTCGCACCCAACGAACCCAACCCGCCCACGAGTGACCCGCCAGTAGCAGGGGTCGGCCAACTCGAGGCCCCCCCGGCACCCGCCGAGATCACCATCGACCTGCGGATCAGCGTCGCCCCGACGGTGGCCATCCCCACCCTGACCGGCCTATTGCGCGATCAGTTGCGAAAGGCCGTCGACCGCGAGGTCGGAATCACAGCAACCATGATCAACATCAACGTCGAGGACATCCACGATGTCTGAACTCGAACCCCCACCGGCGACACGCTCGCCACAAGCCCCTCCCCCGTGAACCCGCAGCAGCCCGACGACCGCCCCGACACGGCCCTCGTCCAGGTCACGGACCAGGCCCTGGCAGACAGCCTCGCCGCGACCGTGCTCGCCACCCCCGGGGTGCTGCGACTCGAACCCACACTGCAAAGCACCCTGCGCCGGTTCATTGCCGCCGCCGCACAACACTCGCCCACCCCCAGCGGCCCATCCGGCACGGTGACCGGGTCAAACCAGCTCACGATCACCCACCGCCCTGGGCCCACCCGCCAAGCCGAAACCCAGGTCAGCGTAGATATCACCACCACACCCGTCGCCCCTTCGCGGCAGATCGCCCGCTCCGTCCTTACCCGAGCTGGGGAGTGGGATTAGGGGCCGCTTTGGCTCTCGCCAAGTGTTCGGCTGCTATCTGAAGGCGTCACTCGCTCTCACAGGTTCGGGATCTGATCTCGCCACGGGTGTGTCAGATAAACGGTGGATCTGATCTGGTCTCATGATCAGTTTCCTGCCGGGGTGATCCGGCCTTCGAAGGTGATGGCGAACGCGTTCAGGGCCGGTTTCCACCTCATCGTCCATCGTGCCCTGCCCTTGCCGGTCGGGTCCAGCGACCGGGTGACGAGATAGAGACACTTCAGCGCGGCCTGGTCGGAGGGGAAGTGCCCACGGGCCCGGACGGCGCGCCGGTAGCGAGCGTTGATCGACTCGATCGCGTTCGTGGAGCAGATGACCTTTCGGATCTCGACGTCGTAGTCCAGGAACGGCACGAACTCCGACCAGGCGTTGCGCCAGAGCCGGCCGATCGCCGGGTACGGCTTGGCCCACTTCTCCTCGAACTCCTCGAACCGCAGGAGGGCTTCAGCCTCCGAGGCGGCGGTATAGATCGGTCGAAGGTCGCGGGCGATCTGGTCCCAGTACTTCCGGGAGGCGAACCGGAACGTGTTCCGCAGGAGATGGATGATGCATTGCTGCACTACCGTGAACTCCCACACCGTCGTGATCGCGTCCGGAAGGGCTTTCAGCCCGTCGCAGACGGCGATGCACACGTCGGCGACGCCACGGTTCTTCAGCTCGGTCAGCACCTGGAGCCAGAACTTGGCTCCTTCGCCGCCGTCGCCGGCCCACAGGCCGAGGATGTCGCGTTCCCCACGGACGGTGACCCCGACTACGACGTAGATCGGCTTGTTGCGGACCTGGCCGTCGCGGACCTTCACCATCAACGCGTCGATGAAAATCACCGGATACACCGGGTCGAGCGGCCGGTTGGACCACTCGTTCATCTCCTCGACCACCTTGTCGGTGATCTTGGAGATCGTCTCCTTCGACACCGACGCCCCGTAGACCTCAGCGAAGTGGGCCGAGATCTCCCCGGTCGTCAACCCGCGGGCGGTCAGCGACAAAACGATCTCGTCGACCCCGGTCAGCCGACGTTGCCGCTTCTTCACGATCTGCGGCTCGAACCTGGCGTCGGTGTCGCGGGGGACGTCGATCTCGACTGGCCCGGTCTCGGTCAGCACCGTCTTCGATCGGACCCCGTTGCGGGAGTTGCCGCGGTTGCGGCCGACCGGGTCGTGCTTGTCGTAGCCCAGATGGTCGGCCATCTCCTCCTCGAGCGCGGTCTCCAACACCCGTTTGGTGAGCTGGTTCAAACAACCCGCCCGGGCCCACCAGCTCAACCCCCTGCTCCTTCGCCTGGGCTAGGAGCTGCTCCGCTAACTGCTGCTGATCGACACCTTCGTCGCCTACCTCCTGGTCTGCTGCCACGCTGGTCAGCGTGTCACTCATGGTCTGGCTCCTCTCGGATCAGACCAGCCAGTTCCACCGTTTTCCTGACAGTCCCGAGCCAGAAGCTCATGACCCGGCAATTCTTCTAGAGCTGCCCATTAGATCGGGGGGTAGTTGTCGAGGTACGAGTCATGGACATGGTTCGTGGCTGGGAGTCAGTGCGTTCATCCTCGGGGTCATGGTCGCCGGTCATGGTGCAAGTGGTGACCCGGCGGCCGTTGACGGTGCGGGCGGGCGGCGGGGAGAGTGGCGAGATGGGCCGGGCGCTCGTTGTGCTCACCTGTGCCGCATTCGTTGTGGTGGTGCTTGAGGTGGTGAATGCGCCGCAGGCGTTGCTTGCCGTCGGCCTGGCCGGTGTCTACTCGGTGTTCGCGATCGTCGGCTTCCGCCTGGTGGCGAAGCGTCCGCGGCTGGTCGCGGCCGGCTATGTCGCCGTCCAGCTGTTGCTGGGTTTCGTGGTGTTCGGCGTCGCCGGCCCCGGCGTCGGAGCGACCCTGCTGCTGCTCGTGTTGGTCATCCAGGCCGTGTTGCTGCTGCCGATCCGGTGGGCGGTGGTGGTGGCGTTGCTGGTTCCCCTGGTCCACGTCGGGATGGGACTGGTAGAGGGTTTGCGGGAGATGGCGAGCATGGTTGTCGCGGTCGGTTTCGCGTTTGTGCTGGCCGCGCTGCACCTGCGCGAGCAGCAAGCCAAGGCTGACCTGGCCGAGGCAAATCAGCGGCTCTTGGCCTACGCCGACCAGACCGAGGCGTTAGCGACCCAGAGGGAACGGACCCGGGTGGCCCGGGAGATTCACGACGGGCTGGGGCACCATCTGACCGTGGTCCAGATGCAGATCCGGGCAGCGCGTTCCGTGCTGGTCGATGACCGGACCCGCGCCGACGCGTTACTGGACGGCGCCGAGCAGCAGGCTCGTGCGGCGCTGGCCGAGGTGCGTCGGTCGGTCGCCGCGCTTCGCGAACCGTGGGAGGACGGGCCGCTGGCCGAGGCGATCGGCAGGCTCGGCTCGGAATCCGCGACGGCCGGGCTGCCCACCGTGGTCGAGGTGCTCGGCCCCTCGCGGCCGCTGAGCCCACAGACCTCGCACGTGGTCTACCGAGCCGCCCAGGAGGGCCTGACCAATGCCCGCCGACACGCTGGCGCCGAGTCGGCCCGGGTGGTGCTGGACTACACCAGTGCCGACGTCGTCCGACTGCGGATCGAGGACGACGGCGTGGGTCTGGCACCTCACGATGACCCGAGCCAGGCCAGCGGCAACGAGCCCTCAACCAGCGGCTATGGCCTGGTCGGGATCAGGGAACGAGTTGAGGGACTCGGAGGTCAGCTGATGCTGGCCGCCTCCGGACCCGGCGGGCTCGCACTGACCGTCGAGCTCCCGGGATGAGCGGTCGGGTGCGGGTGCTGGTGGTGGACGATCAGGACCTGTTCAGGGAGGCCCTCGTCGCGTTGCTCGGCACCCGACCCGAGGTCGAGGTCGTCGGTCAGGCGGCCGATGGCGAACATGCCCTCGCGGCCGCGGACCGGCTGGACCCCGACGTGGTCTTGATGGATCTGCGGATGCCAGTGCTCGACGGTGTGTCCGCGATCAGACGATTACGGGTCGAACGTCCCCGGATCCGGGCCGTCGCGCTGACCACGTTCGACGGTGAGGACGAGGTGTTCGCGGCGCTCCGCGCCGGAGCAGTCGGATACCTGTTGAAGGACTGCAGCACCCAGCAACTCCTCGACGCCGTGCTGGCCGCCCACCGTGGCGAGTCGGTGCTCGCTCCCGCCGTCACTACCAAGCTGGTGGCCCGCGTCTCCACCGGCGACCTGCCGGCCCCCGCTGCAGGCCGCCAGCCGCTGGCCGATCCGTTGACCGCACGCGAGCTTGAGGTGCTTCGGCTGATCGCGGAGGGCATGAGTAACCGTGAGATCAGCGGCCGACTGTTCCTCAGCGAGGGAACCGTCAAGAACCACGTGACGAATGTGTTGGCCAAGCTCGGGGTGCGTGACCGCACCCAGGCCGTGCTCCGCGCTGCAGCCCTCAGCCTGATCTAGCCCACGGACGGTCAGAACCTTCCGGATCGTCACACGTGACCCGGACATGACCCCACACATGACCTCCGACAGATCCGCCCGGATGCTTGTCGGCGACATCCTGGGCGGCGTCGTTCCACCCCGCCGTAGGAGAAGATCGTGACCGCCATCGTCCCGCAACCGTCCGCTACCGAGGTCGCCGACACCCACCTCGACGCCACCACCCAGTCAACGGCCGACTCCCCGGCCGCTGACCCAGACGTCGGGGGGCAGGTCACGGTCGCCCGCCGAATTGTCACGTTCGCCCTTCACTATCTGGAGATGGTCATCGCCATGGTCATCGGCATGATCGTCCTGGGCCCGATCTGGAACATCGCCTGGCCCGGCTACACCGCACGGGTCGAGACGATGGCGGGCGTGATGGCCCTCGACATGACCGTAGCGATGGCGGCGTGGATGGGGCTTCGCCGCCACTCACCCCGTGGCATCGTCTTGATGAGCGCAGCGATGGTTACACCGTTCGTGGGCGTCCTCGCGGTCTACCGGCTCGGCCTGATCCCAAGCGACCAGGTACTGACCTGGTCCCACGTTCTCATGCTTGCCCTGATGGCGCTCGTCATGCTCCTGCCCTCCGGCCACGCCCGCCATCATCGACGCCGAGGCTGAGCCACTACCCCAGCTGAGCCACTACCCCAGCTGAGCCACTACCCCACCCCGAACCATCCGATCCCCCCATCAGGAACGAGGAGTCTGACGATGCCTGTCATCACCACCCCATCCGCCGGATCGAGGGCGTGGCACGGGTCGCGTCGCGTGGCTCGACCTGCCGGGGCACGGGCCGCGGCGGTCTTGTTCGCCGCCGGTACCGGCCTTGGTGTGATCACAGCGGTTCTGCACCCGCACCGGGAAGACCCGAACGACCACGCCCGGGTCTTCACCGAATACGCGGCCAGCCACACCTGGGAATGGGTCCACGATCTGCAATACCTCGCCGCCGCCATGGTCGCCGCCGGGTTCGTCGCGCTCTATCACGCACTCACCCAACATCGACCGCCCAACCTGCTCACCCGCCTCGGGCTCGCCGGCGCCGCTGTCACCACCGCCGTGATCGGCGTCAACATGGCGGTCGACGGAGTCGCCCTCCGCCACGCTGTCCAAGCATGGGTCAACGCGCCACCAGACCAACGCCCCGAAAGATTCGCCGCAGCCGAGGCCATCCGCTGGCTGGAATGGGGCGCAAACTCCCTGTTCCTGATGCAGTTCGGCGCAACCGCGGCACTCTTCGCCATCTCCCTCGCGCGGCACACCAAAAAGCTCAACGTGCCGGCGGTCGCCGGGCTCGCAGCCGCAGCCCTGCTGATCGTGAACGGCTACCACGTCGGCGCCACCGGCTTCGTGCCGACCCGGCTCCCGCTACTCGCGGCCGCACTGTTCCTCGTCATGTCATGGGGAGTGTTCCGACTCCGGCCGGTCACATCCCAGCCAGCGGCGACGTCGCCGTCCACGGGCGCCAGTGCCACGGCCCGGCCCGCACGATGGCCCATTTGGCAGCGACCGACAGGCTGACCGCCGAGTAAGTCGATCGATCTGAGCGCCCGGGCCAACGCGACCAACCTCCCGTCCAGGCGCAGGCCGAACGAATCAGCGGGGATCCCGCTGTCTGCTCAACCAATCGACACCTCTCTCGGTGATCCGGCCACGACAGGGAGTCGGTCCACACGGGTACGGATGCGCAATCGGTCGGCGACAGACAGAGAACCGACGCGGATTGCGGTCGGATCAACTTCTCGCCCGGGCTCGTCCCACAACACAACGGCACCCGGCCTCCTGGGCGTTGTGGTTCGCCGGGCTCGCGGTCTTGAAGTGGCGGCGACAGCCGCGGACCCCGCCCGCTGACGGTGGGCGTCAGCCGAGGTGACGTCGTAGCGCCGCCGTGATCAGTTGAGTTCGGGTGGCGTTGTCCGGCGAGTCGGTCGATCCGCTGGACGCTTTGCGCGCGGAGCTGGATCTCAACGGGGACGCAGTGGCTGCTGTGCGGGGCGAGTGCGAGCGAAGGACTGACCTGGGGGGAGACCCGATGCTTGACATCGCCTAAAGGTCACGGCTGCTGAGGACCGGAGCCGGCGGGCAGCCCTCGTCGACGAGCTGCGCCAGCTGCGCCACATGGTGTGGCGCGAATATCGCTGGAAGGTAGGTCAGGTACTGGCCGAGCACGGACGGGCGGCGGATCTGATATTGGTCGATCCGGTAGGGGGGCTGGGCCGACCAACCGGGTGGGATCTTCCGCGCCGGCGGGTACGCCTCCATCGCCGCCGGAATCACCGGGCCGGAGAAGCGCAGGCCCCCGCTTCCGACACCGATGAGCTGCCGCATCAGGTATCGGGCCTCCCAGATACGGGCGGGCAACCATCCGGACGACAACTCATCCCCGCCTGCCCGCACACCCGTCGGGTTCAAGATCAGGTAGGGCCCCGCCGGGAGCACCGCGGGCAGCGCGACCCCGGCCGGTCCGACAGCGATGAACGGCACCCGGTGCTCGCTGCGCGGGAGCCGGCGGTCGTGGAACAAGACCCACGACGTTCCGGTCAGGGCTGCGGATAGTTCACGGCCGGCGCGCTGCTCGGCAGCGATCGCCGCGGCCAGGTGGCGCTCGGCAGGTGTCGGGCCGTATCGCACGATCAGAACCCAGGCGGAGACGATGGCCCCGACCGCGAGCACGACACCAAGCAGTCCGGTGAGGACCGCCGGTCCGGGAAGTCTCCCGCCGCCGAGGATGACTCCCCCGGCCAGCGTGCAGACCAGCAGCGCTACCGCTGCCCAGACGGTGATCTTGTCTCGGTACGGCGGTCCGAGCTCGGCCCGATGTTGTGCTCTCAGCTGGGTGCGGGCCTGGTCGAGTGACCCGGCGACGCCGAGGTCGACGCCGTCCCGGTCCGGGGTGGGTGCGACCTGGGTGATGTCGTCGTCGCCGATGGATCCGGTGATCATCAACGGTTCGGCGTACGCGGACTCGATCAGCGCCTCGAACTCCTCGTCATCGGTCAACGGGCCGCACCCCCTTCAGCTGCGCCGGCTTGGGTCGGCTCGTGGGGGTCGGTTTGGCAGGCGTGCGGGTGCCGGTGGCAGCGGCCCGCCGTAGCGGTCTTGGGCGTGTTGGGCGGCCGCACGGACGGCGTCGCTGACGAACGCGCCGCGCGACATGACCCGGCCGTGTCGACGGTCCTCGATCAGTGCCGTTTCCAGCGCTTCCTCGGTGCGGACGGCGACGATGAAGGAGCGGGACTTGCCGCGCGGGTCGCGGGTTTCGGGTGGCAGGGAGTCGGCGATCTCGGCTCGGCGTTGCGGGCTGAGGTCGGCATGGTGCGCGGATTGCCGTGTCGATCCACGCGCCGAGGGAGTCGGGGCCGTCGGGGACGGTGTCGAGGGAGTCGGGGCCGTCGGGGACGGTGTCGAGGTCGGCGCGGCGGGCCAGGTCGAACGTGGCGGAGTGCCAGTAGGTGCCGAGCCGTTGGCTGCCGGCGGCTCGTGTGTCGTCGGACATGACGCCTTCCTGTCGTGCGCCTTCCTGTTCAAAGTGTTCACCACGGGTCGGACAGTCACCACGCTCCCCCGTCGACGCGGGATGCGCCAGCGGTCTGGCGCGCGGTTCGCCGGTGCCGACCTCACGCCACGCCGATTCGGCCCGTCGCCGAGGCCCGGATCGCCGACCTTGCCGCCATCTAGCCCGACCTGGGGTGCAGCCTCATGTACCGCGAGAACACGGGGCAACAGGTCCTCAGCTCGTCAATGTTTCCGTCATCTCGCGCGTTCCGATCTTGACGTAGCGTCGCAGTGCCTCGTTGACGAGAGCTGATCGCGAAGGTGCCCCCCATGCCGACGCGACGTTGTCCAGAGTGACCGCGTCTTTTGGAGAGATGCGCAACTGTGTTTGCACGCCGGGTTCGGCCCGACGGTGCACCTGCTCAGTGATGGCGAACAGACCAGTCGACGGTGCCTGCGGTGTTCGCCAGTACTCCTGTAGCTCCTCAGCGTGCGCTTCGATGGCCCGCAGCGCCACCGCGCCTTGCGTCTGCTCTGTCCTGCTCGCAAAGGCCCGCAGTTCAGTGAGCACGGACGCGTCGAGTACGACGGGAACGATCTTGTTTCGCAGCGAAGTGGGTGGATGCCCCGACGCATCCGGGCTTGGTGCTGATGTAGGCCTGCTTCTGCTGCCCCGCGACTTCCCCGTGTTCCGATCCGGGTCGGTCGGCCGCTCGGCGTCGCGCGGTACGACCGGTTCGGCCTTTGTGCTCTGAGACGGTTCGAGGTGCCGGCTCGGCGACGGTTGGGGGTCCGCAGCCAGAAGACCCGCGAGTGCGGCGGGACGCTCGGTCGCCGGTGCCGCGAAGACGGCTCCGAGCTTGGGTCGATCCGACACCTTCATGCTCCGATCGGCTGGCGGGAAGTCTCGACGACGGTGATGGCTTCAAGGACCTCCTTGGCCAGCGCTGTGTAGTCGCCGGCTAGGCCGGAGGCGTCTCGACTGAGCAGGTCATCACCCTGACTGGTCTTCGTCCCGCTTCGCAGGCGGCGCAGCCGCTTCGACCTGGCCTTGATCTGGCCTTCCTCGAGTTCATGTGGCAGTAACCCGTGGCGCCGCATGTCGACTGCGGCGGACTCGAGGTATCGGATGCTCGTAGTGAAGACGGGCGCAGCGCCTTCCAGCGTTTCCTCCAGTGCTTCGCGGACGCTGTCGCGTAGCCGAGTACTCCCCTGTCGTACACCGAACAACACGACACCGAGGAGGGTCAACGACGGGTTGGTGACGCGGGCACTGGCAAAACGCTCGGCGACGGCGACTAGGCCGTCAAGTGAGGCATCGTCTGATCGAGTCGGGATTATCAGATAGTCGGCTGCATTAAAGACGAGATCTTGGATGACGGGCTCGCCGGGTGGGGTGTCGACCAGCACCAGGTCGTAGTCCGCACGCTGGTGAGGCTTCACCTGTGTCAGGGCTGCGCGGAGCCCACTGAGGTCCTCACCGCGAGACTTGCGTGAGATGTAAGTGGCGGGCAGGTCAAACAGCGCCGGTCCACCCGGGATGCAGTCGAGGTCCGGCCGAACCTCGCGAAGTGGTGTCAGCGTGGTTCCGTGCTGAATCGCCATGGCGAGGTTGGCGCCATCGGATGTCTCGTATCCCAAATCCCTTCGCAAGTTGCCCTGTGGGTCGGCGTCAACGGTTAGGACGCGGTATCCCGCACCGCTGACCAGACCTCCGAGGCCGGCGGTAAGGCTGGTCTTCCCAACGCCACCTTTGCCATTCGCGATTGCCACGACACGTCGCATGCTGGCTCCAAACCTTCCCATCGACTCCACAAACACGGAGAACGCGCCCAACCTTCTTGTGGATTATGTGGCGCATTCTGTTGCCGCTGGGTGGCGACACGCCGGGTACGGCCGAGTGCGCCTAGCCGGGTGCGCCATGGGTGTCACTCCTTGTGCCCAAGCCGAGTTGCCAGCCGATAGCCCACATGGGCACCCGGGGCTAGCACAGTGGGTGCGCGAGGTGTGCACCGCAGAGGGCGTCAGGTGCCGCGCAATGTGGCAGCACGTCGGATGCACCGCGGGTTGCGACACATTGCACGGCACCTGTCACGCCTGCGTGCGCACCGCCTGTCATCAGGACTTGCGCGACGCAACGATGCGGGGTCAGTTGGATGTTCCTCCAATCTTCGCGTAGGTTCAATTGCATTACGTATCATCACCTATTTTCGATTTCATCTCTGATAGGCTGAGTTGCATGACCGCGCCTTCAGTAGCTTCAACTCGCATCTGCCGTTTCCCGGGGTGTTCCCGGCCGGCGGTGGAGGCTTCGGGGGCTCCGGGTCGGCCGCCGGAGTATTGCGATGATCCGGATCACACGGCGTTGAGGGCGTGGAGGGCGCGTCGCGCGGCGGCGCCGGCGGTAGCTGTGGAGGCGGATGATCTGGGGCGTCCGGTGGCGATGGCGGCTGTTCGGGCGGGGGTGCTGCGCGAGGAGCTGGTGGTGACGGTGGGCACGTTGGTGGAGCAGCTTCGGCGGGTGATGGATGATCTGGCGACGATGGCGGATCCGGATGCGGCGGCGGCGCAGATCGAGACGGTGACGTCGGAGGCGGCGGAGCAGGTCGCGAGCGCGGAGGCTGCCCGTAGCCGGGCTGAGGCGTCGGTGCGTGAGGCGCGTGGTGAGCGGGATGAGGCGAATGCTGCGGCGGAGGATCTGGAGGCGAAGCTGGTCCGGGCGCAGGGTGAGCTGGAGGCGGCTCTCGAGCAGCGGACGGTGGACGGCGCGGAACTCGAGGCCCGCGCGGCCCGGATCGACGAGCTGGCCGGGGAGCTGGGGGAGCGACTAAGTGAGGTCGCGGCCTTGGAGGCGGCCCAGGCGGAGTCGGCGACGCGGATCGCCGACCTGACGACGGCGGTCGCGGCCGCGCACGATGAGGCGGCGGCTGCCGCGGCCCGGGCCGACGCGGTCGTGGTGCGGGCGACCGCTGAGATTGCCGATCTGCAGAAGCGACTCGACGCAACGACTGCCCGGACGGAGGAGCTGAGGGCGGAGTTGGCCGGCTACCGGGTGGGGAGTGAGTCGGTGCGGGCCCGGTTGGAGGCTCAGCTGGCCGCGGCGGTGCAGCGGGCCGAGGAGGCGGTGGCGCGGGCGGACCGGATGGAGATCTCACGGGGGGAGGCGGAGCGGGAACGGGCCATCGCGGAAAAGACCGCGGCCACGTTGGAGCTGCAATTGGAGCAGGCGCGCGAGCGGGTCGCTGAGTTGGTCGACGAGCGGCGGGAACTGGCCGCCGCGTCGTCGGCGGCAACCAATCGGGGGCAGGAGACGGACGCCGGTGCTGGAGAGGGTCGCCCAGCTGGGCGGGGGAGTGCGGCGCGGAAGTCGACCAGGCCTCGGACACCGAAGAATGCTGGGAAGGACCAGGAGGGATGACGGTGCGGTTCGACGCCGGCCTGGTCGAGCGGGTCTGCCGCGCCGCCACACGCTCGGGTGGCGGTGTCGTGGAGGTGGTGACGGATCGGTTGGACGGGTCGGTCTGGGTGCGGTTGTCGTCGTGGCGGCAGCGGGGTGAGGCTCGGCGGGCCCTGACCGCTTTCGGGTTGTCCTCCCGCGACGGCAGCGGTGATGTGACGCTGCAGGTGACCGGGTGGGATGGGCGGCTGCTGCGAAGGAGACTGGGGTCGTTGCTGGCCCTGGTCGACGACCTGGGCGGAGAGTGGGAGACGACCGTCGAGCTGGCGGAGTATTGCTACGACCGGCGCGCCGTCCACGGCCTGGAGCCGGATCCGGCCGATGTGTTGGCCGATGTCGAGGCGATCCTGCGTCGGGCCGTGCCGCTTCCTCACCCGGTGCCGGCCGTGACCGACGTCGACGTGCTGCTCGAGCTGATCGACGCTGCCGAGGACACCTACGAGCGTCGCCTCGCGGAACACCTGGACCACGCCGAACGGGCGATCACCCGTCCCCGCTCAGCCATCGACTGATCCCTTCTCTTTGTGAACCGCCCGGGTAGCACGCTGGGTACAGCCTTGCCGATCTTGTCTATTCGTAGTTGTGTTCGACTAGTCTGTTGTCTATGGCGGGTCGTCGTGGGGGTTGGAGTCAGCAGAAACGGGACCGGGTGCTGCAGGCTCAATGCCATGGTGAAGCGTGGCGCCGGGCTCAGGCGGGGGAGTCGATCGCCGCGATTGTCGAGGAGGTCCGTGCCCTGGCCGGGGACCGGACCGGTTTGCTGGTCGAGGCGGCCGGTGTGGGGATCGGGTGGTGGGCGGTGAAGCCGAGCCTGCCGGCGACCGAGCTGTTGGTCGCCGGCATCCTCCTGGACGCCGCGGGCGCGAACGATCTCGACGAGCTGAACCGGTGGCTCGAGGTCGGCCGAGAACGGGGATCCCGGCCACCGCACGCAGCCTCGTAACTGTCAGGCGGCCGGGGGAGCCCCGGGCGTCGTACCTGCTCGGGGCAAAACCTGGTCACAGTGGTTGATGGCCTACGTCGCCGGGTCATCGGCGGGCGCGTCGGATGGTGTGGCCGGCCGCGGGGTGGTCGGCGTAGGGGTCGATCTGGCGGAGGTACCAGGCGAGCAGTGCCCAGGGTGCGGTCTTGGGTTTGACGGGGGCGGTGTAGCCGAGCCGGACATTTACAGTGTCCATGGCGCGGGTGAGTCGTTCGGGTGTCCAATGCAGCGGGGCGGTCGCGAATCGTTGCAGTTGCCCGGTGATGCGGGTCGGGGAGCACCGGTTCAGGAAGATCACTTGTTTGGTCAACCCACAGGCCAGTTCCCAGGCCGCCCCTGTTCTTTGTTTAGGCGGTGCGGAGCGTAGCGGAGCACCTTTGGGCCGTGCGGAGCGTGGTTTGAAGGTAGTGAGGTTAGTAACGACAGGCTCTAAACCCTTACCGCTGGTAGGGGTGTCATGAGTCACCGGACGGGCCATCCAGCTCGGGACGACGAACGCGGAGACTGTGGATAACCCGCGTTGGGGTGAGCCGGCTTTGCGGGCCTTGTAGCACTCGAACTCGCTGAGCATCCGGCCTGGGGTGACGACGAGCTCGAGGCCGAGCTGGCGGGCGGCGCGTTGGCAGCGGTGGACGGTGGAGAGGCTGCACTGCATCAGGCCGGCGATGGTCTGGGGCCGGACGATGACGGTGCGGCCGCAGCGTTGTTCCTGGGCGTACAGGGTCTTGGCCCGGGCCCATCGCCGGAAGGTGTCTGGGTCGACATGGTGGCGGTGCAGGATCTCTGGTCGGAGCCCGATCGCGATCGGGACCGTGGCGGCCAGGTAGTGGTCGCGTGAGGTCCAGCCGAGTGTGCCGGTGTAGACGCCGGGTTCGGCGCCGTGGTCCCGGATCGGCGACCGAATACCCCAGCGAGGCAGCACGCACCGGTTCCGTGGCGCAGTATTGAGCACCCGGTGCGCGTGGATCGCGTCAAGGACCCTGCGAGGCCGGTAGGGGAGTGCCCGGGCCACGCCGACCGTGAGGGGGGTGTCGAGGGCAGGCTGATGCGTTACGATGGCTTCAGCTCCAGACCAGAGCTAGGCACGACAGAACCCTTGGCGGGGAACTTCGTGAAAGTGGAGACCGGGTGGTGCCGGTCCTACAAAATGCTTGTGACTAACAGCCGCCGCGCTAACGGCGGCTGTTGTCGTTTCAGGGCACTGCCCTGATCCTCGCTATGCACTGAGGTCGAATGGCTCCTGGGTCGCTTCGTGCTGTCGTGGGCGGCCGGGCGGTCGCGACACCGGAGTCTCGTATCCAAGCGCGGTGCACTCGAGGTACGCCTGGATGGTCAACCCAGCGGCAGCTGCTCTCCGCTTGAGTCTCTCCTTGTCGCTGCGGCTCATGCGGAACAGATAGTGCGACGGCTTCTGGGCTTCACTTCCCTGAACTTGCGTCGGCATGAGGACATCGAACCAGTAGATGGCCGCCGATATCTTGATATCAGCGGCCTCGGCGTGTCGGCCGCCCGGCATCAGGCTTCCCAACGGTCGTATGCGTACACCTGGAATCTTGTCCCGTCGGCGATGAGGTAGAGGACCATCGCCCAGCCTTCGCGGTAGGTGACTTTGACGGCGACTTCGTACGCGCTGCTCTTGACGAGCTGCCGGCCGGTGTAGTGCCCGGCGGGCACGTTGCTTACTGCGATCGTCTTGAGCTGGTCGCTGATGTCGGTCGTGACGTCGGGGCTGGCCGGGTTCCCGATCAGCCGTTGACGCCATGCCGGCGCGCCGCCGGTGGTGTTGGTGAAGTTGCGGGCGAACCGGTCGGCGACGGGTCCCCAGGCGGCTTCTTGGACCTCTGCGGGCGCACCGTCGTTCTCGCCGGATGCGACGTCTCCGGCGTCAGGGTCATAGCTCCGCGTCGACGACGCCGGAGGTGGTGGAGCGGTCTCGGAGGGCGCTGGCGTCGTCGCTGTAGGCGGTGAGCTGAGTGTCCAGATCGTGATGGTCGCAGCGACGAGTGCCACGAGCGCCAAAGCCGCGATGAGGGCGAGGGTGCGGAGTCTCATGGGTTGATGCCCTTGCCTCGGAGGTAGGGGAGTGGGTCGACGGGGGTGCCGCCGCGCCGGATTTCGAAGTGGAGGTGGGCGCCGCGGGGTCCGGCTGGGATGACGTGGCCTTGGTAGCCGACGGTGCCGATGATCTGGCCGGCGCGGACGACCTGGCCGACCCGGACGCGGCGTTCGCTGAGGTGGGCGTACCAGGCGGTGATATCGCCGCCGCTGGCGAGGCGGATGACGATGAGGTTGCCGTAACTGATCCGAGTGCCGCCGCAGATTGGGAGGGTGGTGCAGATGCCGGTGGTGGTGATCGATTCGGATCGGATCACGGTGCCGTCGGTGACCGCGTACACCGGGGTCCCGGCCGGCGCGGGGAAGTCCTGTCCGGTGTGGCCGGCGTAGCAGCCGAAGCCGCAGCCGACCCGGAACGGCTGCCCGACCGGCAGATGCCAGTCGCCGGTCCCGACCGCGGCGTCGGAGCCGTCGGGTCCGGTGCCACGGTTCCCGTAGACGGAGACGTGGACGTGGTTGTAGTGCAGCGAGGACGGGTCGTCGTGGCCGGTGATGCTGGCGTAGCGGCGCCAGCCCTCGTCGTTGCGTTCGATGTTCCAGATCCGGGCCGACCAGATGACGTACTGCACGCCGAGCTGGGCCTGGTGGGCTCTCACCCAGGCGGCGATCTGATCGCCGAGGGCTTTCCCGGCGTCGGTGTTCCAGCCGGGGATCATGATGTCGACGGCGCGGGACTCGTCGGGCAGGTGACCGGGGTAGGTACCGATGGTGGTGATCTGCGGGAACTGGGCGGCGACGCAGCGCAGGACGAGCATGGCGTCAGGACTGAGGACCTTCTCGGCGGGCATGTTGGTCGGCGGGCAATCCCCGCTCAGGCCGGTGGAGTGGGTGCCGCAATCGCCGGTACCGCTGCTGGTCCCGGCGAGGGCGGCGAGCTTGGCGACGATCGTGGTCGCCGGCGTCTCCCATTTCGCGTAGGCGGAGGGAAAGGCGCTGCGTTGGACGGCCTGGGCGGCCTGGGCGATCGACATCTGGGCCCAGCCGTGGATGTCGAGTAGGCCCGGGTTGTGGGTGTGGTCGGCGACACCGTAGAACGCGCGTACGGCCAGGGTGAGGTCGCGGATCTGCGCCGGGGTGCCCCAGCCGGTCGAGGGGCGTTGCTGCCAGGCGCCGAGGGAGTCCCGGTCACCGTGGTCGAGGTTCTGCAGCCCGGACTCTTGCAACGCGGTGGCGATCGCCACGATCCAGCCTCGTTCGGGAACGCCGTACTGCTTCCCGACCTGGATCGCGGCCGCCGCGACGTTGATCTGGTCGGCGTCGAGGGACAGTCCGGGCACGGTCAGGCTGGTCGGCAGCGTCGCCTGCACGGCCGCCGAACTGGCTGCCGCCGGCGCCGAGCTGCTGGTTTTGGTGATGGTGGCGACGATCGGGTGGTGGTCCGATCCCCAGGTGGGGAGCCGGGTCTGGCCGGTGAACCGGGTGTTCTCCAGGGTGACCGCGATCTTGTCGAGCAGGCTCCCGGTGCGGGGCATGCCGAGCATGGTCCAGTTGGTGGCCATCCGCATCTGCTGCATCTGGACGTAGTCCAGGCGCGGGTCCTTGACCCTCTGGTCGGCGCGATTGTCGACGTTGGAGTCCTCGGTCAAGACGACTGGACCGTAGCTGCGGAGCTTGGTGATGATGCTGTTCGCCATCGCGACCTGCTTGTCGCGGATCGCCAACCGTTCCGGCGCCGACGTCCGCGGTCGCCCGTTGGAGGCGACGCCGGGGATGATGTGGTGGTTCACCACGAAGAACACGCCACCGGTGGCCCGGTCCTCGAGCTGGACCCACTGGATCCAGCGGGGACCGATACTGGTGCCGGACGGGCCGTTCTCGATCCGGGTGACGTCGAACTCCTTCACCACGTCATGGGCGAGGAGCTTGTACTTGGCAGCGTTGTAGAAGATCGGCACCGCGCTGTCGGCGCCGGACGACGCAGCCCATCCCTTCCGCGCCAACGCCCGGCCGACGACGGCGCGGCGGTCGGCGGAGAACAGTTCCTGGGCGCCGATCACGTCGGACACCCGGGTCAACGCCTCCAGACCAGCAACGACCCGGCCGGTCGAGTTGCCGAGGTAGGTGTTCCACGTCGCGACCCGCACAGTCACCGGCGCCGACGGGTTGCTGACCGGCATCGGATCGGTCGGGACATCGACGTGGCCGAGAGCTTGGGCGGGATAGCAGGCCGCCTGGATCGGGCCGAAGAAGACGAGGCCAAGCGCGATGAGCAGGAACATGCTGATCGCGATTGCGAGGACCTTCTTCATGAGTCGCGCCACGGATTGTGGCGCAGCGCGCGGCATCTGAAGGTGAAGCCGGCCTGTCGGCTGGCTGCCGTCAGGGGCTGTCCCGCAAGATGTGAGTGATCACCCACCGCTTCGAGATCCGAAAGCCACGGCCAGCGCCTCGCATGGCTTCGATCTGCCCGTTTGCGATCATTTCGCGGACGGCCTTCGTGCTGGACCGCAAGATCAGGGCCAGTTCGTCCACAGTGAGCATCTCGGGCCAGGTATCGGCGTTCGCGATGTCGAATCCCGGGTGTCTGGGTGCCTCGTGATCTGAGTCGGGTGACCCTCGCTTGTCGGTGCCCACGGCCGCCATCTTTACCAGACCTCCGTTGGCCGGATGCAAACGTCGACAAAAGGATCCCCTGCCGGATTCAGGCGCGAGACTTGAGCGCATGCGTATCTAATGCGATCTAAAGAGATTAGAACGCATCTTATTATCGACACAAGCGATCTGAAATGATTGATATGGCTGCCGTCAGATGTTACGTTGCGGCGGTGACACTTTCTGACGCCGTCCTACTGGAGGGGCGGCTCTCGACGTTGAGGAGGCGGTCATGGCTGTCGAGGAACGCGAACTGACACCGCCCGCCAGTCAGTCTGGCTCGGCGCGCGGAAGCTCGCTGCGCCAAGAGCCAGCCATGCCCGCCGACATCGTGGCCCGAGCTCGAGCCGCCATCAGGCAGGCCAACCACCCGGAGTCCGAACTCACGGTCGAGCCCGCGAGCCGTCAGGTGCTCCCGATCGGGGCGCCAATGGACGGCGTGCCTGCTGCTGCCGGCTACCAGGCCGACAGCGAACCTTCCGAGGTGGTCGCCGGGGAACCGGAAGCTGCGGAGAAGTCAGATCCACTGCCCGAGACTCCGACACCGGTCAAGCTCGTCGTCGAGCCTTGGGAGCAGCCCGGTGAGCCCCAGGGTGCCGCCAATTTGGGTGTCGAACTGCCGCGGTGGCGGGGTTACAACCCGGACTATGTGGCCGACCAAATGGTCCCGATGATTCACGCGCGGGCGACGACGGGCTGGCGCAGTTGGCTGGGCATGGAGCCGAGCAAGAGCGAACAGTTGCGCAAGCAGCTCCAGGCGGAGATGTGTGTGAACTTCGGGCAGCCGGTGAAGATCGTGGTTGCGAACCCGCGCGGTTCTGCCGGGAAGACGATCATGTCGGTCTGTCTGGCGGGCGTGCTGGGCGTTGCTCGTGGCGGTGGTGTGTGCGCGTTCGAGAATCACGAGCTGCGTGGCGTGATGGGGCTGCGGACGTTGACCAACGGCACGAAGCGGACCACCCGGGACTTCATCAACGACCTGTCCCAGATGACACCGGAGCAGGTTCGCCAGGCCGACCTCGGCCGCTATGTGCGGCACCAGCACGTGGGCAACTTCGACGCCATGGTCACCTCGAGGAGTTTCGAGAAGCAGCTCGACGGGGACGAGTACCGAGCCGCGTCGGCGTTGTTGGAACGTTTCTACGAGGTGATCGTGGTCGATACGGCGAACAACGAGGCACATGAGGCGTTCCAGGCGGCGATCGCGGACGCGACGGTGCTGGTGGTGCCGACCAAGTGGCGCCCGACGCACATAACCCCGGCCGCGCAGATGCTGAACGACATGGCCGCCCGGTCACCGCGGCACCGGATGTTGGTGCAGAACGCGGTCGTGGTGGCGACGAACGGGTTCAACGAGGCCGTGCCGGGTGCCCGAGAAATGGCGCTGCCGATGTTCTCCTCGCTCGCGGAGACCGTGGTCGAGATCCCGCCGGATCCGCATATCGACGCCGATCGGCCGATCCTGCTCGACCAGCTGCGACCGCGGACTCGCCGGGCCCTGGACGAGTTCGGCGCCGCGGTCTGCCGGGTCGCCGTGAAGAACCTGTCCGCACTGGAGGAGTTGTCGTGAACCTCGACGAGTTGATGCAGAACGTCAAACCGACCCTCGGCCCGTTCGCCGACACGCTCGGCCCGAAGCTGGTCATGATCGTCGGCCTGGTCTGGATCTTGTGTCTGGTCGGTGCCGTGCTGCTGCTGATGAAGGGTGGCCTGGAGTTCGCGGCATCCCGGTCCGGTGGTCGTCCGATGGCGACCTCGGACGGGGTGATGGACATCGGGGTGCCGGTGCTGGCGCTGATCTTCCTCGCGATCATCCCCGCCGTCGTCCAAGCACTGATCTGACCCGGAAGGAACGACGAAGATGCCTGTTCGCACCGAACTGCGACGCCGCGCCTCGGCGCCGCGCTCGCGGATGACCTGGACCCGGATCCTCGGGTTCGTGCTGCTCGGTCTGGGGCTACTCGCTACTGCGGCCACTTTGATCTCGGTAGCGGTTCGCTAAAGGCGTCCCGCCTACGGAAGGGAAGTTCAAGGGTGCCGGTTCGTGTCGACAGTGGATCACCACCAGTCCAGACGTCGCGCCCGCGCCGCCGGGGCCTGGTCGTCGTGGTGGCTGTGCTGCTCGCGGCCGTCGTCGGCGTCGGCGCCGGGGCGCTGATCATGCGCGCGGCATCTACGACGCCGACCGCAGCGCCGTCGACCGCGGTGAGCCGGGCACCGGAGGTGGTCGAGGCGCTGCCGCGGTCGACGATCGTGGCCGGTGGCGGTGGGGTCAGCAACGTCTACGAGTTGCGGACCGGATACCCGAAGACAACCGACGGTGCAGTGCAGGCGGCGATGAACTTCCTGATCACCGACGTCGGCCCGGCGTACTACAACCAGACCCATTACGAGGCGATCCAGGGATACATGTTCGCCAGCCCCGAGGCACGGGCGAAGATGGGCTACAGCCAGGCCACGATCGACTCGATGCGGCAGACCTACCAGATCAACGACCAGGGTCAGCCGCTGACCGACGGCAAGCCGGACCCGACCAGACGGATCTGGGACGCGGTGTATCTGCAGTACGGGGCGTACCGGATCGTCGAAGCCTCGACCGACGAGGTGCGGGTGATGATGTGGGCGCCGTACGTGTACGGCACCGACGCCAACAACGCGACGACGACCAGCAACCTGCACATCGGCTGGGCCTACGCGGATAAGACCGTCAGTTGGGTCGACGGGGACTGGCGCCAGTCCGGCAACAAGGCGTACCCGGCCGACCAGGTGCCGAAGCCGGCCGATCCGAACCAGGTCATCACCTCCTTCGCCGAACGGGCCGACCTGCTCGGCACCGACAAAGGCTGGACGCTGCCGGCGAACGCCGCCGAGGTCGACACCCCCGAGCTGCAGCTCCCCGGGAAGTGACCAGCGCATGCCGACACGACGACGCCTCGCTGGCCTGACGGTCGTCTCCCTGCTCCTGGGCCTGCTGCTCAGCGTCGCCGCCGTCACCGCCCAGGCCGCGACCACCACCGACCCCAATTCCTGCCCCATCCCCAAGGTGCCGGTCGACTCGGTCACGGTGACCTGCCCTGGCGGATCGCCGTCCACGGCACCGTCATCCAGCCCGTCGCCGTCCCCGACGGCCGGGTCGCCGGGGGAGAGCGGGGACCAGAAGAGCGCCAGCGGTGCGGGCGACGGTAGCGGGGGAGTGAGGTTCGGGCAGGACGAGCAGCCGACCGGCTGGGCGGGTCCGATCGCGAAGGATCTGGGTCAGGGGACACAGGGACTGTCGTCGGATCTGGCCGACCGGGTGAAGGACGACGGCCTGTTGCCGAAGTTCGAGTTCACCCAGGCCTATCTGAGCCTGTACGCGATCATGTTCGGGCTGGGTGTGGTGATCGCGGTGATGGCGACGATGCTGGCCAGCGTCAAGGTCGCGGCCGCGAAGGGCGTGGACAGCCGGATCATGGCCCAGCAGGCGATGATCCGGGTGCTCGCGTTCAGCGTGATCGGCGGCCTGGCGCCACTACTACTCGCGCTGCTCGGCAGCGTGGCCGGCACGTTGGGGAACGGGTTCTTCGACCTGGCCGCCGACCAGATGGCCGCCCAGCTGTCGTGGCTGTCCGGTGCGTTGGCGGTCGGCACCTTGGCCGGCCTGGTGGTGCCGGGCGGGTCGGCGGTGATGGTCGGCCTGTTCTTGTTCCTGCTGGCGTCGCTGGCCGGGATCTTCCTCGAGTTGATGATCAGCCACTACCTGATCTTCCTGCTCGGTTTGTTGATCCCGATCCTGTACGCGGCGTCGATCAACCCGGACTGGCGTGGGGGAGTGCAGAAGGTCTCCGGCGCCCTGCTCGGCGCGTTCCTGGCCCCGGCCGCCCTGTTCCTGGTGTGGGTGGTGACGTTCTCCGCGGTGACACCGTGGAGTTCCGACGACGGCTTCATCTCCAAGGTCGGGATCTTGATCGTCGGCCTGCTGCTCAGCCTGGCCGCGCCGATCGCGATCGGGATGCTGCTGTCGTACGTGGCGCCGGTGTTCGCCGGCGGCCACGGCTACGACACGACCGCGTTCAAGACCGCGACCGACCGGGTCCGGCGACGCGACCACCGCGACCAGCCGACCAGCCCACGCGGGTCACGGTCGAAACGGGCCTCCAGCGCCTCCGACAACGACCCGAGCCAGCCGGTCGAATCACCCACCGCATCGGGCGCCGCCGCCCGCACGACAACCCGGGCCGCGACCGGTGAGGCGGGCGCCAGTGCCGGTGCAAGTGGGGCCGGTGCGGGTGGGGCCGGTGCGGGCGGTGCGGCTGGGGCGGCGGGTCCGGTCGCGGCCGCGGCGCTGGCCTGGGCTCACCTGGTGGACAAGGTCCGCCGCACCGCTGAGAGCGCCCGCGACAAGGTCACCGGCGGCGCACAGCGCGCCGGCACGGCCAACCAAGGCGACGCCGACCCGGCCGGCCAGACACCGACCAGCCGCACGGACGGTGGCCGGGGCGCTGAACCGTCGTCGTCCGAACCGGTCGAGGCGCCGACCCGACCGAGCCCGGCCGACGATGGCACCAGCTCGACGCCGGGGCCGCGGCCGCGGGGCCCGGAGACTCAGCGTGAGGGTGGTCGACGGTGACCGGGGGACCGACGGGGTTGTTGTTGTCGCGGCGGACGCGCCGTCATGCGGTGTTGTTCGGGTTGGGCAAGGGTCCGCTGATCGCGATGGGCGTGTACCTGGTTGTCGCGGTCGGGGTGGCGTCGTTCTTCCAGCAGGTCGGGGTGATCGCCGTCGCGGCGGTCGTCGGCGTCGCCCTGTACGGGGCGATGCGGGAACCGTTGCGGATGGACCGGGACCCCTGGCTGCTGCGGCTGACCCAACGCGCCCGGGTAGCGGCCACCGGCCACGATGCGTTCACGCCGACCGACGACACCCCGTTCCCGCGGCCGGTCGGCGACATCCTCATCCTCGGCGTCGCCGCCGACGAGGACACCCCGGAGCTGGCGGTGGTCCGTCACTCGACGACCGGAACGAAGGGCGCCTACTTCACCGCCACGGTGGAGATTGAGGGCCGGGGCGACGGTTTGCGGTCGGTGGCGGCGACCCGGCGGGAGGACCACGAGCTGGAGCGGGTGTTGAACCGGCTCGCCGAGGCCCGCTGCCCGGTCGATGAGATCTCGGTGATGACCCGCGCCCAACCGGGGCTGCCCGCCGTGTACAAGACGCAGGTCCGCGGCATGCGCGCCGACGGGCTCGGCGGCACGATGCTCGGGGACAACATCGAGCAGCGGATGACGAACCTGGACCGGGTCTCGGACTCCTACCGGATGTTCGCCACCATCCGCATCCCGGAGGCCGGGATCTACCGGTGGGCCGACGAGCACCGCGGCGCCACCGACCGGGACACCATCTGCCACGCGATCCGTCACCAGGTCGGCGAGGTCGCCGAGCTGCTGAACGGTGCCGGGTTCCGGATCGTCCAAGGCCTCGGACCCCGCCGGCTCGGGGCGCTGATCCGGCACCTGTACATACCGTCCCGGAGCATCGACGACCTGGCCGGGATCGGGTCGGCCCGGGACGGGTTCGTCGGCTACCCCCGCCCACTGGCCGAAGCGTTGCAGGTGCCGGACTGGGGCCGGGACGTGCTGTGGTACCACGCCACCGGCTACATCGCGCCGTACGGCTGGCCGGCCGATCGGGTCTCGTCGCGGTGGCTGCTGCCGGCGGTAGCGCAGGTGTTCGACGCCGGCGCACCGTCGGTGATCCGCACCATCACCGCGTCCTGGCGGCTGCTGAACCGGCGCGAATCCCAAAAGCAAATGGCCGACCAGCTCCTCAACACGCTGACCCGGGTCGCCCGGGACACCGGGAAGATCACCACCGGAGAGGACGAGGAACAGGCCGACGCCGGCCACCAGGTCCTCTACGACCTGCGGCACCAGTCCGCCGGGGTGATCCCGTCGGTCCGGGTCACCTGCTCCGCCCCCTCCCATCTCGGCTTGTTGCAGGCCCGCGGCCTGGTCGACTCAGCCATGGCCGACCTGAACGTCGACGGGTTCACCTGGTGCGACCAGCGGCAGGCCGACGCGATGGTGCTGTCGCTACCCCTGGGACGAGGACTACCCCGATGACCATCCCCGACACCCAACCCGACCAGGCACCTGAACTGGATGCTGGGCCGAACCGTCGGCGGCGCCGTCGGCTCGACCAGCAGCGGCGCCGGCAGCAGCGGCGGGAAGCGCGGGCGGAGAAGACGGCCCGGCGACGGCAGGGGCCGGCCGCGTCCCTGTTCAGCACCGACCCGGAGGAACCCGACGACACCGACGAGCCGACTGGTGGCGAGGGGGACTATCTGGCCGACCGGGGTCAGTGGGACGACCTGAAGGGTCCGACCCCGCGCGGGCTGCGCCGGAACCGGTTCCTGGACCAGCTGGGCTGGTACGAGGTGGCCGATCGAGACGCGACGATCACCTCGACCCGGCAGGTGGTGGCCACCAACCCGGCGCTGATCCGGTCCCAGCCGCCGTTCAGTGGTGGCCCGACCGGGATCGACGAACAGACCGGCATGTACGTCGGATCCGACCCGTTCGTGCTGTACGACAAGGGCATCGTCGAATCGATCAACGTCGTCCTCGTCGGTGACGTCGGCGTCGCGAAAAGCAGCTTCGTGAAAAACCACTACGTCCAAGACCCCATCTACGCCGGCCGGCAGGTCTGCTGCTTCGACCGGAAACGGAACCGGGACCGGCACGCCGAATACGACCCGATCGCCCGGATCGTCGAAGCCTCCGGGAAACGGGTGGCCCGGATCCGGTTCGACCGGGCCGGGAACGGAGCCCGAGTCAACATCCTCGACCCACGGATCATCGCCCGCGGCGGCGACCAGTACGACACCGTCGGCCAAGACGAACTCCTGGCGATGGTCGCCGAACTCCTCCACGGACCACTCACCTCCGAAGAACGGTTCGCCCTGTCCGCGGCCCACCGGCAGGCCCTGAGTGTGGCCGCCCAGCAGGAACGCGTGCCCGTGTTGAGCGATGTGGTCGACGCCCTGTTCCAACCGGACCTCGCCTACCTGCCGCCGGCCCTGGCGGCGAGCGGGCACGTCGAGGTGAAGGACATGCTCGGCTACGGGTTGCGGCTCGGGTTCGACCTGCACGGCGCCCTGGACGGCACCTTGTCCGGGCTGATCGACGGCCCGACCCGCGACGCCGACGGCCACGATCTCGACCTGGATGCGGATCTGATCGTGGTCGACACCTCCACCCTGCAGGATGGGTCGGCGGCGTTGATGCTGGTGATGGCGATCATGTCGACGTTCATCTCCTCGGTGTGGTCGCTGACCGCCAGGCAGAGTGTGGTGATCATCGAGGAGGGCTACACCGCCGACTTCCCCTCCGTCGCCGCGATCCTCCGCTCCCTGGCGAAACGGGGCCGCGGGGTCGGCGTCTCGTTGGTGCTGGTGCTGCACCACCTGTCCGACATCGACACCGACTCCCCACTCGCCGCACTGTTCCGGGAGACCGGGGTCATCCACCTACTCCGGCAGGCGCAACTGGCGGAGGCGAAACACACCAACGACCTGCTCGGCCTCGGCGACCTGACCGAAACCATCCAGCACCTGGCGAAGGGCACCCACATCCTGATCGAGGGCCGCCCCGAGCTCCGCCCACCCCGGGTCGTCTGTCATGTCCGGACCGACCTGGACCGGTGGGCCAACTACACCGACGCCGCCATCACCGGCGGTACCGACGCCCCCACCAGCCCCTTCGACGACGACCCGTCCGGCGACGGCGTTCAGGCTGATGATCGTGAGGAGGCGATGACCCGATGACCGGGCTGAACATCTACGGCGACCTGCTCGGCTGGATCCCGTGGTGGGTCTGGACCGCCCTGGTGGTCGGCCTGGTCGTGTATGCGGGGTGGATGTGGTTGCGGATCCGCGGCACCTCCGGCCGGGGTACGCTGCAGCAGCAACGCGACCGATCCTCCCAATGGGCCGGCACCCGCGACGTGTTCGGGCTGGCCATCAAGCAACCCGACTCCCGCCGGCTGCCGCTCGGCGATCTCGCGGTGTCCAGCCGGCCGATGATGCTGGCCTGTCCGGTCGGCGGGTCGAAGCTGATCGTCGGCCCGGCCGGTGGCGGGAAGACGGCCCGGATGCTCGTCCCCGACCTGCTGCAGCATCGCGGCCCGGCGGTGGTGACCAGTGTGAAGACCGACCTGTTCTGGTTGACCCTGCACCGGCGGGCCGAGTTGGGCCCGATCTGGGTGCTGAACCCGTCCGAGTCGGCCGGGCTCGGCACCTGCCGGTTCTCCCCGCTGATGTACATCGACACCTTCGACGACGCCCTCCGGGCCGGGCAGTGGCTGTCCGACGCCGGCCACGCCGACGACGGCGGCATCAAAGGCCAAGAGTTCTGGGACTCGCTCGCCCGGCGGATGCTCGCCCCCGCCCTGTTCCTCGCCGCCCGCGAAAACCACACGTTGGACGACGTGTTCGGTTGGGTCCAGACCGGCGCGGAAGACTTCATCACCCAACGCCTCGAACAGGTCGGCGACCAACGCGCCATACGGGCCTGGAAAGCGCACCGCTCCACCCACGAGAAGACGAAGTCGTCGATCGTCGCGACCGCCTACAACCTCCTCGAAGGCTGGTCATCCGAAGTCATGGCCAAGGTCACCAACACCCGCGACGGCGACGGGGACCTGCTCGACATCGACCGGCTTCTCGACGAACGCGGCACCCTCTATCTGATCGCGTCGAACGCCGACCAACACATCTACCGGGCCGTGTTCGAGTCCGTCATCAACGCCATCGTCCGCCGCGTCCAGGAACGCGAAGAAGCCTCCGGCCGCCCCCTCCGCCCCGCGCTGCTGCTGTCACTCGACGAGGCGGCTAACATCGCTCCCCTCCGCGACCTCGCCCACATCGTCTCCTCCGGCCGCGGGCAGGGGATCATCGTCGAGTCAGTCTGGCAGGACCTCGCCCAGATCCGCCGGATCTACCGCGACGCTGCTGAAGAGGTCCGGTCGAACCACATCGCCAAGGTGTACCTGAAAGGCATCAGCGACGTCGGCACCCTCAACGAGTTGTCCACCTTGTTGGGGAAGACGATCCGGTCGACGATCAACCACAGCCGCGACCTGCACGACCAGCGCCGATCGGTCAGCATGTCCGAAGACGA
>NZ_BAABAB010000023.1:0-767 GCF_039537205.1 Microlunatus ginsengisoli | reverse complement strand
ATCCTGGCGATCGTCGACCACTACAAGCCGATCAAACTGACCGTGCCCGCCTGGTTCGAGTCACCGGCGATGCGGGACCTCATCGACCCCGCGGTCGCACAGATGATGGACGAAGCCTTCGCGCTCGACCTCGCCGACGACCAGCCGACCCGCCGCGGTTTGGCCCGCCTGCTTCCAAGCGGCCGGCCGTGACCAGCGAGGCGCCGGACCCGTGGCCGGCAATCGACGAGCTCGCCACCATGCTCAACGACCTCGCCGGCCAGGTCCTCACCCACACCAAACAACTCCAACACCTCACCCCCGCTCAGCCGAGCACCCAAGCCGGGAACGCCGCTGCGCACGCCAAGGACCTCCGCGACTGGGTGGAGGCACTGGTCGACGAATACGGCCTGCACGCCCAAATCGGGCCGCCACACCGGTGGGAGAACATCCCACCCCTGCGCGCGGAGCTGATCGGGCTGAAGATCGCCGACGTCCGACCGCTCAAACTGGAACAGGGCTCGTTCGAACTCATCTACTGGCACGACGCCCTCGCCCGGATCGTCGACCGCGCCGGCCAGCACGCCGATCGCTGGCAGGAGGATCAGCGGAACCAACATCTCCTAGCTACATCGAACTGAAGAAGTCGAGTCGTGTCGGACCGCGAAACATGGCCTGACATTAGGGAGAACGGTCCCACTCCCTTGGGCTAGACGCGTACGGGTCGGGACTGTCCCGGTAACGGTGTTTCCGGCCCAACGCGCTGATGGATGGTCAGCGGGGAAGGT
>NZ_BAABAB010000022.1:406270-461825 GCF_039537205.1 Microlunatus ginsengisoli | reverse complement strand
CGCCGGGCGTCGGAGCTGGACCGATCGGCCTGCCGTGAGGCAGCGGCGACCCGGTTCAGCACGACTCGCATGGTCAACGATCACCTCGACCTGTACGCGGAGCTGATCTCCGGCGGAGGCGTCGGGGGGCGTCGAGGGTGAGGCCCGGTGGTGCTCATCGCTCCGCCGCCTCCGCCCGGCGTCTCTCTCGACGTCTCGCTCGGCGCTCGACCAGGCGCGGGGCCAGCTCGACCAGATAGATCGCGGAGAGGATCGCCAGCCCGCCGATGATCATGCGGAGAGTGATCGACTCCCCGCCCAGGGTAACGGCGAAGAAGGCCGCCCAGACCGGTTCCAGGGCCATGATCACGGCGGCTCGGGAGGCGTCGATCCGTGCCTGGGCCCAGGTCTGGGCGAACATGGTCAGCGCCCCGGCGACCACCGCGAGATAGATCACGATCAGCCAGTCCGTCGTCGAACTGGGCAGGGTGATCCCGCCGGGCAGTGCCGCGACGGTGCACAGGATCGTGATCATGACCATCTGGACCAGCGACAGGCTGAGCGCGTCGGTGCCGTCGCTGAGCCGGCCGAGCGCGACGATGTGCAGGGCATAGACGATCGCCGACGCCAGCGTCAGCAGCTCGCCGTAGCCGACGCTGAACCCGTTCAGGCTGAGCACGCCGAGGCCGATGGTGGCGAGCACGGCGGCCAGCCAGGTGGTCCGCGGGATCTTGGTGTGCAGGATCAGGGCGGACAGCAGCGGGGTGGCGACGACGTACAGGCCGGTGATGAAGCCGGACACGCTGGCCGCGGTGTGCGCCAGCCCCGCGGTCTGCAGGATCTGGGCGACGCCGTACAGCACGCCGAGCAGGGCACCGCGGCGCAGCGTACGCCGGTCCAGCTTCAGCCGGCCGATGGAGAACACGAGCAGAGCGAGGCTGGCGATCGCGAACCGGACCGCGAGCAGGTCCGCCACCGGCAGCCTGGTGACGACGTCCTTGATCATGAAGAACGTCGAGCCCCAGACGGCGGTCACGGTCAACAGGGCCAGGAAGGCCCCGAACTCGCGGCGGTCCGTCGTACGCATTGGGTCAGCCTAGGTCTGCGGGCGCCCGCTCTACCGCTCGACCATCTTCGCTCGGGTACGCCCTACTCCGCGCGTGGAGCTAGCCGAGCGAACAAGGTCGAAACCGAGCGAAGCTGTGCCCGGGCGGCGCGAGCGGCCGCGTCGCGCCGTGCCGCTACACCACGTAGAGCGTGATGGTGGAGCCCTTCGGGGCACTGGTGCGCGCACCCGGGTTGGTATAGGCGACGTAGCCCAGGCCCAGGTAGTTGGTCTTGACGGCGCGGACGCGCACCTTGAAGCCGGCCTTCCGCATCACCGACTCGGCCGCCTTGGTTCCCATCGCGCGCACGTTCGGCACGGTGACCATGACGGGCCCGTCGGAGACGGTCAGGGTGATCTCGTCGCCCTTGAAGCCGGTGCCCTTGGCCGGGTCCTGGGCGATCACCAGGCCCTTGTCGACCTGGTCGGAGTTCTTCTTCTCCCGGGTCACCTTGAACCCGGCCTGCTCCAGCGCCTTCTCGGCGTCGTCGGCGCTCTTGCCGGTGAAGTCGGTCACGGTGATCGGCTTCGGCCCGGTGGAGACCATCAAATCGACTGCGGTCTCCGGCTTCAGCGAGGTGCCCGGCTTGTAGGCCGCGCCGATCACCATGCCCTTGGCGACCGCGTCGCTGAAGGTCTCGTTGACCTTGCCGACGGCGAGGCTGGCGCCCTCGATCGCGGCCGTGGCGGCCTGCACCGACAGCCCGGCGACGGTCGGCATCGGGTGCCGCTCGGGTCCCTTGGACAGGTAGGCGACCAGCTGCCCGCCCTCGCGGACCCGCGACCCGGGACCCGGGTCGGTCGAGCTGACCAGGCCGACCGGCGTGGTCTCGCTGTAGGCGTGGTCGAACGACACGCTCAGCCCGGCCTTGTCGACGACGGCCTGGGCCTCGGCCTGGGACAGGTTCTCCAGGGCGGGCGCGGTGGTGAACCGGCCCTCGGTGAGATACCAGCCGGCCAGCGCGGCCGACGCGGTCAGCATCAGCACGAGGAGCAGGACGATCAACCCGCGCCGGCGCCGGCGGCGCCGGCGGTCGCGTTCGGCACCGACGCGCTCGAGCAGCGCATCGTCGCGGGGCGGCACGCCGGGCGGCGGCGCGTCCAGCACGGTCCGCGGCGGGGTGTGCTCGATGGTGCCGGCGAACGGCTCGTACGGCGACGCGGGGGACCGCGGGCTGGTCGGGCTGGCCGGCACGAACATCGGTGCCCGGAAGTCCGCCCGCGGATCGAGCGTCTCGAACGGCGAGCCCGCCCCTGGCTGCGGTTCGGTGGTCTCCTCTGCCGACGCCCGTACGGCCAGGATGCCGGACAGGTCCTCGGTCAGCTCGGGATCGTCGGCGATGCCCTCCCGCAACGCGGTCCGCACCCGGCGGACCTGGCTCAGCATGATCTTGGCGTCCCGCGGCCGCAGGTCGGGATCGCGCGCGGTGGCCCGGGCGATCAGCGCGTCCACGTACGGCGGGATCGGACCGGCGGTGCGGAACGACGACGGCGGCGGTACGTCCTTGTGGACGTGGGCGTACGCCACCTGGATCGGTGTGTCACCGGTGTGCGGCTTGCGGCCGGTGAGCAGCTCGAACAGCACGATCCCGGCGCTGTAGACGTCGGACCGGGCGTCCGCCTTGCCCGACATCACCAGCTCCGGCGGAAGGTAGGAGACGGTTCCGATCAGCAGGCCCTGGGTCGCGGTCGAGGTCTGTGCGGTGATCGCCTTGGCCAGCCCGAAGTCGGCGACCTTGAGCTGGCCGCGGGGAGTGATCAAGACGTTCTCGGGCTTGACGTCGCGGTGGATCAGGCCCGCCTCGTGGGCGGCGGCCAGCGCGCTCAGCACCGGCTCGATCAGCTCGAGCGCCCGTTGCGGCGGCAGCGGCGCCTCGCGGTTGATGACGTCGCGCAGGGTCGGACCCTCGACGTACTCCATCACGATGTAGGGCCGGCCGTCGTCGGTGCCCTGGTCGAAGACCGACACCACGCACGGGTGCGACAGCCGGGCGGCGGCCCGTGCCTCGCGATCGAACTTGCGGGCGAACTCGGTGTCGTCGCCGAGCCCGACGTGCATCACCTTGACCGCAACGGTCCTGGTCAGCCGGGTGTCGATGGCCTTGTAGACGGTCGCCATGCCGCCGCGGGCGAGTCGCTCGACGATGCGGTAGCGACCCTCGAGCGAGTGCCCCAGCAAGGGGTCGCCAACACTCGTCGTGGTCACATGCGCTCCAGACACGGTGGGGAAGATGCCCGTGCGGGCCGTCCCCGCGAGTCTAGGAGCGGTCGCGCCGCGGAGCCGGTAGGGCGCGCCGGGCTCCGCGAGTTGTCAGGTTCTCGGCGAGCTATAGCGCGCTGAGAACCTGACAACTCCGCGGGAAAGGGGTGGCGCGGCCTCAGTCGATCCGGCCGACGTCGGTGGTGGAGGCCATGGCGTAGCGGCGGACCGGGATCCGGCCGGCGCCGCGGGCCAGCCGGCCCCCCTCGACGGCCAGCCGCATCGCGTGCGCCATCGCCACCGGGTTCTCGCAGCGGGTCACGGCCGAAGCCAGCAGCACCGCGTCGCAGCCCAGCTCCATCGCCAGCGCCGCCTCGGAGGCGGTCCCGATTCCGGCGTCCAGCACCACCGGAACGGTCGCCGCGGCCACGATCAGCTCGATGTTGTGCGGGTTGCGGATGCCGAGCCCGGAGCCGATCGGGGCGCCGAGCGGCATCACCGCGGCACAGCCGGCGTCTTGCAGCTTGCGGGCCAGCACCGGGTCGTCGTTGGTGTACGGCAGCACCACGAAACCCTCCGCGACCAGGCGTTCCGCCGCGTCCAGCAGCTCGATCGGGTCGGGCAGCAGGGTCACCTCGTCGGCGATCACCTCGAGCTTGACCCAGTCGGTCTCGAGCGCCTCGCGCGCCAGCTGAGCGGTCAGGATCGCGTCGGCCGCGGTGTAGCAGCCGGCGGTGTTGGGCAGCACGGCGATGCCGTGCCGGTCGAGGATCTCCAGCACCGAACCGGGCGCGTTCGGGTCGATCCGGCGCATCGCAACGGTGGTCAGCTCGGTGCCCGACGCGAGCAGCGCGGCCTCCATGACCTCCAGGCTCGGCGCGCCGCCGGTACCCATGATCAGCCGGGAAGCGAACTCCCGGTCCGCGATCCGCAACGGGTCAGCGGACGCATGCAGAGCCCGTGCCGAGGTGCCCTGAGCCGGTGCCGAGGTGCCCTGAGCCGGTGTCGACGCGCCCTGAGCCTGTCGAAGGGCATCCGTTTCGGTCATCGACTCAACCACCTTGCACCGCCGTCACGATCTCGATCCGCGCGCCCTCGTGCACCGTGGTAGCGCTGTGTTGCGCCCGCGGCACGACGCTGCCGTCCACCGCCACCGCGATCCCGCGAGGCGTCGCGGGCTCACCCGGCGCCACGACCTCGGCCACGCTGGCCCCTTCGCCGACCTCGCGCGGCTCACCGTTCACGTACACCTTCACTGCTCGGCACCTCCCCGGACCCCCGCGCCCTCTCGGAACCCCGCGCCTCCCCGGAAACTGTGCAGGTGTCGCAACTTCGCTCGGCGTGTCGCTGTCAGAGCTGCACAGTTTCCGGGGCGGGCGGGGAGGACGTGGGCGGGGAGGCCGTGGGGGAGGAGGGCGGGGAGGAAGCGGGGGAGGGCGGGGACGGCGGAGTGGGGTGAGAGGTGGCGAAGCGCTCGAGGGTGAACGCCCGGGCCTCCTCGGGCAGCTCGCCGGTGAGGACGTACGCGCTGATCGCGTCCGCGGTCACCGGGGTGAGCAGGACGCCGTTGCGGTAGTGGCCGGTGGCCAGGACGAGGCCGTCCAGCTCGCCGGGACCGAGGATCGGTGCGTTGTCCGGGCTGCCGGGTCGCCAGCCGACCGTCGTCTCGGCGAGGGCGTACTCGGCGGTCATCGGCAGCACCCGTCGGGCGTCGCGGAGCAACTCGTAGACACCGTCGGCCGTGACCCCGCGGTCGAAGCCCTTCTCCTCGACGGTCGCGCCGACCACGACCTCGCGACCGCCGGCGCGCGGGACGACGTACACCTCACTGCCCTGGGTAATGGCCCGGACGGTCTGACTCGGCTGCGGCAGCCCGCGCGGGTCGAGCCGCAGGATCTGACCCTTCACCGGCCGGACCGGGAGCGGGTCGATCCCGGTCAGCTGGCCGGCCCAGGCGCCGCAGGCCACCACGACCACGGCCGCGTCCAGCTCGGTGCCGTCGGCCAGGGTGACCCCGCTGACCTGCGTACCGCTGCGGCGCACATGGTGGACGAAGCCGTCGACCTCCGCCACCCCGGCCCGGCGGCCGGCCGCGCCGATCGCCGCCCAGAGCAGCCGGTTGTCGATGCTCCAGTCGGCGTCGACCAGCAAACCGCCTCTGACCTGGGGAGACAGCAGCGGCTCCAGCCGGCGCGCGTCCCGGCTGACCAGCCGCTCGGCCTTCAGCCCGATCCGGTCGAGGAACTCCTTCAGCGTCGTCAGCCGCGCCAGGTCGTCAGCGTCGTAGGCGACCGAGATCGTCGGCGTCCGGCTCAGCCCGGTCGGCAGGCCGCTCGCCTCGGCAACCTCCGCGGCGAAGGTCTCGTAGCGCCCCAGCGAGGCCAGGTTGAGCGGCAGCAGCGCCTGCTCGGTGAAGCTGATCTCGGTGACCGGGGCCAGCATGCCGGCCGCCACCCGGGACGCGGCGGCGCCCGGCTCACCGACCACCATCCGCACCGTCCGTCCGGCGCCGGCCAGCCGCCAGGCGATCGCGCTGCCGATCAGCCCGCCGCCGACGACGATCACGTCGGACGTCGTTCGCGGGCCGGTGCTCATGCGGCCAGTCTAGAGACGGCGTAGCTAGGCTTGGCCGCTGTGACCGCCCTGCTGGGACTCGCGACCCGACTCAAGCTCGCCAGGCTCTATCTCTGCACCGACACCCGCGCCGGGCAGGGCGACCTCGCCGACTTCCTCGCCGAAGCGCTCCTGGGCGGCGTCGACATCGTCCAGGTGCGGGAGAAGAACCTCGACCCGGACGCCGAGCTCGCGGCCCTGGAGACCGCGCGCAGCGTCGCCCAACGATTCCCGCGAGCGATCGTCTGCGTCAACGACTCGCCCCGGCTGGCCCAGCGGTTCGGCGCCGACATGGTCCACCTCGGCCAGACCGACGGCTCGGCCCGCAAGGCGAAGAGCCGGTTGCACGAGTGGGCCCTGCTCGGCCGGTCGACGCACGCCGAGCGGGAGACCGACAAGGCGGTCGCCGACGAGCACACGGACTACTTCTGCGTCGGCCCGGTCTACGCGACGCCGACCAAGCCGGACTATCACCCGGTCGGTCTCGAACTGGTTCGCTATGCGACCGAGGTCGCGCCGCCCGGCGACCCGAGCGCGAAGCCGTGGTTCGCGATCGGCGGGATCGACCGGGCCCACCTGGACGAGGTGATCGAGGCGGGGGCGCGCCGGGTCTGCGTCGTCCGCGCGATCACCGAGGCCGGCGACCCGCGCGCCGCCGCGGCCGAGCTGGCGGACCGCCTCGGGGCGGCCTGGGAGGACGAGGCGGCGATGCGGACGTACACCTTGCGCGCGCTGGGCTGACCCGACGAGCCGGTCGCCGAGTGTCCGATTCTGAGCGCGACACGCCGAGGACGCGACGCGATATGGGGCCGAGTGTCCGATTCCGTCGAGAGCGGGCGGGCGTGGTCAGGCGGAAAGGCGGTCAGGCGGTCAGCAGATCGGTGTCCAGCCGCGGCGGGTTCGGGCCGTAGGAGTTGCTCCGCGCACCGCGCGCCTTCACCCCGGGCAGCGCGGTAACGACCTTGAGCAGCCGGCCGGGGATCAGCTCGCGGCCCGCCTCGCGGGCCCGTTTGGCCCGTCGCTCGACGCTGACCTGGTCGGCCTGGACCTCGCGGACGGCCGGTTCCCGGTCCGCCTGGACGGCCGCCAGCACCCCGTCCGGTACGTCGGTGGCCCCGGTCCGCGCCGAGCGCAGGGCCGGCACCAGCCGGTTGGTCGCCGCCACCGCGTCCTGGATCGCCATCAGGATGCCGTTACCGCCGACCGGGGAGATCACGTGCGCGGCGTCGCCGATGAGCAGCAGGCCCGGCCGCCACCAGCGCTCGACTCGCTTCAGCTCGACCGACAGCAGCGTGGTCTGGTCGAAGCCGGCCAGCAACTCGATCCGGTCCTCGAGCCAGCCGACGTAGCTACGCAGGAACTCCCGGATCGGCTCGACGCCGGCCTCACGGGCGGCGGGAAAGCCGCCCTTCGGCAGCGTGTAGCCGATCTGCCAGTCTGAGATGCCGCCGAGCATCCCGACGTAGTTGCGCGGCCCGAAGTACAGGTCGATGTCGGCCTCCGGGGGGTCGCCGGGCTCCCGCGGCAGCCGGAACCACAGCAGGTCGCTGGCGGCGCCGAGGTCGGTGACCGGTACCTCGGCCAGCGCGCGCAGCTTGGAGAACCGGCCGTCGCAGCCGACCACGACCCGGGCCCGCAGCTCCCGGGTCTGCTGCCCCTCTCGCCAGCGGACGCCCACCACCCGACCGTCCTCGATCACCAGCTCACGGACCCGGGCGCCGGTGATCAGGGTGAAGCCGGGCAGCGCCGCGGACCGCTCGGCCAGGAAGTCGAGGAACCGGACCTGCGGCATGATCGCGACGTACGGGTACGGTGAGCGGACCCTTTCGTAGTCGGCGAGCACGATGCTGCCGGCCATGGTGTGGGCCCGGAAGCGGGTCGCCTTGAAGTGCGGCAGGGCCAGCAGGCCGTCGGCCAGCCCGAGCGTGTCCATCAGCTCCAGCGTGTACGGGTGCAGCGAGTCGCCGCGGAAGTCGCGATCGAAGTCGCGGTGGCCTTCCAGCAGGGTGACCCGGAGGCCGGCGCGGGCCAGCAGATGGGCCAGCACCATCCCGCCGGGCCCGCCCCCCACGACCACGCAGTCGAGGCCTGCCGCCCCGTCGTTCTCGCTCATCGGACTCGCACCGGCCGTGCCCGCGTCATGCGGCGTCCGGGTCCGGGCTCAGCTCGAAGACCGCCATCCGGCCCAGCTCGGCCATCGCGTCGTCAGCGGTCGCGTTCGGCGGCAGCCCGAAGGCCGCGACGGCCCACGGGGTGGTCACGGCGCGGAGATAGGCCGCCACGACCTCGGCCGCCGCCCGTCCGGTGACCTCCGTGGCCCGGACCGGCTCGGCGACATCCTCGGCGAGGATCACCGCCCGCCCTGCCTTGCCGAGATTCCGGGGCCAGTCCCGGGACCGGTCGGGACAGACCAGATAGTGCCGGCCGTCGTGGTCCAGCACCCCGATCGGCGTCCGGGCCGGCCGCCCGCGGTGCCGGCCGGCGACCTCCAGCACCCGGAGGGCGTACCCGCCGGCGGGGATCGGCTGCGCGGGCGTGGCCAGCACCCGGGCCACCATCGCGTGGTTCATCGCCCTGAAGTCCTGCTGCCCCTGGCTCATCGCCCGTATCCGCTCCTCGGTCGTTCGGCTGCGATTCGGATTCTCACCCGGCCTGCCGTCCGGATGCGCAGGATGACATCCGTCATGCCGCAACGGTGAACGGCTCATCCGGGTCGGTGATCATGGGCACTGCCGCCGGCCCGGATCCCGGGAGACGGTGGAGACATGAGCCGACACGACACGACCCGCCCGATGGCCGGGGCCGCCGGTCCGCCTCGATCGTTGTCCGGGACTGAGCTGTCCGCAACGCGGCCCGCGGCGCAGGCAGCCGATAGCGCGGACGTCGTGGTGGACGTCCGGGGCCTGCGGCGACGCTACGAGGGTTCGGGCCGGAGCCGCACGGGACACGGGTTCGAAGCGGTCCGTGGGGTGGACATCCGGGTCCGCCGGGGAGAGCTGTACGCCCTGCTCGGCACCAACGGGGCCGGCAAGACCTCGACGGTGGAGACCGTCGAGGGGTTGGCTGCGCCGAGCGGTGGGACGGTCCGGGTGCTGGGCCGCGACCCGTTCCGCGACCGGGACGCGGTCCGGCCGCGGATCGGCATCATGCTGCAGGAGGCCGGCTTCCCCGGTGCGCTGACCGTGGCTGAGATGGCCGCCCTCTGGCACCGCACGCTGCCGAGCCCGCGCTCCGTCGCAGAGGTGCTCGACCTGGTCGTGCTCGGTCACCGGCGCGACGTCGCGATCGCCAGCCTGTCCGGCGGCGAGCGCCGGCGGCTGGACCTGGCGCTGGCGCTGATGGGCCGGCCGGACGTGCTGTTCCTGGACGAGCCGACCACCGGCCTCGACCCGCAGAGCCGGCGAGCCACCTGGGAGCTGATCGGCACCCTGTTGCGCGAGCGGACGACCGTGCTGCTGACGACGCACTACCTGGAGGAGGCCGAGGCGCTGGCGGACCGGATCGCGATCATGCATGCCGGCGTGATCGCACGCGAGGGAACCCTGGCCGAGATCGTCTCCCGGCAGCCGACCCGGATCACCTTCGCCGTGGACGCGGCGGAGGCCGCAGACTCGCTGGAGGCCGTACGCCGGATGGCCGGTGCGGGCTTCAGCGCCGAGCGGCAGGACGGCCGGCACCACGTCCGGCTGGAGACGTTCGACCCGCAGCCGTTGCTGCGACTGCTGCTGGACTGGGCCGGCGATCGCCTGCTGCTACGTGAGCTTCGGGTGACCCCCGGCTCGCTGGAGCAGGCCTTCCTCGATGTCGCGGCCCAGCCGCCGGTGAGCGCGAGCCAGGGGTGGGCGGCATGAGCGCCGTGACGGATCCGACCCGGACCGAGGGCGTACGTCCCACCCGGCAGGTGCTGGCGCTGGCCCGGTCGGAGAGCACCCTGCTGCTGCGTAACAAGACCGCGCTGTTCACCGCGACACTGATCCCGCTGATGCTGGTCGCCCTGCTGGGCGTGCTGCCGAGCGCCTTGAGCGGGCCGCCGCTGGCGATGAGCATGGTGATCGGGTCCGTGCTTTTGTTGGTGCTCTACTACTCGCTGGTCACCTCGACCGTGGCCCGCCGGGAGGAGCACACCCTGAAGCGGCTGTACTCCAGCGCGGTCCGGCCCGCGGCGATCATGATCGGAATGGCACTGCCGCTGCTGATCCTGGTGGCGGTCCAGGTGATCATCGGGCTGATCGCGGTGGCGATCGTGATGGGGCTGGATTCTGCTCCGCACACCTGGCTGCTGCTGCCCGCGGTGATCGCCGGCTGCGCGGTCTGGTGGGTGCTGGCGCTGGCGTCCTGCCCGTTCACCAAGTCGGTCGAGGCGGCCCAGCTGACCACGATGCCGTTGATCATGGTCGCCCTCGGCCTGTCCGGGATGACCGTACCGATCGGCATCCTGCCCGGTTGGCTGCAGTGGGCGGCGCAGCTGTCGCCGATGTTCCCGACGATCGACCTGGCGTTCGTCGCGCTCTCCGCGACCCGGGTCACTGGCGAGGCCGTCGGCGGGAGCCAGCTCTGGCTGGCCGTGTTGCTGGATCTCGGGGTCGCGGCCGGCTGGGTGCTCGCCGGGCTGTGGCTGCTGCGGCGCCGGTTCGGCTGGGAGCCCCGCCGCTGATGAGTCCGGTCGATCCGGGCCGGCGTGGAAGGATCGGGTCCATGACCAGCAGCGCGGGCCTGCAGGCCAACACCCGCCGGTTCGAGCTGTACGTGCGCATCTCGATGTACGTCCTGCTCGCGTTCGAGCCGCTGCTGGTGATCGGCGCGTTCGTACCGAGCGGCAACGTGATCCCGATCGTTCTGGCCGTCGTGCAGACGGTGGCCAACATCTTTGTCTGTCGTTGGGCGCTCACCACCGTCCGCGACGGAGTGCGGTTCGGCCGTCGGGATCGGATCTGCCTGGTCGCCTGGACCGTGCTGACCCTCGGCATGCTGGTCGTGGTGGTGACCGGGCTGGCCGTCGACGAGACCGGCCTGGCGTCGGCCCTGGTGGCGCCGGTCGGTTCGGCGGTCGCGGCGATCGCGCCCGCGCTCCGCGCGCGGTGGGTGCTGATCGCCTCTCTGGGCGCCGCCGCATTAACCGGTGTCGTCGCGCTCGCGATCGGGTTCGTTGACGGTCTGACGGCGCTCGGGCTGGGCATCGGCCTGTCGATCAGCATGCTGTTCCTCGGCTTCACGTTCTGGCTGTCCGGCTGGATGCTGAAGGTGGTCTGGGAGCTGGACGACGCCCGGACCAGGGCCGCCGACCTGGCGATCGCGGAGGAGCGGTTGCGGATCGCGCGCGACCTGCACGACCTGTACGGACGTACCCTCGCCACGGTCGCGGTCAAGAGCGAGCTCGCGGCCGAGCTGATCCGGCGTGGCCGGCCCGAGGCCGCGGCGGACGAGATCGCCGCGGTCCGGGTGATCGCCGACCAGTCCGGTCGCGAGATGCGCCAGCTGGTGCAGGGCTATCGGGAGGCGGATCTGTCCGCGGAGCTGGCCGGGGCGCGGGCGCTGCTGGACAGCGCCGGGATCCGCTGCGTGGTGCACGGGGCACCGCCGGCCGGCCTGCCGCCCGAGACCGCGTCCGCGCTCGGTTGGATGCTGCGGGAGTCCGTGACCAACGTGATCCGGCACTCGACGGCGACCGAGTGCTTCATCGGAGTGGCGGCCGGGGCCGACCTCACTCTCACCGTCACGAACGACAAGGCCGGGGTCGCGGACGAGGTGTCGCGGGGATCCGGTCTGATCGGGATGGGCGAGCGGCTGGCCGCGGTCGGCGGCCGGATCCGCTATTGGCGGTCCGCGGACCGGTTCTCGGTCGAGGCGGTGATCCCCGTCCGGCAACCGGCCGCGAGCGGGTCGGTGCGATGAGCCCCGAGCCGGTCAAGAGCGAGCCCGTCGAGAGCGGGCCGGCGATCAGTGTGCTGCTCGCCGACGACGAGACCCTGATCCGCGATGCCCTGGCGACCCTGATCGGGCTCGAGGCCGAGCTGGAGGTGATCGCGGTAGCCGCCTCGGGCACCGAGGCGGTGGCAGCCGCCCGCCGGTACCGCCCCCGGGTGGCGCTGCTGGACCTGCAGATGCCGGGGCTGGACGGGATCGCGGTGGCCGAGCGGCTGCGCACCGACCTGCCCGACTGCGCTTGCGTCATCCTCACCTCGCACGGACGGCCGGGCTACCTGAAGCAGGCGCTGGCCGCGGGCGTGCGCGGCTTCCTGCCGAAATCGGTCTCCGCCCGCGACCTGTCCACCGCGATCCGCACGGTCGCCGCCGGGGGTCGCTACGTCGACCCGCAGCTGGCGGCAGAGGCGATCGGCGCCGGCGACTCCCCGCTGTCGGCGCGCGAGGCGGACGTGCTCGCCCTGGCCGCCGACGGGAGCCCGATCGAGGAGATCGCCCAGCGGGTGTCGCTGTCGGTCGGCACGGTCCGCAACTACCTGTCGGCCGCGGTCAGCAAGCTCGGCGTGGCGAATCGGCACGAGGCGGTCCACCGGGCCCGCGAGCGCGGCTGGATCTGATCGGAGCGCGCCGCCTCCCCAAGCCTTCGCCGGCCGGCGACCAGCTCGCCGCGGTGGTGGTACGCCCGGACCGTCGACGACGGATGCTCCCTCGTCGTACTCGAGGCACCTGGGGCCCGCGCGACTTGATCATTTTGGATCGACCAGGGCGCATCCGTCGTCGACCGGGCGAGCGGTCGATGGGCGGGTCCGGGCCCCGGCGGTGTGGGGCGCGGCGAACCCTGGCGGCGCGTTGCGTCCCATCATCCGGCCGCGGCGGGAAAGTCGGGGTGGGAGCGGCGTCCGTGAGCCCGATAGCCCGGCCGCGGCGGGAAAGTCGGGCTGGGTGCGGGGTTGGTGAGCCCGATAGTCCGGCCGCGGCGGGAATGTCGGGCTGGGTGCGGGGTTGGTGAGCCCGATAGTCCGGCCGCGGCGGGAATGTCGGGGTGGGAGCGGTGGCGGTGAGCCCGATAGTCCGGCCGCGGCGGGAATGTCGGGGTGGGAGCGGTGGCGGTGAGCCCGATAGTCCGGCCGCGGCGGGAATGTCGGGGTGGGAGCGGTGGCGATGAGCCCGATAGTCCGGCCGCGGCGGGAATGTCGGGGTGGGAGCGGCGTCGGTGAGCCCGATAGTCCGGCCGCGGCGGGAAAGTCGGGCTCGGATCGGTGGCGGTGAGCCCGATAGTCCGGCCGCGGCGGGAATGTCGGGGTGGGAGCGGCGCCGGTGAGTCCCGTAGTCCGGCCGCGGCGGGAATGTGGGGCTGGGAGCGGGGTCGGCGAGGACGTCCGTGGAAGGGTCAGGTGTCGCGGTGGACGGCGAGATCGGCCAGGGCGGTGAGTGCGGTCCGGCCGGCGGGGGTCAGGTCGGCGTCGGCGAGGGCGCGGACGGCCTGCCGGTGCCCGGCGCCGATCATCGCCTCGACCTCCTGCAGCGCGCCGGAGGCGATGATCACGGCCTGCAGCTCCGCGATCCCGGATTCGTCCAGCACCGGGTCGCCGAGCCGCGACGCCAGCAGCTCCCGGCCGCGCGCATCCGCGCCGGCCAGCGCGTGCGCGATCAGCACGGTTCGCTTGCCCTCGCGCAGGTCGTCACCGGCGGGCTTCCCGGTCACGCCGGGGTCGCCGAAGACACCGAGCACGTCGTCGCGGAACTGGAAGGCGCGGCCGAGCGGCGAGCCGTACGCGCCCAGTGCCTCGATCAGCTCTGTGGGTGCCCCGGCCATCGCGGCACCGGACTGGCAGGGCCGGCGTACGGTGTAGCGGGCCGACTTGAACTCCACCACCCGGCTCGCCTCGTCTAGGGCTCGGCCGATGTCGGCGCCGCCCTCCGGACCTGTCCGCAGCGGCTGGACCTGCGCCACCACGTCGAGATACTGCCCGCAGGTCACCTCGGTCCGCATCTCCTCGACCAGCGGGAGTGACCGCGCCAACGCCTCGGCCGAGAGACCGGAACGCTGGATCAGCTGGGCCGACCACATCACCAGCAGGTCGCCGAGCAGGATCGCCACGGACCGGCCGAATCCGTCGGCGGCTCCGAGCCAGCCCGATTCCTCGTGCAGGATCTCGAACTGCCGGTGCACCGACGGCTCCCCCCGGCGCAGGTCGGAGGAGTCCATCACGTCGTCGTGCACGAGGGCGCTGACGTGCAGCAGCTCCAGGCTGGCAGCGGCCCTGATCACCGCCGGCAGGTCGGCTACCGCGCCGCCGGCCGCCAGATAGCTCCAGGTGCAGAACGCGGGCCGGATCCGCTTGCCGCCGGCCGCCGCGCGATGGGCCATCCCCAGCACCGGCTCCAGCTCGGGGCCCATCGCCCTGAGCGAGCCGGCCTGCGCGTCCACGAGGGCGACCAGGGCGTCCGAGATCGCCTGCCGGAACGCCCGGGACAGCGGGTGCCGCGGATCGAGCGTCAGCCCCGGAGCGCGGACGATCTCGCTGGACTCGGTGAGTTGAGGAGTACCGACCACACGCCGAGCCTACGAAACCCCGCGCGTCCGAAACCGGCCGGCTCATCCGCCGCGTCCGAGACCGCGCGACCCCGGCTGCGGGCCGGACGGGGCGGCTAAGGTTGCCGTCATGCCGACCGGTGGACTGGGAGATCGGCCGCCGACGATCGAGCAGCTGCTGGCCGCCGCGGCGGACGAGGGTCGCCCGCTGACCTCGTTCGAGCTGTTCCCGCCGAAGGACGAGGCCCAGCAGCGCCAGCTCTGGCGAACCGTGCGCGAGCTGGAGGCGCTGGCGCCCGACTTCGTCTCGATGACGTACGGCGCGAGCGGGTCCACCCGGGACCGCACCATCGTCGCGACCGAGGCGATCGCGCAGAACACGACGCTCCGGGCGATGGCCCACCTGACCTGCGCCAGCCAGTCCCGCGACGAGCTGCGCCGGGTGGTCGGGTCGTACGCGGCTGCGGGGATCCGGCACGTGCTGGCGATCCGCGGCGACATGCCCGGCGGCCCGACCGTGCCGTGGGTGCGGCATCCCGAGGGGCTGGCCAACGCGACCGAGCTGGTCGCCCTGATCCGCGAGCTCAGCGACTTCTGCATCGGGGTGGCCGCCTTCCCCGACCTGCATCCGGAGCATCACGACGCGGCGCTGGATGCCCGGCTGCTGGTCGAGAAGCACCGGGCCGGGGCCAGCTTCGCGATCACCCAGCTGTTCTTCACCGCCGACCGCTACGTCGAGCTGGTCGATCGGGTCCGCTCGCTGGGTTCCGACCTGCCGATCATTCCCGGCATCATGCCGGTGACCCGGATCAGCCAGATCCAGCGGTTCGCCGAGCTGTCCGGCGCCGATCTGCCGGCACGGGTGGTGGACCGGCTGAACGCGGTCGCCGGTGACGACGACGCCGTCCGCGAGGTCGGGATCCAGCTGGCCACCGAGCTGTGCGAGGACCTGCTGGCCCGTGGCGTGCCCGGGCTGCACTTCATCACGATGAACCGCTCCCCGGCGACCCGTGAGATCTATGCCCGGCTCGGGCTCGCCGCTCGCGGGCGCCAGCCGGCCGTCCGCTCGGCCTGAACCGCCGCGCCGGGGTCAGCTCACCGGGGTCAGCTCACCGCTTACGGAATCGGACACTCGCGCCCGTCTGGTGCGGGCTCCTGGGCGTGTCGCGCCCATATGGGGACACTCGCGCCATTTCGCCGGTTGCGCTGGCGTGCCATGACGTGCGGTCCCGCCGCTGACGAGAAGTCAGGGCCCGCCGACCGTCACGCCAGACCGCGACGCCAGGCGGGGATCGGGGCGGCGTGACCGTTGCTGCCCGGGTCCGACGGCGGGACCGGGTCGAGGGTGACCAGCCGCTGGGTGGGCCGGGTCAGCGCCACGTAGAGCGTACGGATGCCGCCGGCCGACTCGGCGACGATCTCCTCCGGCGCGACCACCAGCACCGCGTCGTACTCCAGGCCCTTCGCCTGCAGCGGCGTGACCACCACGACGCGCGCGGCGCCGGGGAGGTCGGCCGCGTGCAGCGCCCGGGCGAGGGCCTGCTGCCGGCTCGGCGGCGCGATCAGCCCGACGGTGCCCTCGACCAGGCCGAGCAGCGACGACACGATCGACACCGACTCGGTCTCGACCCGGTCGGCACCGACGGTCAGCAGCTCGGGCTCGATCCCGGTGGAGCGGACCGCCGCCGGGATGTCGACGGTGGGGAACTGGGTCGCCACCACCCGCGCCGCCAGCTCGAACACCTCCGCCGGGCTGCGGTAGTTGGTGCTCATCCGGAACCGGCGGACCGGCGCCCGGCCGATCAGCTCGGCGATCGCGCGCTCGTACTCGCCGGCGTCGGGCCACGAGCTCTGCGCCGGGTCGCCGACGATCGTCCAGCTGGCGCTGGCGCCGCGGCGGCGCAGCATCCGCCACTGCATCGGGGTCACGTCCTGCGCCTCGTCGACGAGGATGTGGGCGTACGTGTCGTGCGGGGTCGCGAACGGGTCCACCTCGCGCGGCTGGTTCAGCCGCTCCATGGTGGTCACCACCTCCGCCACCTCGTCGCCGCCCTCGAGGAACAGCGACACCTCCTGGTCCTCCTCCGGCGGGACCGGTCCGAGCAGGTTCACCAGTTCGTCCAGCAGCGCGCCGTCCGCCGCCGTCCACGGCGGGGGACCGTGGTGCCGCTCCAGCCCGCGGTAGCTCGCACTCAGCAGCTCCTGCTCGGTCTGCGACAGCGCCGGACCCGCCGCCCGGGCGGCGATGTCCGGGTCGGCCAGCCGGAGCAGCGCGGTCGGCGCCGACATCGTCGGCCACCAGGCGTTGCCGAACGAGCGGAACGCGGGATGCGCCCGGATCTCGTCCTCGAACTCGTCGCGCTCCAGGTCGAGCTCGCTCGGCCGGCTCCGCCACAGCGCGGAGAGCAGCGCCTTCTCGGCGGGCTCCCGACCGGAGTTCAGCTTGTGATGGGCGAGCACGTCGGTCCGGATCCGCTCCAGGGCCGCCGGGCGGACCGCGAGTACATGACCCTTCAGCGTCAGCCGCAGCTCCTGCGGGACGTGCTGCGGCGGGGTGTGGGCCAGATTGCGGAGCAGCGTGGCCATCCGCAGGCTGCCCTTGATCGCCGCCACCGGGGCCGAGTCGATCGCGTCGCCGGAGACGGGCACCACGTCGCCGGCGACCGAGCCGATCGAGCGCAGCACCACCGCGTCCTCGCCGAGCGAGGGCAGCACCCGTTCGATGTAGTTCATGAAGACCCGGCTCGGGCCGACCACCAGCACGCCGCCGTTCTCGAACCGCCGCCGGTTGGAATAGAGCAGGTAGGCGGCCCGGTGCAACGCGACCACCGTCTTGCCGGTGCCGGGGCCGCCCGAGATCAGCGTGAAGCCTTGCCAGGCGGCGCGGATCGCCTCGTCCTGCTCGGCCTGGATGGTGGCGACGATGTCGCGCATCTGATGCCCTCGGGCCCGCGACAGCGCCGCCATCAGGGCCCCTTCGCCGAGCACCACGAGCTGGCCGGCGTCGTGCTGGGCGTCCAGCAGGTCGTCCTCGATCCCGATCACCCGCTCGCCGTGGCAGCGCAGCACCCGACGGCGGACGACGTTCATCGGGTGGGTCGGCGTCGCCCGGTAGAACGGCTCGGCGGCGGGTGCTCGCCAGTCGATCACGAGCGGCTCGTAGTCGGCGTCGCGGACCCCGATCCGGCCGATGTAGCGGATCTCCGCGTCGGTCCGGTCGATCCGGCCGAACACCAGGCCCTCGGTCTCGGCGTCCAGCTCGGCCAGCCGCTTGGCCGCCTGATAGGCGAACACGTCGCGCTCGAACAGTCCGGTGCCGTCCTCCTCGCGGACGAAGCTGCTGCGGTCGGACTGATACAGCGAGGCGCCTTCGCGGGCCACCTGCTCGGCGGCCCGGGTGGCCTCCTCCAGCCGCGCATAGACCAGATCGACATGTGCTTGTTCGACGGCCAGCTCCCGCTCGACCGCCGAGGCGACCTGCTCCTCGACGCTCGATGCCGGACCGGCCGGATCGCGATCGTCCCCGTCGTCGACCTCGCGGCCGTCAGGCGTGGCTCGATCGACGTGGGCCCGATGGGCGTGGGCGTGACTCAAGTAGTCGTTCCTTATCCCGGAAACCAGACCTTTCAGCATAATCGGCGCACGCGGCGGAGGCCAGAGCTCCGGACTGGACCACCTGGGGCGGCCCGCTCCCGGCCACCGTCGCGGCGCCCGCGATGAACAGACCGGCGACGTCGGTGGTCGTCGTCGCCCGCCGGGCCAGGTCGCTGCGCCGGGTCCAGGCCGGGCCCCAGGCCGGCTCCGGGCCGGCGGTGGTGAAGTCGTGGGTGGTCCGCAGTCCGGGCCGGACGTACGTGATCACCGGCACCCCGGACCCGTCCAGCGCGATCGTCTCCTGGATCGGCCCGGTCGAGCCGGTCCGCTCGTGCCGGACCAGGGGAGCGTGTGCCGGGGCGAGCCCGCGCAGGTCGCGACGCAGCCGGCCGAGCTCGGGCTGGGGGACCAGCCGGTCGGTGAGCTGCCACGGGTCCGCGGTGCAGACCACGGCCGCCGCGGCGATCGAGCGCCCGGACGCGGTCCTGACGCCGGTCACCCGCCCGTCGGTCAGCAGGATCCGGTCGATCTCGGTATTCAGGTGCACGGTGACCTTGCGCAGCTGCAGCCGTTCGGTCAGGGCATCGACCAGCACCGACGTACGTCCGTTGTCGATCGACCAGCGACCGAAGGTCCGGGCGATCACCAGGTCGACTGCGCACCAGGCCGGGGTCCGTTCCGGAGCGGACCCCTGCCGCCAGGCGACGCTGCGGATCACCGCGGCCAGGTGCGGGTGCGGCGCCTGCTTGGCCAGATCGGCGACGGTTCCCTTCGGCCGGAGCTGGCGGGCGGCTCGAGCGGCGTGCCGGCGGTCGCTCAGCTCGGTCTCCAGGCCCAGCGGCCGCAGCGCCTGCCAGGTGGCGTCCAGCCCGTCGAGCAGGTCGCGCCAGGTCGTCGCGACCGGCGCCCCGTACGCGGCGGCGAGCGCGTCGTACTGCTCGCCGCGGTCCGTCGGCAAGGTCAGCGTCACCCCGTCGGCGAAGACGTACATCGGTGCCGGCGCCGGCTCCAGCGCCCGCCCGCAGCGGCTCAGCTCGGTCTCCAGCGGCCGGCCGCTCTTGCGAAACAGGTCGCGCCACGGAGCCGGCAGCCCGATCACCGCCGGCGCGTCGTCGACCGTGATCGAGCCGAGCTGGCGCGGCGCCCAATCGCCGCCGAGCCGGTCGCGCGCCTCGAACAGCTGGACCGTGAAGCGCTGCTTGGCCAGCCGGGCGGCAGTCGCCAGCCCCGCCAGCCCGCCGCCGATGACGACGACGGGTGGGTCCGGCCGGCCCCTGCTCGGCTGCTCCACGATGGCTGTCTCCGCCTCAGTCTCCCCAGCCCATCCGGAACACCTCGAACGCGGTCGCCATCGGCACGCCGAGCCGGGTCCCGGTCGCCCGGGCGCCGCCCTCCAGGAACTCCTCGGGATCGAACTCCTCCCAGCCCAACCCGTCGATGTAGGCCCGGTGCGCCTCCAGCGAGGCGACACCGGCGTCGAAGGTGGCGGTCGTGTCGACCGCATGGGTCGCGTTCGGCGACCCGGCCGCCCACACCTGCGTGACCCCGCCCCACGGCTCCAGCCCGCCGGCCTCGAGCTGGTCGCGGAACACCCACCGGTTGCCGGCATCGCGGACCGCGTCCAGGGTCGCCTTGCCGGTGGCGATGTGGTCGGCCTGATTCAGCGACGCGCCACCCCAGGTGTCCCGGAAGTTGTTGGTGATCACGATCTCCGGCCGGTGCCGGCGGACGGCCGCGGTGATCACCTCGCGCAGGTGCACGCCGTACTCCAGCACGCCGTCCGGCTCGCCGAGGAAGTCCACCACCTCGACGCCGACGATCCGTCCCGACTCGATCTGCTCGGCCTCCCGGACCGCCCGGCACTGCTCCGGGTCCATCCCGTCGATCCCGGCCTCGCCGCTGGTCACCATGGCGTAGACGACGGTCTTGCCCTGCCCGGTCCAGCGGGCCACCGCCGCTGCGGTGCCGAACTCCATGTCGTCGGGATGAGCGACCACGCACAGCGCGCGCTGCCAGTCCTCGCCGACCGGCTCCAGATCGGGCGTCGGCTTGATCGGTTCCTCGGCGGCAGGCCCACTCATGGAACCGCAGCGTACGCGGGCGGCCGGGTGTCGCGTATGTTCCCCGGGCCGGCGGTGGACGAACGCTCAGCCGGCGTCGGCGGCCAGCTCGGCGACGGCCGCCCGATCGGTGTGGCCGAGATCGCGGCCGGGAGCGATCCGGTCGCGGACCAGCCGCTTCAGCCGGCCGATCTCGGGGAAGCCGCCGTCGATCTTGCGGTCCCAGACCACCTCGTCGTCGATGGCGATCCGGAACACCCCGCCGGTACCCGGACGCAGCGTGAGCTCGGCGATCTCGACGGTGAACGAGCTCAGCAGCTCCTGGGCCAGCCAGCTGGCCCGCAGCAACCACTTGCACTGGGTGCAGTAGGTGATGACGACGTGCGGTCCGCTGGGCGAGTCCATGCCTCCAGCATGGCAGCGCGGGCCAACGCCCGGGCCCGATCAGGTCAGGTGGTCGTAGTCGCCACGGACCCAGGCGGCGTGCCGGTCGGCGGAGAACCGCACCATCGCGCGGGCGTCGGCGGTGATCACCCCGCCGAAGTTGTTGTAGAGCCGGTCGAACTCCAACCGGTCGGTCGCGTCGGCGATCCGGCTGACCACCGCACCCGACAGCGGGATCCGGTTCGGATAGCTGCGCATGAACGAGGCCGTGCCGTCCGGGTTCGCGAAGATCGTGTCGCCGGTGAGCAGCACGCCCCGCCCGCCGGCACCGCCGGACCACAGCGCCACAGCACTGCCCGGGAAGTGCCCGCCGAGCCGAAGCAGGGTCAGGTCGTCGGCCAGCTGCAGCTCACCGTTCCAGGTCCGGATCGTCTCCGTGCGGCGCTGCAGCCAGGACGCGTCCGGCTCGCTGACCAGCACCGGCGCGTCCAGCGCGGCGCCCCACTCGAGCTGGACGCCGAACATGTGCGGGTGACTGGCGGCCACGGCGAGCACCGGTCCGAGGCCGCGGACCTGCTCGACCGCCTCGTCGGTGATCAGGCCGGGCGGGTCCCAGAGCAGATTCCCCGCGCTGCCTCGGACCAGCATCGCCTGCTGCCCGATGCCGACCTGCGGCTCTGCCCGCAGCCCGAGCAGCCGGTCCTCGACCTCGAACCAGTCCACCCGGTGACCGTCGGCGATCAGTTCCTCGACGCTGGTCCAGCGCTGACCTCCGGGCGGCAGGTACTGCCGCTCGTCCGCGCAGATCAGGCAGACCTGCTCCGGCGTCCGCGGTCCGTCCGTCTCCACCGCGCAGGTGGCGCAGAGGTACGTCGTCATCGGTCGGTCCTCCTCGGGTCGGCGGGCGAGATCACACCACCACCAACGATCAGCGGCACGGTGCGGCGGCGGTGACCACGACACGGCACATCGAAGCACCCGCTACCGACAGCCCGTCAGCCGAGGGTCCAGCCGCGCACGCGGTGTAGCAGCGCGGACTTCGGGTAGCTACCGCCGGGCGGCCCGATCTCGAACAGGTCGAGCATCAAGAACAGCGGATACGCGCTCGCTTGCTCGATCCGGCGCACCACGGTGCCCTCGCAGCCGATCAGCGTCCGCCCTGCACCCCAGATCGCGGTCCAGGTGTGCGGGCGGGTGGCGTCGAACGGCAGCACGACCTCGGTCATGTCGGTCACCAGGCGCGGATCGTGGTGCGCCTTCAGACCGGTCCGGGCAACGGTGTGTGTCCCGATCGCCGACGCGTCGATTTCGAACACGCAGACCTCGCCGCTGTCCTGCTCGCCACCGTGCTCGGTGCCGACCAGCCAGCCGGCGAGCATGCAGCCGGCGTCCCGGGTCGCGCTGACGGTGAGGTCGACCCGCCCGGCGGACGGGGCCCAGAGCAGCCGGGTCGGTGTCGGGGTGCGGACCGTGAGCCCGTCGTCGCGGTGGCGGTGGGTTCCGCGGGTCGAGCCGAGCGGTCCGGAGAACGTGCCCGTTGCCAGATTGGACACCCGCATCGGCGCGTCCTCCGGCCGCCAGTCGGGCTGGTCCTCGTCGATCCGCAGCCGCAGCCCGTCCTCGGTCGGCCCGGTGCGCGCGGCGGACCGATCCGGCGTCGTCCAGTGCGGCAGGTAGTGGCCGACCCACAGCTCGGAGCGCGGACCCGTCGCGAAGTCGTCGGCGAGGTCCGGCGCCCGGTCCGGGGGCGCGGGCAGCGGATCACCGGTCGTGGCAGCCGTCACGGCAGACATTGTCCCGGTCGCTCGAGGCTCGGGCTGCTCCGAGTCGCGCCCGACCCCGGCGCGGACGATCGATGCTCCCTCGTCCGATCCGCAGGCTCGGATTCACACTCGACACGATCATCTCCGGTCGACGAGGGAGCATCCGTCGTCGAGGCCGGCGCTGCCGAACCGGTTCGGGCACCGCCCTCGCGATGAGTTCGCTGCCTGAGGGCGGTCAGAATCCATGGAGAGACAGCCACGAGGAGGGCCGAACGTGACAGCGCAGAACTCCGAGACCAGCGACTCGCCGATCGGTGGGGCACCCCGGCCGCCGATCGTCGACCGGGCCGACTTCCAGGCGGAGCTGGACCGGCTGCGGATCCGCGAAAAGGCGCACACCCGCGCGGGCGACGCGATCGCCGCGGCCCGCCGACGGCTGCCGATGGTGGAGGTCGACCCCGGGACTCCACTGCTCGGGGGTGACGGGGCGGTTCCGTTGCTCGACGTCTTCGCCGGCAGGTCGCAGCTGATCGCGTACTTCCAGATGTGGCACACCGGTCGCCCCGCCGCCGAGCAGTGCGAGGGATGCACGTTCTCTACGGCGCACATCAACGAGCTGTCCTACCTGGCGTCGCGGGACGTGAGCTATGCGACCTTCTGCCAGGGGCCGTACGAGCAGAGCTCGCGCTATCGCGACTTCATGGGCTGGACGATCCCCTGGTACGCGGTGCCGCCGGACTCCGAGGACCGGCTGATCGCCGGCCGGTACTTCGGCATGCTGGTCTGCTATCTCCGCGACGGCGGCAGGGTCTTCGAGACCTACTGGACCACCGGGCGCGGCAACGAGGTGATGGCGCCGTCGTACGGCCTGCTGGACCTGACCGTGTACGGCCGGCAGGAGCTCTGGGAGGACTCGCCCGAGGGCTGGCCCCAGCGGTGGGACAGCCGGGGCGGCCAGTTCCGGCAGGACGGCCGGCCGACCGCCCAGTGGTCGCGGATCCGCGCCGGGCGCAGCGACGACCTCGACACCAGGAGCAGCGAATGAGCATCGTCATCATGCATGCAGTGACCTCCGTCGACGGCTTCATCGCCGACGAGCACGACGAGGTCGGACCCCTGTTCGACTGGTACTTCAACGGCGACCGGCCGCTGATCGAGGGGGCGGAGGAGCACGGACCCTTCCAGGTCTCCGCGACCTCGCAGGCCTACGTCCGGCCGTTCTGGCAGAGCATCCGGGCCACGATCCAGGGCCGCCACCTGTTCGACCTGACCAACGGCTGGGAGGCGCGGCCGCCGGCGGGGGAGCATCTCCTCGTCGTCTCGCACCGGCCCAAGCCCGAGGGCTGGCACCCGGAGGCCGACGTCCCCTTCTTCACCGACATCGCGGATGCCGTGGCCGAGGCGAAGCGGCGCGCGGGCGACGGAGTGGTGGCGGTGTGCGCCGGCGACGTCGGGGGTCAGGCCCTCGCCCTCGGACTGGTCGACCAGGTCGCGATCGACATCGTTCCGGTCGTCTTCGGCACGGGGAAGCGCTACTTCGGCGGCATCGACGGGCAGCACCTGCTCGACGACCCCGACGTCGTGATCCAGGGCTCCCGGGTGCTGCACCTCCGCTTCCCGGTGCGCCGCCCCCAGGCCGGCTCCGGTGGCTGACCTGCGGTCGAGCGGCGTGCCGGCGTGATGCCGGCCGGCGAGCCCGGGGCAGCGGCGTCCCGGCCCGAGGTCCGCGCGCCGGGCGGCACACTCCGTGGCCTGGTCGAAGCGGGAGTGGCCGTCTTCCGCGGCATCCCGTACGCGGAGCCTCCGGTCGGAGCGCTCCGGTTCGCCGCGCCCCGGCCGGCGCCGGCGTGGGACGGAGTGCGCGACGCGGCGGCCTACGGCCCGCCGCCGCCGCAGGGCGGGCACTTCGGGATGGACCGCCTGTCGGCCGGCGCCGGCGCCGACGACTGGCTGACCGTCAACGTCTGGACGCCCGATCCGGGACCGGCGGCCGGACTGCCCGTGCTGGTGTGGATCCAGGGCGGTGGCTACCTGATCGGCAGCTCCGGGCTGCCGGAGTACGACGGTGGCCGGCTCGCGCGCGACGGCGTGGTGGTGGTGACGTTCAACTACCGGGTCGGGGTGGAGGGCTTCGCCCAGCTCGACGGCGCACCGGCGAACCGCGGGCTGCTCGACCAAGTGGCCGCACTGGAATGGGTCCGCGCCAACATCGCGGCGTTCGGCGGCGACCCCAGCCGGGTCACGATCCTCGGCCAGTCCGCGGGCGGCGGAGCCGTAGCCGCGCTGCTGGTGATGCCGGCGGCGGCCGGCCTGTTCCGCCGGGCGGCGGCGCAGAGCCTGCCCGGAACGTTCTTCTCCGCCGAGCTCGCCGCAGACATCGCGGCGGCGTGCGCGGCCGAGCTGGATCGACGACCCACGCTGGACGATCTCCGCGACGTCGCTCCGGCGCAACTGACCGCCGCGGCCGACGCGGTCGGCGCGACGATGGGCCGGCGGGTCGGCCGGTGGGGGCGCCCGGCGTACCGGTCGGTGCTGTTCTCGCCCGTCGTCGACGGCGAGGTCCTCACCGGCACCCCGTGGCAGGCGCTGGCCGACGGCGCCGCCCGCGACGTCGACCTGCTGGCCGGTCACACGCGCGACGAGCACCGCCTGTTCACCGCGCTGGACGGCCTGCTCGGCGAGGTGAGTGAGGAGCAGGCGGCGGAGGCCCTCGACGCGCTGGCCCCCGGCCCGGACGGGGCCCGCCGCTATCGCGAGGCGTTCGCCGAGGCCACCGCCGAGCAGCTGTACGAGCTCGTCCAGTCCGACTGGCTGTTCCGGATGCCGTCGCTGCGGGTGGCGGAGGCGCACGCAGCCGCCGGCGGGCGGACGTACGTCTACGAGCTGACCTGGCCGGCACCCGGCATGGGCGGCATCCTCGGCGCCTGCCACGGCCTCGACGTACCGCTCGTGTTCGGGAACCTCGACCGGGGCCAGCCGGCCCTGCTGATCGGGGAGGCGGCGGCCGAGCAGGCGAACGAGCTGTCCGCCCGGATGCGTGCGGCGTGGGTGTCGTTCGCCACCGAAGGAGATCCCGGCTGGCCGGCGTACGACCCCGAGCGACGGTCGGTCCGGTGCTTCAACGCACCCTGCGTGACCGGTGCCTATCCGGAGGAGCGGTCCCGGCAGATCTGGTTCGATCACTCGTTCGCGGCGTTGCCGCTCGTTCAGCTCGACCCGGCGTCCTCGCCCGGCCGGATCAGCCGGGACTCGTAGGCGATCACGATCAGCTGGGCCCGGTCGCGGGCGTCGAGCTTGGTCAGGATCCGCGCGACGTGGGTCTTCACCGTGGCCGGGCTGATGTACAGCCGGGCACCGATCTCGGCGTTGGACAGTCCTCGGGCGACCAGCGCGAGCACGTCGCGCTCGCGGTCGGTGAGCACGTCGAGCCGGGCGGCGACGGACTGCTCGGTCTCCGCCGGACGCCGCAGGAACGACTCGATCAGCTGCCGGGTGATGCTGGGCGAGAGGAGTGCCTCGCCGGCCGCCACCAGCCGCACGCCGGCCAGCAGGTCGGCCGGCGGAGTGTCCTTCAGCAGGAACCCGCTGGCGCCGGCCCGCAAAGCTCCGTAGACGTACTCGTCCAGGTCGAACGTGGTCAGGACGAGGACGCGGACGCCGGCAGCGCGCTCGTCGGCCAGGATGCGCCGGGTCGCCTCCAGCCCGTCCATTACGGGCATCCGGATGTCCATCAGCACCACGTCCGGCCGCGTACGGACCACGAGGTCGACGGCCTGCGCCCCGTCGGCCGCGCTCCCGACCACCTCCAGGTCCGGCGCCGAGGAGAGCAGCAGCTCGAAGCCGGCGCGGACCAGGGCCTGGTCGTCCACCACCGCGACCCGGATCATCCCACCGCCACCGCCTGGACGGGCAGCTCGACACTCAGCCGGAAGCCGCCGCCGGGCTCGGGCTCGGCCCGGACCCGGCCGTCGAACAACGCGGCACGCTCCCGGATCCCGGCGATGCCGTGACCCGAGCCCACCGTCACCGGTGCCGAGCCGGCGGGTCGGCCGGCGTCGTGGATCTCGATCCGCAGCCGGGCCGGCGTGCGGAACAGGCTCAGCTCCGCGACCGGGCCGCCGTGCCGCAGGACGTTGGTCAGCCCCTCCTGGATGATCCGGTAGGCCGACACGTCGAGCGCCGGCGGCAGGTCCGCCGCCGGACCGGTGTCGGTCACCTCCACCCGCAGGCCGGTGGCGGCGAAGTGGGACAGCAGCTTGTCGAGGTCGCGCAGACCCTCGCTCGGGCTGGTCGGGGCGGCGTCGGTGTCCTCGGTTCCGTCGGGGGAGCGCAGGACCCCGAGCATCCGGCGCAGCTCGACCAGACCCTCGCGGGCGACGACCTCGATGCTGCTCAGCGCGGCTCGGGCTGCTTCGGGCCGCTCGTCGGCGACGTGGTGCGCGACGCCCGCCTGGACCGCGATCACGCTCATCGAGTGCGCGACGACGTCGTGCAGGTCCCGGGCGATTCTCAAGCGCTCCGCGGCGATCGCGCGGCGCTCGTCCTCGGCCCGGCGCTGGAGCAGCCGGCGTGCCTCGTCGGCGCGTTGCTCGGCCTCGCGGCGGGCCTCGTCCAGCTCGTGCCGGCGCCGCTCCCGGCGCGCCCGCAGGTTCTCCCCGGCCAGCCAGCCGACGGTCAGCGTCAGCAGGGTGCTGATCCACGACGATGCGGTCGCAACCCCGGCCGGCTGGAGCAGCAGCGCGCCGATCAACCCGACCGCGCCGAGGAGATAGGCCGTCAGACCTCGGCGGCGGCCGGCGTGCAGGGCGACGGCGAACACCAGGGCGAAGGTCGCGTAGCCCGGGAACGCGCTGTAGCGGCCGAGGGAGTAGCCGATCAGCCCGAGGTCGGAGACGCCGATCGCGATCAGCGGGAAGTGGCGGTGGACGACGAACGGGGCGGCGATGACCGCCGCCCAGAGGTAGGCGGCGGGCGTCGCGGGCGACTGACCGGCGTCGACCGGGCGGGCAAGGAGCGCGACGGCCATCGCCGACCACAGCAGTACTGCACCCGCGCCGTCGAGCACCGGTTCCCGGACCGCCGCCCAGCGACCGCGCACCGGCCCCGCGCCGGGATCGAGTTCAGGTCGGCGCATAGCGCTCAACCTAGCCATCGGCGTATGTCCGCGGCATCGGCCGCGCGGCGTACGTCCGGCGGGCGAGGCGGCCGGCGGCAATTCGCCTCGACGGCAGACGACAGAGACACGGCGCCACGGCGATGGTGGGCCTATGACCACACCACCTCCTGTCCCGGCGGCCGTCGAGCCGAGCCGGCCCATCGCGCCCGGACCGTCTCGTTGGTTCCGGCGGGCCGCCGCGTCCCGTCCGATCCTGCTACTGGCGGGCGCAGCCACGGCCTTCGTTTGGATCACCCAGTTCGGGTCGGCGCTGGCCGGGCTCGACCTGATGCCGGCCAAGCTGGCCGAGCTGGCCGTGCTGCTGGGCCTGGCCGTGGCGATCACCGCGGTCACCGACCGCCGCCCGGGCGTACGTCGGCTGTTCGCTGGGCTGCTCCGCTGGCGGCTGGGCTGGCGCTACCTGCTGCTGGTGGCCGCCATGCCGCTGCTGACCGTGGCGGTCGCGCTGGTCACCGGCACGCTGCACGGGCCGGCCGGCGGCTGGCTCGGGGTCGGGACGACGTACCTCTTCTTTCTCCTGCTCGGAGCGGTCACGGCCAACCTGTGGGAGGAGACGGTCTGGGGCGGGTTCGTCCAGGGCCGGCTGATGGCGCGACACGGACTGCTGGTCGGGTCGTTGCTGACGGCCGTGCCGGTGTTCGTCATCCATCTCCCGCTGGCCTTCGAGGCGAACGGCTGGGACGGCACGAGCCCCCGGGACGCCCTGATCACCTGGGCGGCGCTGCTGATCGCCGCGCCGTTCCAGCGCTATCTGATCGGCACGCTGCTGATCGACACTCGGGGAAGCACCCTGGCGGCCGGCCTGATGCATGCCTCGATCAACGCCGCGGGCGCGATGATCATCGTTCCCGGCGGCTGGCAGGTCGTTCCGGCCCTGATCCTGCTGACCCTCGCAGTCCTCGGCTACCGGAGCCTTCGCGGCCGGTCCGCCACGGCCGGCTACGCCCCGGAGATCGCCCCGCCGTCCGAGCCCGCGGTGCGGACCGGGCGCGGCTGACGGCGCCACCGATCGGCCGCCTGCATGCTGGAGTCATGACGTCGGACACGGGGCTCGTGCTGGTGACCGGTGGGTCCGGCTTCATCGCCGGCCACATCATCCTGCAGCTGCTGGACCACGGTCATCCGGTGCGGAGCACGCTCCGCTCGCTCGGCAAGGAGGACGAGGTGCGCCGGGTGCTGGCCGGTGCCGGCATGCGGGAGGGGGCCGCGCTGGAGTTCGTCCAGGCCGACCTGACCGCCGACAACGGCTGGGCGGACGCCCTGCGCGGCGTCGATCACGTGCTGCACGTGGCCTCGCCCGTCCGGCTCGGCCGGGTCCGGAACGAGGACGACGTGATCCTGCCCGCCCGGGACGGCGCGCTGCGGGTGCTGCGCGCCGCCCGCGACGCGGGCATCGGGCGGGTGGTGCTCACCTCCGCGTTCCACGCCGTCGGGTTCGGCCACCCGCGGACCGATCACGTCTTCACCGACGACGACTGGTCGATCATCGACGGGCCGGGGATCGACGCATACGGCAAGAGCAAGATCCTGGCCGAGCAAGCGGCCTGGGACTTCGTCCGAACCGACGGCCGGGGCCTGGAGCTCACCACGATCCTGCCGGTCGCGGTGATGGGGCCGGTGATGGGCCGGGACATCTCGGGGGCGAATCACATCGTGCAGAGCATGCTCGACGGAAGCATGCGGGCCGCGCCGAACCTGGCCGTGCCGATCGTCGACGTGCGTGACGTGGCGGCGGCCCATCTGGCAGCGATGACCGCGACCGACGCCGCCGGGCAGCGCTTCCTGATCTCCACCGGCGAGCCGGCGATCGCGATGGTCGCGATCGCCCAGATCCTGCGCGAAAACCTCGGTGATACCGCGCGCGCGGTGCCGACCCGGACCCTGCCGGACGTCGTCGTCCGCGTTGCGGCCCGGTTCCGGCCGGAGTACCGGTCCGCGGCCGCCGAGCTCGGCTTCGTCAAGCAGACCTCGAACGAGAAGGCGCGGCGCATCCTCGGGATCGCGCCGCGCCCGGCCCGGAAGGCGATCGTCGCCGCCGGCGAGAGCATGATCGCGTCCGCTCTGGTATCGCACTAGCGCCGGCCGAGCGCGGGGCCTCGGCATCCGTGGACTGCCCGGGACCACAATGGCTCGCGTGCTGGTCGACTTCGACGCGGCGGTCGCGCCGCACCGGCGCGAGCTGCTGGTGCACTGCTACCGGATGCTGGGCTCCCCGTTCGACGCGGAAGACGCGTTGCAGGAGACGTTCGTCCGGGCCTGGCGGGCCGCCGACCGCTACGACGCGGAGCGAGCGTCGGTCCGGACCTGGCTCTATCGCATCGCCACGAACGTCTGCCTGAGCGCGTTGGCGTCGCGGCGCGGTCGGCCGCTGCCGTCGGGCGTCGGAGAGCTGTTCGAAGACCCGGACGCGCCGTTCGTGCCCGGTGCGGAGGTGCCGTGGCTGGTCCCGATGCCGGTCGACCCGGCCGTCGCCGCGTCCGAGCGCGGGCGGCTGCGGCTCGCGCTGATCGCGGCTCTCCAGCTCCTGCCGGCCCGGCAGCGCGCGGTCCTGCTGCTGCGGGAGGCGCTGGAGCTGCCCGCTGCCGAGGTGGCCGACTCGCTGGAGATGACGACCGCGGCGGTGAACAGCGCGCTGCAGCGTGCCCGGGCCCGGCTCGGGCAGGCGCGGATCGCACTCGACGACGTCGCGCCGCCGGCCGCCGAGCAGCGGGCCGTGGTGGACCGCTACGTGTCCGCGTTCGAACGGGCCGACGTACCCGCGATCACGGCGCTGCTCGCCGAGGAGGTGATCTTGGAGATGCCGCCGATGTGGAACTGGTACGCCGGCGTGCCGGCCTACGCCGGTTTCATGAGACGGGTCTACCGGACCCGCGGAACGCGCTGGGACGCGACGCCGGTCTGGGCGAACGGCGAGGCGGGCTTCGCGGCGTACCTGGACGGCCGGCCGCACTCGGTGCAGCTGCTCACCGTCTCCCACGGCCGGGTGGTCCGGGCGAGCGTGTTCGCCGACCCGGTCGTGTTCGGGCTGTTCGATCTGCCCGCGGAGCGATGAGTCGGCCCGGTCCCGCCGGTAGGTACCTCCGACGGCACGCCACTCGGGCGGCCCGCATCGTCGGAGGCACTGATGAGCAGCAGCGGCAAGATCATCGTCATCGAGTTCACCACCCTGGACGGGGTGGTCGAGGACCCGGACGGCCGGTCCGGGACACCGTTCGGCGGCTGGGCGTTCCGGTTCGGGCCCGAGGCGATCGCGGGCGACAAGTTCCGCCTCGGACCGATCCTGCAGACCGGCGTACTGCTGTTCGGCCGGCGGACCTGGCAGCACTTCTCGCGGCTCTGGCCGAGCCGGACCGACCCGTTCTCGACGGCCATGAACGGCATGCCGAAGTACGTCGTCAGCTCCGGTGCGCCGGACCTGGACGCCTGGTCGAACTCCCGGCTGCTGGGCGACGATCTCGTGCCGGCGGCTCGTGACCTGGCCCGGCGGCAGGACGTCGTGGTGATCGGCAGCCTGGGTGTGGTCCGGGCGCTCGCGGCCCAGGACGCCGTCGACGAGTACCGGCTGCTGACCTTCCCGACGTTCACCGGTGCCGGCGGCACCCTGTTCGAGGCGCCGGTCGAGCTGCGGCTGGTCGACATCGTCGTCCAGTCCGGCGTGACGCTCGGAACGTACGTCCCCGTGCGCGACGGGAGCCCACGCGCTGAGGTCTGATCGGTCCGCTCGGCGGATCCTCCGGACGCGCCGAATCGAAGGTCTTGACGAAATGTCGGAGGGTGCGTGTAGAGTTGTCGTTGTTCGAACAGATGTTCTAAAAGGGCCGCCTTCGGTAGCCGGGCTTGGGGAAGACCGGTGAGCCGCAGTGGCTCGATCAGATCGTCGTCGAACAAGCGTGGTGTTCGCGGCACCGCGCTTCGGGCTTGCCTCGGTGCGACCGGATCTCGACCCCCGGCCGCACCGAGGCCGCCGACCCGGCTGGCGCACGCCCGGCTAGGCCACATCCAGCTACCACACGTCGAGCCAGCGCGCACCCAGCCAGCACGCGCCCAGCCAGCACGCGCCCAGCCAGCACGCACCCAGGGGAGTTCCGCATGCCCACGACCGCCCAGCTCGGCGCCGATCCGGCGCTGTCCGCAGCGAACGCCCGAACTGGAGCCCGTCCGGCCTCGGCCCCCCGGCCGGCCTCGACCGAGCCGGAGTTGCCCGAGGTCCCGCCCGAGGGTTCGCCCGTTCACGTCAGGGTCCGGATCGAGCGGGACAGCGAGCGGCCCGAGCTCCTGCTGTGGTCGGACCGGCTCTGGTCGGTGCGTTCCATCCTCGGTTACCAGCTCGCCGAGCCCGGGTCGGCCGGCGCCGTCGCCGAGCACCGCTGGTGGGTCGGCGCGGCGAGGGGGCGAGCCAGTGGCGAGGTCCTGCTCGAGCTGGCCCAGTCCTACCCGAGCGGTCACTGGCGGATCCGCTCCGTTCCGTCCGGCGTGCCCGAGCGGTTCCGATGCCGCCCGATAGGCTGACCGGACCTCCCGGGTCGACCGCGCGGCCCGGGCCATGGCGAGGAGGGCGGCATGGACGATCGGCTCCGGCGCCGCTCGGTCTCGCAGTCCTTCTTGCTCGACCTGCTGCTTGCCCAGATCGAGCAGTGGTCCTCGGGCCGACCCGACGGCGCAGCCGGACTGCGCGTCGTCGACCTGGGTGGGGGGACCGGTGGCACCTCGATCAAGCTGGCCTCGCTCGGCTATCGGGTGACGGTGATCGACCCCAGCCCGGACGCGCTCGCGTCGCTGGAGCGCCGCACCGACGAGGCCGGCCTGGTCGGCCGGATCGACGGTCGCCAAGGCGATGCGAGCGACCTGGTCGCGCTGCTCGGCCCGGCGCAGGCCGACCTGGTCATCTGTCACCGGGTGCTGGAGGTGGTCGACTCGCCGGCTGCCGCGCTGAGCGCCGTCGCCGAGGTGCTCCGGCCCGGTGGCGCGCTGAGTCTGGTGGTGGCGCAGCGGCGATCGCTCGTGCTGAGCCAGGCGCTGGCCGGTCATTTCGCGTCGGCCCGCCGGACCTGGGCCGATCCGGACCGGTTCGACCACGACCAAATCCTGGACCTGGTCATCGCCGCGGGCCTGCGGCCGCAGATCAGCCACGGCATTGGGGCGATCGCGGACCACGTCCCGGAGGCGCTGGTGGAGGCCGAGTCGGGCGCCTACTCCGAGCTCAGCCAGCTCGAACGCGAGATCAGTCAGGATCCGGCGTTCCGCGCGCTCGCGCCGTACGTGCACGTGTTCGCCCGCCCGGCCTGACCGCCCACCCGACTGCGCGCCCGTTCCGACCTCCGTGCCCGATTCCGAGCGCCGACCTCGGTTCCCGATCCGGACCCTGCCGGGCGCTCCCGTGCGCGACGCAGTCGCCATGCGCTGCACGAGCCGTCGCACGAGTCGCCCCGGCGAGACCACGCCGATGAGCAAGATCATCATGCATGTCGACATGGACGCGTTCTATGTCTCGGTCGAGCTGCGCCGGCACCCCGAGCTCAAGGGCCGGCCGGTGGTCGTCGGCGGCTATCCCCGCGGGGTGGTGCTGTCGGCCAGCTACGAGGCCCGGGCGTTCGGTGTCCGGTCCGGCATGCCGTCCGGCCAGGCGATGCGACTGGTGCCGAAACTGGCGTTCCTGCAGCCGACCTTCGACGACTACACGGCCATCTCGAAATCGATCGTGGCCGTGTTCTCGACCTTCACCTCGATCGTCGAGGCGATCTCGATCGACGAGGCGTTCCTGGACCTGACCGGCGCCGTGCGGATGTTCGGCCCGGCCGCGCAGATCGGCGAGGTGATCCGGGCGGTGGTGTCCGACGAGCAGCGGATCACCTGCTCGGTCGGCATCGGACCCACCAAGTTCGTCGCCAAGATCGCGTCCAAGGCGGCCAAGCCGGACGGTCTGGTGGAGGTCCCGCCCGACGGCGTGACCGACTTCCTGCACCCGCTGCCGGTGCAGGCGATGTGGGGAGTGGGCCAGTCGACCACCGCGAAGCTCAACCGGCTCGGCGTCTCCACCGTCGGCGAGCTGGCGAGGACGCCGCGAGACACCCTGCAGCGCACGTTCGGCCCGCACGCCGGATCGATGCTCCACCACCTGGCCTGGGGCCGCGACACGCGTCCGGTGCTGGTCAAGGCCGTCGAGCGCAGCATCGGGCACCAGGAGACCCTGGGTCGCGACACGGACGATCCGGATCTGGTCCGGCGCGAGATCCTGCGGATGGCCGACAAGGCCGCCCGGCGGATGCGGAAGGGCGAGGTGCTCGGCCGCACCATCACCTTGTCGGTCCGCTTCGCCGACTTCACCGAGCTGACCCGGTCGGCGCAGGCGCCCACCCCGACCGACGTGGCCGCCGAGATCTATGCCGTCGCGGTCGCACTGTACGAGCGGCTCGGGATCGAGCGCGCCCGCATCCGTCGGATCGGCGTCCGGGTGTCCGGTCTGACCGACCGCGGCCGGGCCGAGCGCCAGCCCCGGCTGACCGACCCCGCCCGCGGCTGGCGTGAGGCCGAGCAGGCGACCGATCTGGCCGTCGGCCGCTTCGGTCCCGGCGCCGTCCGCCGGGCCTCGCTCGGCCGATGAGTTCCGCACGGCCGGCGGTTGGAGGGTCGGCTCGCCCGGCGAATCCCTCGGTCTCACCGCATCCGTGGCCGAATCCGGGCGTTCGGAGAGGATCGCAGGCTCGTGATCGGCCTCGATCGGCGAGCGACCCGAGGTACGGGTGAGGGTGAGGGTGATCACAGGGCGGAAACAGACTTGTCCCTGATTGTCGGTCCGGGTTTCACATCACCCCATGGCCGCATAAACTTACCCACAGGTCGGCCGGGAACCCGGGCGATCAGGCAGGTTTCGCATCACATCCTGGCCAGCGTCGGCGCATGAGGTCCTCCTCGCCGCGTTCCTGGGCCGTGATCGGGACGGCGACAGTGACGAGACGCGGAGGTGGCCAGTGGCCCTCTCAGAGGAGGAGCAGCGGCTCCTCGACCAGATGGAGGCTGCACTAGCCGCCGAGGATCCCAAGCTGGTCAACGCCATGCGGGGCACCGGTCTGCGGCGGCTCCATCGGCGCCGCGCCGCGATCGCCGGCGTCGCGTTCTTCGCCGGGCTCACCCTCCTCGTCCTCGGCATCTCCTGGCACTGGCTGCTCAGCGTGCTCGGCTTCTGCGTCATGGTCGCGGCCGCGGTCACGGGCATCTATGCGTGGCGCCACATCGGCGGCGGCAACGGCGACCCGGCTGACGGCGGCGCTCGGCCCAGCGCTCGCCAGCCCTCGGGATCCAGCGACGCGCACGGCTTCATGGACAAGATGGAGGAGCGCTGGCGTCGCCGCCGCGACGAGTCCGGCTTCTAGCGCTCCGTTCGTACGCCCTCGGCCACCGGCCGGCACCCAGGTGCCACCGGTGGCCTTTTGCATCCCCAACCCGCCCCGCCCCCGCCCTCCGGCCCGCCCCGGCCCTCCGCCCTGCCCGCCTTTCCAGCCCGCCCTCCCGGCCCGGAAACTGTGCGGCTGTTGCAGTCTCCGCCGGCGTGTCGCTGCAACAGCTGCACAGTTTCCGGGCGAGGGGCTGCCGCCGTCGGTGACGAGGGCCCGCCCGCGGCCGCGGCGCGCCGGCCAGCGGCGGAGTCTTGGGGGCCGACCCTCCTCCCGTGCTCCCGGACCGGAAAGTGTGCGGCTGTTGCAGACTCTGCCGGCGTGTCGCTGCAACAGCTGCACAGTTTCCGGGGACCGCCGGCAGTCCGGGCCGACCCCGACCCCCGGAGAGGCGGTCCCGCGGGAACGCGGTGAGGGTCAGCGGCGGCGGCGGAAGATGGAGCGCGGCGCGACCGTGGCCCAGAGCCGGCGCCAGCGGCTCTGCGGCCGGGCCAGCCCACGACGTACGTCCTTGGTCATCGTCGCCAGCCGACGCGTGCCGTCGGCCTCGTCGAAGGCGGGGGCATAGCGCGACTGCTCGACCAGCAGGGCGACCTGGGTCATCGTGGCGGACTCCTCCGGAGGCAGCCGGCTCCCGATCTCCTTGCCGATCGCCCGCGGCGACTCGCCGTCCGGCCAGCTTCCGCCGTAGTCGGTCACCGTGTCGCGGATCTCCGCCCAGGCCGACTCGACCCGTTCGCCCGGCGGTGCCTCGGCCGACAGCCGCGCGGAGCGGCGGCGGATCCGCAGTGTCGCCGGCGCGGCGAGCACCAGCAGGCCGAGCAGGCTCAGCCCGACCACCAGCAGCGTGCGTCCCCAACCGGAGCCCGACTCGGTGCCGGTCTGGTCGGCCGGACCGCTCTGCGCGTCGCTCGGCGCGTTGTCCGAGGCCCGGACCGACGCGCTCGCCGACGCGCTGGCCTGGGTGGTCGGGGTGTCCACCGGCTGGTCGGAGGAGTCCAGCGTCCAGGACGGAGCGGTTCCGGTGACGCTGGCCGGGGTCGGCTCGTAGCGGACCCAGCCGTAGCCGGCGAAGAACAGCTCCGGCCAGGCGTGCATGTCGTGGATGCTCACCGACCAGGTGTCGGTCCCGGTCTTCTTGCCGGGCAGGAAACCGACCGCGACCCGGGACGGAATGCCGACCGCGCGGGCGAGCACGGCCATCGACGCCGCAAACTGCTCGCAGTAGCCGGTGTGGTCGCGGAGCAGGAAGTTCTCCAGCGCCTGATAGCCGCTGCCGGGCTGCGGGTCGGTGCTGTAGGTGAACCGGCTGCTCCGCAGGTACGCCTGGATGGCGGCGGCCTTGTCCGCGGGCGTGCGTACGTCGGCGGTGATCTGCTCGGCGAGCCGGCGGATCGAGGCCGGGAAGTCGTTCGGCAGGGGCTTGGTCACGTCGACGTCGGCGGGTGTGCCGACGCCGGCCCCGGCGAGATCCTGCGGCGAGGGCGTCACGTCCGAGCTCACCACCGAGTACGCCAACTGGCGGGTGGCGTCCACCCGGTTGATCCGGGTGGTGGAGAGCACCATCAGCGAGTTGGGGTCGTACGCCCAGTTGCCGGCCGCGGTGAAACTCCGTGGCGCGTACGGTAGCGGCAGGTACTCCGAGCCGAAGTCGAGGATCTGGATCGAGGTGGTCCGCCGCTTCAGCCCGGCGTCGTTCACGCCGGGGATCTGGCCGAGGGTGTTGCCGTCGGTCAGCCGCATCTGGACGTTTCCGAAGCCGGCCGAGCTGAAACGGGGCAGTGAGGCCATCCGCAGGTACTCACCGCTCGGGTTCTCCGACTCATACCGCAGCACCTCGGCGTTGCGCGGCTGGTTGAGGTTGCGACGCAGGTCCAGGGTCGGGTCGGCGAGCTGGAGCGGCCCGCCACCGCCGACGCCGGTGCCGAACCGGCCCCCAGGCAAGGTGAACGTCGGCAGCAGGACGGCCAGCACGATCGCGGCGATGATCGCCGGGACACCGATCAGCGCGGCGGCCCGCCAGACCACCGGGTTGGCGGTGCCGTAGCCGCCGGCGGAGTCGCGGGACAGCCCGCGGGTCCAGCGCGCGGCCCGGTTGAAGCCGTCGGCGACCAGCACCCCGAGGTAGCCGAGCGCGATCGCGGTGAAGCTCAGCACGCCGGTGTCGGTGCCGAGCCCGACCGCGGGCACGGCGAAGACCGTCGCCGTCGGCAGCAAGGCCCAGGCGGGCCGGTTCAGCCCGATCGCGATGATGTCCAGGATCACCATCAAGACGCCGACCGTGGCGACGATCATCAGCCGGACGCCGTCGTTCGGCTCCATCGGCGCCGATTGGGTCTGCATGTGCTCGGTCCCGGACCGCAGCAGCGACGCGAGGTGATCCGACCAGGTCTGGCCGGGGCCGGGCATCGAGATCGCCAGCACGAACACGAAGGCGAGCACCACGACGACCTGGGCCGAGGCGACGGTGAGCTCGCCGAGCCGCAGCCGGCGCAGCCCGACCCCGATCCCGACGATGAGCAGGATCATCACCCAGGACGTCGGCAGGAACGCCCGGTCCGTGGTCAGCGGCACGACCGTGAACGTCGCCAGCACCATCGCGACGCCGGTCGCGAGGCCGAGGCGGTCGGAGCTGCGCAAGCGTCCGCCCGGGGTACGGGTGAGGTGCGTCCCGAGCTCCGCCGTGCTCATGCCGCCGTTCCCATCCGGTCGAGCGTGGCCCACGCCTGCGCCACGCCCATCCCGCGCGGCACCTCGACCACCCGCCACTGGTTGTCGCGGAGCAGCTCGATCGCGTGCTCGTGGTGCCGCCGCCAGGTTGGGTCGTCCGGGCCCTCGGCGAAGCTGTCGACGTCGAGCAGCATGGCCAGCCCGTGGGCCCGGTTGCGCCGGGCGCGCAGCAACGCGTTCGCGTCCTCCGGGCTGAGCCGGCCCATCACCGCGACCACCAGCTGGCTCGGCTGGTCGACCCCGGCCGACTCGATCGCGTAGTTCAGCGTGCGCGTGCTGCGCGGACGCAGGTCGGTCAGCCGGCTGATCACGACCTCCGACGAGGCGGAACTGTGCTGGCCGAGATGACCGCTGATCCGCATCGAGCCGTCGGCCTCGTAGATCTCGACTCCGAACCCGTCCTCGAGGAAGTGCAGGGCGACCGATGCCGCGGCCGAGATCGCCCACTCCAGCGAGCTGTGCATCCCCGGGCCGGCATGCGCCCGGGCCCGCGAGTCGAGCACGATCGACGCGCTCGGATCCCACGCCTGTTCCTCCCGGCGCACCATCAGGTCGCCCAGCCGGGCGGTCGAGCGCCAGTGGATGCGGCGGACGTCGTCGCCCTGGCGATACTCCCGGACGAGCGCGTCGTCCTGACCGATCACGCCGATCTTGTGCGGGCGGGCGTCACCGGTGCTGCCGGCGCCCCCGGAGGCGCGCAGCGCGGTCAGCGGCACGACCTGCGGCGTGATCATCACCTCGCTGGTCGCCACGAACCGCCGGTCCAGCCGGACCAGCCCGAACGGGTCGGTGGTCCGCACCAGCAGCGGGCCGGTCCGGAACCGGCCACGGACCCGGCCGAGCAGCGGATACTCCACCTCGCGCCGCCAGCTCAGGTCGGCCCGGTCGACCAGGAAACGCGGTCGCGAACCCAGCTCGGCCGGCACGCCGTCCTCGAGCATCAAGATGCCGGCCGGCAGCCGCCCGTCCTGGCCGAGCACCAGCCGACCGCGCAGTGGTGAGCCCAGCGGCACCTGAGCCGGCTCGACGTGACGCTCGCATGACATCCGCAGCCGGGCCCGAGCCACCAAGACGGCGGCGACCACGGGTAGCAGCAGCACCACCAGACCCATCCGCATCACGTCGCGCTGCCCGGCGAGCATCGCGACAACCACGATCGCCAGCCCGACGATCGCGAGCGCGCGGCCGCGTCCGGTGAGCAACCGCCAGGGCTTCCCCATCCCTCCCGCGACCTCCGTCTGCCCGTCGACTCCGACTGACCCTGCGCCTGCCCGACCCTGTTTCTCTGCCCGGCCCCGTTCCTCTGCTCGGCCCGTTCCGCTGACCGAACCCGTTCCTCTACCCGACCCCGTCCTCTGCCCGGCCCTGTGCCTCAGTGCCGGTCCGGAATGTGTACCGAGTGCACGGCGTGGGAGATGATGTCGCCGACCGCGCGCCGGGCCAGCTGGGCGTCGGTCGAGGGCAGCACCCGGTGCGCCAGCACCACCACGGCCAGCCCGGCCACGTCGTCGGGGGTGACGAAGTTGCGGCCCGCCAGCGCCGCCGCGGCCCGGCTGATCCGGAGCAGCTGCAGCGTTGCGCGGGGCGAGGCACCGAGCCGCAGGTCGCGGGTGTTGCGGGTCGCGTTGACGACCGAGACCAGGTACTGCTTGACCGCGGGTGCGACGTACACCGTCTTGACCGCCTCGATCAGCCCGCGGATCGTCTCACCGTCGGTGACCGGCCGCAGCGCCAGCAACGGGTCGGAGCTGCCGTGGGAGTCGAGGATCTCCAGTTCCGCGTGCGGCGTCGGATAGCCCATCTCGATCCGGGCCATGAACCGGTCGCGCTGCGCCTCCGGCAGGGGATAGGTCCCCTCCATCTCGATCGGGTTCTGGGTGGCCACGACCATGAACGGCGGCGCCAAGGTGTACGTCGTCCCGTCCACGCTGACCTGCCGCTCCTCCATGGACTCCAGCAGGGCGGACTGGGTCTTCGGTGAGGCGCGATTGATCTCGTCCCCGACCACGATGTTGGCGAAGATGCCGCCGGGCTTGAACTCGAAGTCGCGGGTCTCCTGGTTGAAGACCGAGACGCCGGTGATGTCGGACGGCAGCAGGTCGGGGGTGAACTGGATCCGCCGGACGCTGCAGTCGATCGAGCGACCCAGCGCCTTGGCCAGCATCGTCTTGCCGACACCCGGCACGTCCTCGACCAGCAGGTGGCCCTCGGCCAGCAGCACGGCCAGGGCGAGGTCGATGGAGGCGCGCTTGCCCTCGATCACGCTCTCGATCGCCTCCCGGACCCGGCCCATGATGGCGACCACGTCACCCAGGCCGTACGTCGGGGCCACGGGCTCGCGGCCGTGGGCTTGCCCGTTGCCGCGGGAGTCGGAGACGGTCGGTTCGCGGTCGGGAGCCGGGCCGCCGGCGCGTTCGGCCTCCAGGCTCCCGCCTCCGAAACTCAGACTCACAGCACCTCCGTGTCCCGTGGTCCGGACCCGGATCCGAGCCCTCGACCATGCTAAGTCGCCGCCCGTCGACGGACGAGCGAAATCGACGATGCGTACGGCCGCCGCTGCCGGCCGGTGCGCCCCCACCCTATGCGCCCGCCCGAGGACGTCCGACCGCTCGTGACGGTCCCGGCCGGCACCACCGTTTCAGACGCAGATCCGGCAAACCGGGTTCAGAAACGACCGCGCGGCGAGGCCCCAGTGGAGCGAAGTGGAGTACAGTGGCGGAAAGTGGAGCGGATGGGGTAGAACTGGTGCTGATCGTGGAGCGAATGGAGCCGGGAGGTGAGGACACGTGTTCCTCGGCACCCACACTCCGCGGCTCGACGAGAAGGGCCGGATCTTCCTGCCCGCGAAGTTCCGCGACGAGCTGGCCGAGGGGCTGGTCGTCACCCGCGGCCAGGACCGCTGCCTGGCGATCTGGCCGCTCTCGGACTTCGTCGAGCAGACCCAGAAGCTCCGCAACGCTCCCTCCAGCAGCAAGCAGGTCCGCGACTATCAGCGGATGCTCGCTTCGGGCGCCTCGGACGAGACGCTCGACAAGCAGGGCCGGCTCACCATCCCGGCTCCGCTGCGGGCATACGCCGGCTTGGACAAGGACGTCGTCGTGGTCGGAGCGATCAACCGGGTCGAGGTCTGGGATGCCGCCGCGTGGCAGACCTACTCCGAGGCCCAGGAAACCGAGTTCGCGGACATGAACGACGACATGTTCCCCGGCCTCTAGCTGCACCGGCTCGTGCCGGGTGGCTTCAACCCGCAGGTCCGCCTCGCCCTGACACAACTTCCCCTGTGCCAGGTCGGGACCACCTAGCGATCTCGGGTTGAAACCTCCCTGCACGATCCGACCCGCACGATCCAGCCAGAACGCACGCACGCCAGCACCTGTGACGCCAGCACTTCGACCAGGTGTGAGAACGCAGAGGGTCGAGATCTTGCCTGTCGAGCCGATGAGCCCCACCCTCCGAGGCGAGGGCGGTTCGCGCACCGGGGGCCGGGCGCCCCGTCGTCTGCGGCACCAGGCCCGCGACGCGGCCTCGGTGGCCGCGCTGTCGCTGATCGGCTCGGTCGCGATCGTGGCCGGGATCTGGGCGGTGACCGCATGGCTGGGCTGACCACGCCGGGCGGACCGGCCCGGCACGTGCCGGTGATGCTGAGCGAGATCGTCGCACTGCTCGCGCCGGCGCTGGAACCAGCCGGGGAGACGCCGGTCCTGGTGGACTGCACGCTCGGCCTGGCCGGACACGCCGAGGCACTGCTCCAGGCCTGCCCGCAGGCGCACCTGGTCGGGCTCGACCGCGATCCGCAGGCCCTCGCGTCGGCCGCGGATCGGCTGGCGCCGTACGCGGATCGCACCACTTTGGTCGAGGCGGTCTACGACCAGCTGCCAGAGGTGCTGGCCGAGCTCGGCCGGCCGCGGGTTCAGGCGGTGCTGCTCGACCTCGGACTGTCCTCGCTGCAGATCGACGCCGCCCAGCGGGGGTTCGCGTATTCCGTCGATGCGCCGCTGGACATGCGGATGTCGCCCGACGACCCGCTGACCGCCGCCGACGTGCTCAACAGCTACGACGCGCGCGATCTGGCCACCGTGCTGCGCCGCTACGGCGAGGAGCGGTTCGCCGACCGGATCGCGTCCCGCATCGTCGCCGAGCGGGAGCGCGAGCCGTTCACGACCTCCGCCCGGCTGGTCGAGCTGGTCTATGCCGCGGTCCCGGCCGCCGCGCGCAAGTCCGGTGGCCACCCGGCCAAGCGCACCTTCCAGGCGCTGCGGATCGAGGTCAACGACGAGCTCGCGGCGCTGGAGTCGGCCCTGCCGAGCGCGATCGCGGCGCTCGCCATCGGCGGCCGGATCGCCGTCCTGGCCTACCACTCGCTGGAGGACCGGCTGGTCAAGCAGCTGTTCGCGCTCGGCGCCGCCGACACCGCGCCGCGCGATCTCCCGGTGGTGCCGCAGGAGTACGCCCCCGAGCTCCGGCTGCTCACCCGCGGCGCCGAGCGCCCTACCGAGCAGGAGGTCGCGGGCAACCCGCGCGCCGCGTCGGCGCGGCTGCGAGCCGCGGTCCGGATCGCCGACCATCCGGGCCGTCCGACCGGCGCGCTCCGCCGCAGACCGCGCTCGTCGACTCCGGACCGCACCGCCCGGCGTCGACCGCCCCGGATTCGCCCCGCATCGACCGCTCCCGCGTCGATCCCGCACCACCGACAGATGGAGAGTGGCCAGTGAGTGCACTGTGGGCCGGCCTGACCGGCTGGCCGTCCGAGGAGGCCGGCGCGGCGGGCGGTCCGCGGGCGCGGCTGCGTCCGGTGCCGGCCGCGCCGCCGCGGCTGGCCCGCCGCCCGTTCGCGATCGTGCTGATCGCCATGTTCGGGATCGGCATGACCGGTCTGCTGATGCTGAACACCACCCTCCAGAACCAGGCGTTCGAGTCTCGCTCGCTGACTCGGCAGGCGACCCAGCTGGCTCACGTCCAGGTCGACCTGCAGACCCAGCTCGACGCGATGGCCGCCGCACCCGAGCTCGCCCGGCGGGCCAGTGACCTGGGGATGCGGGCCAACCCGAAGCCCGCATTCCTGGTCGTGCCGGACGGCAAGGTGATCGGCAAGGAATACCGAGTCAAGGGCAACGAGATGCCCGGCCTGATCGTCAAGACCGAGCGCGAGCTGCAGGCCGACGACGCGGCGGCCGCGGCGAAGCGGGCCCGCAAGGAAGCGGACAAGGCGGTCGCGAAGCGTGCCGCGGCGCTGCAGGACGAGCAGCGAGCGATCGACGAGGCCGAGGCGGCGGCGCAGGCGAAGAAGAATCCGCCGCCGGCCCAGGCGGGCACGCAGCCGAGCGACGCGGCCGCGAAGAAGTCCAGCACCGACGGTGGGGGGAATCGCTGATGCCGAACGAGCGGCAGCCGCAGTCCGGGTCCCGCGGCGGGTCCCAGCCCCGATCGGCGTCCCAGGGTCGGTCGGGATCGCAGCCCCGGTCGGGATCGCAGGGCCGGTCGGGATCGCAGGGCCGGTCGGGATCGCAGGGCCGGTCGGGATCGCAGCCGCGGTCGGGCTCCCAGGCCTGGCAGTCGACCCGGCCGCGCTCGCGGACGCACCCGGTCCGACCGCGGATCCGCTTCGGCGGTACCGGCCGGGGCACGGGACGTACGCTCCGGGTGCCGCTCGGCGACTCGTCCCGCCGGATGCACGTCGCCTTCATCGCGGTGGCCATCGCGTTGTCGCTGTGTGCCGGTCGGCTGCTGCAGCTGCAGGGCTTCGACTCCGCGACGTACTCCGCGATCGCGGCCAAGCAGCTCACCCAGACACTGCCACTGTTGCCGGCCCGGGGCGAGATCACCGATCGCAACGGGGTGGTCCTGGCCTCCACCGAGGCGGCCGTGGCGATCACCGCCGACCCGACGCTGACCACGCCGAACGCGGACAAGATCGCCGACATCATGAGCAAGTACGTGACCATCGACCGGCCGGCGGTGCTGGCCGCGCTGACCAGGCCGAAGACCCAGTTCGCGTACGTCCAGAAGAAGGTCCCGGCGCTGGTCTACAGCAAGATCGCGGCCGACCTGGCGGCCGCCGACATCCCCGGCATCTACCGGTTGAGCGACCCGATCCGGACCTATCCGAACGGCAGCGTTGGCGCGTCGGTCGTCGGCTTCGTCGGCGCGGACGGCAAGGGGCTCGGCGGGTTCGAGTGGTCGATGAACAAGGAACTGGCGGGAGTCGAGGGCACCGAGACCTACGAGGCCGCGCCGAACGGCGGCAAGATCCCGCTCGGCGACTCGAAGACGACGCCGGTGCAGAACGGTCTGAACTACTCCCTCACCCTCGACAGCGAGCTCCAGTGGGTCGCGGAGAAGGCGCTCGCGGCCAGGGTCCGGGCGACCGGCGCCCACCACGGGATGGCCATCGTGCTCAACATCAAGACCGGTGAGGTGCTGGCGATGGCCAACGCGCCGACGTACGACTCGGCCGACCCGGCCGCCGCCGACGCCGACAACCGGGGCAACCGGGCCGTCTCCGCGCCGTACGAGCCGGGCAGCGTGGAGAAGGTACTGACGGCGGCCGCAGTGATGGACTCGGGGGCGACCGTCGGCGGTCAGCCGATCACCCCCGACACCCAGGTCACCATCCCGCCGCTGCTGAAATCCGGTCCGCTGAGCATCAAGGACGCGTTCAAGCACCAGGAGCTGCACTATCTGCTCCGGGGCGTGATCGCCGACTCCTCCAACATCGGCGCCGCCCTGTTCGCGCGCCAGATGCCCAAGGCGGAGCTGCGGTCTTACCTGTCGAAGTTCGGTCTCGGCCGGCCGACCGGGGTCGAGCTGCCGGGTGAGGCCGCCGGGATCCTGCCGGACCCGGACATGCCCGACTACACCCGGGACCAGATCGCGTTCGGGCAGGGCCTGGCCGTGACGGCTATCCAGGAGGCGTCGGCCATCGCGGGCATCGTGAACGGCGGGCTCTACCACGCGCCGACGGTGATCAAGAGCGCGACCGACGGCGACGGCAACCCGGTCGCGCTCCCGGCCAGGCCGTCGCGGCAGATCGTGTCCACCGACACCTCGGCGAAGGTACGTGACCTGATGCAGGCCGTCACCGACAGCCACAACGGCCGGCAGAACCTGCAGATCGACGGCTGGAACTCCGGCGGCAAGACCGGCACCGCGCAGCTCGCGAACGCCAAGTGCAAGTGCTACAAGGGCTACGTGACCTCCTACATCGCGGTCGCGCCGATGGACGACCCGCAGCTGCTCACCTACGTCGTCGTCTCCGACGCCAAGCGCGGCGGGTCCTCCGGCACCGCGATCGCCGCCCCGGTGGTCAAGTCGATCATGCAGTACGCCCTGCCGCGCTACTCGATCCCGCAGACCACCACCAAGCACAAGGTCAAGCCGATCGAGTGGGGGCCGATGAGCCAGCGTCGGTATCGCTGACCGGAGCGAGGGCACGTCGGCGCGGAATCGCATCGTGGCGAGGACGTCTGGCCCGCCGATCGGTGCGCCGGTCGGCGTCCCGTCCGCCTGCACCCGGCGCGGTCGGGCCCGTCCGGCCGACATCGCCCCGGGTTCGGACCAACAGCTGTTGCCGGCGGCTAACCTGACGCGTGTCCGCCGGATGGGCGTCGACACCGGCTGCGAACAAAGAGGGGGTGACGGCTTGCGGCTGGACGAGTTGTTCGGGCTGCCCGCGACCACGGCCGTCACCGGCATCACCCTCGACAGCCGGCTGGTACGACCCGGCGACGTGTACGTCGCCCTGCCCGGTCGTGCCCATCACGGTGCGCAGTTCGCGACCGACGCGGTCCGGGCCGGTGCCGTGGCCGTCCTCACCGACGCCGCCGGTGCCACGCTGGCCGCGGCACTGGACCGGCCAGTGGTCGTGCTGGACGACCCGCGGCGTGCGATGGCCGGGATTGCCGCCCGCATCTACGGCGAGCCGAGCCGGGCGTTGACGACGTACGCCGTGACCGGCACCAACGGCAAGACCACGACCTCGTTCCTGGTGGCGGCCGCGCTCCGCGCCGCGGGCCACCACGTCGGGGTGATCGGCACCATCGGCTTCCTGCTGGACGGGGCCCGCGTGCCGGGCGCCCGGACCACCGTCACCACGCCGGAGTCACCGGAGCTGCAGGCCCTGCTGGCCCGGATGCGCGACGGCGGCGCGGACTCGCTGGTGATGGAGGTGTCCTCCCACGCGTTGGCGCTCGGCCGCGCGGATGCCATCGTGTTCGACGTCGCGGCCTTTACCAACTTCGGTGCCGACCACCTGGACTTCCACGGCGACCTGGAGAGCTACTTCGAGGCCAAGGCGTCGCTGTTCACCGCCGAGCGGGCCCGGACGGCGGTGCTGAACGTCGACGACCCGCGGGGCCGGGAGCTGCTGCGCCGTACGTCCGCATCGGGCCTGCCCACGGTCACCGTGAGTCTGCAGGACCCGTCGGCCGACTATCTGGCGCGGCACTGGGAGGTGATCGGCGGTCGGGTCCGGGTGGACGCCGTGCTGGCCGGCCGCCCGCTGACGTTCGAGCTGGGACTGCCCGGGGACTTCAACGTCCGCAACGCGCTCACCGCGCTGGCGATGATCGACGTCGCGAAAGGGGGTTCGAGGGACGAGCCGGGCGGCCTCGCCGCCGCCGCGGCCGGGCTGGCCGACGCCTCCGTCCCCGGCCGGATGCAGCGGGTGGACCTGGGCCCCGACGCGCCCGAGGTCTACGTCGACTTCGCCCACACCCCGCAGGCGGTTGCGGCCGTGCTGGCCGCGCTCGCCGGCCGCCGGGTGATCGTCGTGCTGGGCTGCGGGGGTGACCGCGACCCGGCCAAACGGCGGCCGATGGGTGCGGCCGCCGCCCGCGGCGCGGCGGTCGTCGTGGTCACCGACGACAACCCGCGGAACGAGAGTCCGGCCGCGATCCGGGCGGAGGTGCTGGCCGGTGCGGAGGAGGCGCGCGCCGCCGACGGACGTCCGGTGCAGATCGTGGACGGCGGTGACCGCCGCTCGGCGGTGCTGTTCGCGCTGCGGACGGCGAACGCCGGCGACGTCGTGGCGGTGCTCGGCAAGGGTCACGAGCCGGGTCAGGAGATCGGCGGCCGGATCCTGCCGTTCTCCGACATCGCGGTGGTCGACGAGGCGTGGCAGGAGGTGAGCGCGTGATTGCCCTGTCGCTCGCCGACGTCGCCGCCGCGACCGGGGCGGCACCCGCCGGGCCGGTCGACCCGTCCGCGCTGATCACCGCTGTCACGGCCGACTCGCGCCAGGTCGGTCCGGGCTCGCTGTTCGTCGCGCTGCCCGGCGAACGGGTGGACGGGCGCGACTTCGTGCCGGCCGCGGTCGGCGCCGGCGCCCTGGCCGCCCTGACCGCCGCCGCGGTGGACGGCGCGCCGTGCCTGGTGGTGGCCGACCCGCTCGCCGCGTTCGGCGCGATCGCCCGCCGGGTGGTGGAGGGCGGCGTCGCCGGCGGGCTGCAGGTGGTCGGCGTGACCGGCTCGCAGGGCAAGACCTCGACGAAGGACCTGCTGGCCGCGATCCTGGAGAGCGCCGGGCCGACGGTCGCCCCGGTCGGCAACCTCAACAACGAGCTGGGCCTGCCGCTCACGGTGGCCCGGGTCGAGCCGGACACCCGCTTCCTCGTCGCCGAGATGGGCGCCCGGGGAATCGGGCACATCGCCTACCTGTGCGACATCTGCCCACCCGTGGTCGGCGTCGAGCTGAACGTCGGTCACGCCCACGTCGGCGAGTTCGGCGGCCAGGCGCAGATCGCTCGGGCCAAGTCCGAGCTGGTGGCGGCGCTGCCGGCCGCCGGCACCGCGGTCCTCAACTACGACGACCCGTACGTCTGGGGCATGCGGGCGGTCACCTCCGCTCGAGTGCTGGCGTTCTCCGCCGCCGGCCCGCCGACGCACGAGGACGCGGTCTGGGCCACCGACGTCTCGCTGGACGATCTGGGCCGGCCCCGGTTCACCCTGCACGCCCGGTTCGCCGGTGCCGCGGAGAACACCGCCGAGGTCGGGCTTCGGTTGGTCGGCCGGCACCACATCGCCAACGCCACGGCGGCCGCGGGCGCCGCACTCGCCCTCGGGCTCGGACTGGACCAGGTGGCTGATGCGCTGTCCGGCGCGACCGCGCGGTCGCGCTGGCGGATGGAGCTGACCGAGCGCGCCGACGGCCTGGTGGTGCTGAACGACTCCTACAACGCCAACCCCGAGTCGATGGCGGCGGCGCTCGACGCGCTGGCCGAGCTCGGCCGGCGGCGACCCGGCGCGACCACCTGGGCCCTGCTCGGCGACATGCTCGAGCTCGGTGACGAGGCCGCGGCCGGGCACGACGCGCTCGGCCGGCGGGTCGCGGAGGCGGGAATCGACCGCCTGATCGCGGTCGGCGCGTTCGCCGAGACCGTGGTCGGCGGTGCCCGCGCGTCTGGGCTGGACGCCGACCGGGCGTACGCCGCCGCCGACAAGGCCGCCATGCTGGCTCGTGTCCTGGCCGATGCCCAGCCGGGCGACATCGTGCTGGTGAAGGCGTCTCGTGGCCTAGCCTTGGACACCGTGGCCGCCGACCTGCTGACCGCCGACCCCCGGCGCGAGCCGACAGGCGAGGGTCGCCGAGCGTCGGATAGTCAGGGCCCGAGCGGGCGCGAGTCGACAGGCGATACCGCATGAAGACGATCGTCTTCGCCGGCATCATCGCCCTGCTCGGCACGCTCCTCGGCACCCGGCTGGCCATCCGCTGGCTGGTGAAGAAGGGCTACGGCCAGCTCATCCGCGACGACGGGCCGACGACCCACCACACCAAGCGGGGCACCCCGACGATGGGCGGCCTGGTGATCATCGCCGCGGTGATCCTGGCCTACATCGGCTCGCACCTGCTGACCTGGACCCGACCGACCGCGTCGGGGATCCTGGTCCTGTTCCTGACCACCGGGCTCGGCATGGTGGGCTTCCTGGACGACTTCATCAAGATCAAGAAGCAACGCTCGCTCGGGCTGCGGAGCAAGGCGAAGATCGCCGGCCAGTGCATCGTGGCGGTGATCTTCGGCGTGCTCGCGCTGATGTTCTTCCCCGACGAGCGCAGCGTCTACCCGGCCTCCAAGTCCATCTCGTTCCTCCGCGACATCCAGGCCCTCCCGGAGCTTCCGTTGGTGCTGGCGCTGATCTGGATCCTGTTCCTGATCGCCGCGGCCAGCAACGGCGTGAACCTCACCGACGGCCTGGACGGGCTGGCCACCGGGTCCTGCGTGATGATCTTCGGTGCGTACACGCTGATGAACATCTGGCAGTACAACCAGTCCTGCGCGTACGCCTCCTCGGCTTCGGCCAAGTGCTACGAGGTGCGCGACCCGCACGATCTCGCCGTGGTCGCGGTCGCCCTGGCGGGAGCCTGTTTCGGGTTCTTGTGGTGGAACGCCGAACCGGCCAAGATCTTCATGGGCGACACCGGCTCGCTGTCCCTCGGCGGCGGTCTGGCCGGCCTCGCGATCTTCACCCGGACCGAGCTGCTGCTGATCATCCTCGGTGGCCTGCTGGTGATCGAGGTGATGTCGGTCATCCTGCAGACCGGTTTCTTCAAGCTCACCCGGCGAATAACCGGGACACCACAGCGGCTGTTCAAGATGACCCCGATCCACCACCACTTCGAGCTGCTCGGCTGGGCCCAGGTGACCATCGTGATGCGGTTCTGGATCATCGCCGGGCTGTGCGTCGCCGCCGGGCTCGGCATCTTCTACGCGGAGTGGGTCGCGGGCACATGAGCGCGGACACCCCGGCACCCGGCCCCCGCTCCGGAAACTGTGCGGCTCTCGCAGCGACACGCCGGGCGGGGCTGCAGCAGCTGCACAGTTTCGCGGGAGGGGTGGACGACGGTGAGTGAGCTGGACTGGCTGCGGGTCGCCGATCGCAACGCGCCCTGGTCGCGGGCGACCGTGGTGGTCGCCGGGATCGGCGTCTCCGGGTTCGCCGCCGCCGACGGGTTGCTGGAGTTCGGCGCGAACGTGGTGGTCCTGGACGACGCCGACACCGCCGCCAACGTCGAGAAGGCGACGTTGCTGGAGACGCTCGGCGCGGACGTACGGCTCGGACCGGGGTCGACCGCGCAGCTGCCGGCCACGGCCGATCTGGTGATCAGCACCGGTTTCAGCCCCGCTCACCCGCTGCTGGTCCAGGCGGCCCGGCGGCAGATCCCGATCTGGAGCGAGGTGGAGCTGGCCTGGCGGCTCAGCCGGCCCGACCGGATCGTGCCCTGGCTCGGCATCACCGGCACCAACGGCAAGACCACCACCACCCAGATGCTGGAGTCCATCCTCGCCGCGGCCGGGCTGCGGACCGCGGCCGTCGGCAACATCGGCCGGCCGATCATGGAGACCGTGCTGGACCCCGAGCCGTACGACGTCCTCGCGGTCGAGCTGTCCAGCCACCAGCTGCACTGGTCGAACTCGTTGGCCCTGCACTCGGCGGCGGTGCTGAACCTGCAGCCCGACCACTACGAGTGGCACGGCGGCGCCCGGGGCTACCGGGACGCGAAGGCGAAGATCTATGCCGGCGTCGAGTTCAGCTGCGTCTACAACGTCGCCGACGCTGAGACCGAGCGGATGGTGGAGGAGGCCGACGTGGTCGAGGGGGCCCGCGCGATCGGGTTCACCCTCGGCACCCCCGGCCCGTCCATGCTCGGCGTGGTCGACGACCTGCTGGTCGACCGCGCCTTCATCGAGCAGCGCAAGGACTCCGCCCTGGAGCTGGCCAAGCTCGACGACATCCACCCGGCGGCCCCGCACAACGTGGCGAACGCGCTGGCGGCCGCAGCCCTGGCCCGGTCGTACGGCGTCGGGGCGAGCGCGGTCCGCGACGGCCTGCGCGCGGTGCAGGTGGGTGCGCACAAGATCGAGCTCGTCGCCGAGCGCGGTGGGATCCGGTACGTCGACGACTCCAAGGCCACCAACCCGCACGCGGCCGACGCGTCCCTGCGGGCGTACGGGACGACCGGCGACGGCCCCGACGACAAGGTCGTCTGGATCGCCGGTGGCCAGGCGAAGGGCACCACCTTCGACGACCTGGTGCGCAGCCACCGCGGACGGTTCCGCGGCGCCGTGCTGATCGGGGTCGACCGGTCACTGATCGCCGAGGCACTGTCCCGACACGCGCCCGAGGTGCCCGTCATTGCCATCGCCGACGGCGAGACTAGGGCCATGAGGCAGGCCGTCGAGGCGGCCGTCTCACTGGCTCGGCCCGGAGACACGGTCCTCCTGGCTCCCGGCTGCGCCAGCTTGGACATGTTCTCCGGCTACGCCGCCCGGGGGGACGCGTTCGCCGAGGCGGTACGCGAGCTCGCCGGCTGACGCCTCCGGGGATCGACGAGGAGTGCGAGCAGGAAGCGAGACGGCGTGGCCACACTGACCCCGAGGGCGCCCGGGGGACCGTCCGCCGAGTCTCGGTGGAGCGCGAACCAGGCCAAGGGCGGCGGCCGCCGGCTGTCGGCCTGGATCCGGACCATGCTGGACCGCCCGCTGACCAGCTATCACCTGGTGCTCGCCGCCGCCGGCCTGCTGGTGGCCCTCGGCATGCTGATGGTCCTCTCGGCCTCCAGCGTCTCGGCGTACGTCAACTATGACGACGCCTACTACTACGTCAAGCGGCAGGCGTTCTTCCTGTTCGTCGGCCTGATCGGCATCGTCGTCATCGTCAAACTGCCGCCGCGCGGGCTGAAGATCGCCGGTTGGGCCGGCCTGTTCGCCTCGGCGCTGATGCTGATCCTGACCTATACCCCGCTCGGGATCGAGTTCCAGGGCAACCGCAACTGGCTGCAGCTCGGACCGTCGTTCATGCGGCTGCAGCCGTCGGAGTTTGCCAAGCTGGCGCTGATCGTGTGGGGGGCCGACGTGCTGGCCCGCAAGCAGAAGCTGCTCGACCAGCCGAAGCACCTGCTGGTGCCCTACCTGCCGGCGGCCGGGCTGATCGTGCTGCTGATCGTCTTCCAGGGCGACGCCGGCACCGCAGCCGTGGTGATCGGCATCGTCGGCGCGGTGCTGTGGATGATCGGAGCTCCGTTGCGGCTGTTCGCCGCGCTGGCCGCCGCCGGTGTGGTCGGGATGGCCGCGCTGGTGCTCAGCAGCCCGACCCGGATCAGCCGGTTCGAGGCCTTCCTCAACCCGACCGTCGCGGTCGACGGGATCAACCACCAGTCGACCGTCGGGATGTACGCGATCGCGTCCGGCGGCTGGTGGGGCGTCGGCCTGGGCGCCAGCCGGCAGAAGTGGGGCTCGTTGCCGGAAGCGCACTCCGACTTCATCTTCGCCGTCATCGGTGAGGAGCTCGGCCTGTTCGGCAGCCTGGTCGTGCTCGGCATGTTCTTGGTGCTGGCCTACGCCGGGATCCGGATCGCGCTGCGCTCCGACGACAACTTCAATCGCTACGTCGCCGCCGGCACCACCGCCTGGTTCATGGTCCAGGCACTGATCAACCTCGGTTGCGTGCTGCGGCTGCTGCCGATCGCGGGCGTGCCGCTGCCTCTGGTGTCCTACGGCGGCTCGGCGCTGATGGCGAACCTGGCCGGGATCGGCCTGCTGCTGGCCTGCGCCCGCCGCGAGCCCGCCGCCCGGGCCGTGCTGGAGCGACGACGGCGACCGCCGACCCCGCGGATGACCACCGTGGTCGGCTCCCGCACCTCGAGGGGCTCGGATTGAGCTCCCCGGCACCCGGCACCGGATCGCCGAGCGTCGTGCTGGCGGGCGGCGGCACGGCCGGGCACACCTCGCCACTGATCGCGACCGCACACGAGCTGGCCGAGCAGCGACCCGGCATCCGGATCACCGCGCTCGGCACCGAGCGCGGGCTGGAGACCACCGTCGTCCCGGCCGCCGGCCTGCCGCTGGAGCTGATTCCGCCCGTGCCGATGCCGCGCCGGCCGACGCCGGAGTTGTTCCGGGTTCCGGGCCGGCTGCGGGCCTCGGTCAAGGCCGCCGAGCGGGTGCTGCGGGAGGCCGGCGCCGGCGCCGTGCTCGGCTTCGGCGGCTACGTCTCCACTCCCGCCTACCTGGCTGCCCGCCGGCTCAGGCTGCCGATCCTGGTGCACGAGCAGAATGTGTTGCCGGGCCTGGCCAACAAGCTGGCCGCGCGGTTCACCGAGCACGTCTACACCTCCTTCGCCGAGACCGAGCTGCCGCACGCGACCTGGATCGGGCTGCCGATGCGACGCGCGATCACCGAGCTGGACCGCGCCGCGGAGCGGGGGAGCGCGCGCGCCGAGTTCGGGCTCGCGCCGGACCTGCCGGTGCTGCTGGTCAGCGGCGGCTCGCAGGGCGCGGCCCGGATCAACACCGCCGTCGAGGGGGCCCGGGACGACCTGCTCGCGTCCGGCATCCAGATCCTGCACGTCCTCGGGCCGAGGAACATGGGCGCGGAGACGCCGTACACCCATCCGGAGAACGGCGCGGTCTACCGGCCGCTGGCGTACGTCGAGCGGATGGAGCGGGCCTATGCGGCCGCCGACCTGATGCTCGGTCGCTGCGGTGCCAGCACCGTGCTGGAGACGGCGGTGGTCGGGCTCCCGGCGATCTTCGTGCCCTATCCGCACGGCAACGGCGAGCAGCGCCGCAACGCCCGGCTGGTGGTCGACGCGGGCGGCGGTCTGCTGGTCACCGACGCCGACTGCACCCCGGAGCTGGTGGCTGCGCGGGTCCCGGAGCTGGTGCACCAGCCGGGACGGCTGGCGGGAATGTCCGTCGCGCTCCGCGGCGTTGCCAGGGGCGACGCGGCGAGTACGCTCGCCCGGCGGACTCTGGAGGTGATGCGCTGATGGGGCTGGTCCAGCCGATCGAGCTGCCCGATCCCGCGACCCTGTCGCCGGTGCACTTCATCGCGATCGGCGGGTCCGGGATGAACGGGATCGCCTCGGCGATGCTGCAGCTCGGGCTGGAGGTCAGCGGCAGCGACCGGCAGGACTCGAAGTATCTGCAAGGGCTGCAGGACGCCGGCGCGCGGACCTATATCGGGCACCGGGCCGAGCAGCTCGGCGACGCGCGCACCGTCGTGGCTTCCTCGGCGATCCGGGAGGACAACCCCGAGCTGGCGGCGGCTCGCGAGCGCGGGCTGACGGTGCTGCACCGCAGCGCCGCGCTCGGCTCGCTGATGCTCGGCCGGCGGGGCATCGCGGTCGCCGGCACCCATGGCAAGACGACCACGACGGCGATGATCGCGCACGTGCTGACCGCCTGCGAGTTCGATCCGTCCTACGTCATCGGCGGCGCGCTGACCGGCACCCGGACGGGCGGGCACATCGGCGGCGGCCGGGAGTTCGTGGTCGAGGCCGACGAGAGCGACGGCTCGTTCCTGCAGTATCCGCGCGAGATCGCGGTGGTCACCAACGTCGATCCCGACCACCTGGTGAACTGGGGGACCCCGCAGAACTACGCGGACGGCTTCGTCCGGTTCGCCGCCGCGGACATGCCGTCGCGGAGCGACGCTCCGCGTCGACAAGGCGTCCGGCTGCTGGTGGTCAGCGCCGACGAGCCGGGCGCGGTCGCGCTGACCGAGGCGGTCCGGGTGCTCGACCCGGCCGGGCTGGAGATCGTCACATTCGGCGAGGCCGCGGACGCGGACGTCCGGATCACCGACCTGGAGCTGGCCGGCACCGGTTCGCGCTTCACTCTCACCGGGCGTACGCCATCGGGGAGCGTCGGCGGGCCGGTCGAGCTCTCCGTGCCGGGGCGATACAACGCCTGGAACGCGGCGGCGACGTACGCCGTCGTGAACTGGCTGGGCGCGCCGGACCACCGTCCCGAGGCCCGGATCAGGGACGCGCTGCGGACGTACGGCGGGACGCACCGGCGGTTCGAGCTGGTCGGCACGGTCGACGGCATCCGGGTGTACGACGACTACGCCCACCACCCGACCGAGGTGGCGAACACCCTGCGGGCCGCCCGCACGGGCGTTGGCGACGGCCGGGTGGTGGTCTGCTTCCAGCCGCACCTCTATACCCGCACCCGAGACTTCTGGCGCGAGCTCGCATCGGCGATGGAGCTGGCGGACGAGGCGATCGTGATGGACGTCTGCGGGGATCGCGAGGACCCCATCCCTGGTGTGGACGGCGCGCTGGTCGCCGACGCGGTCGCCCCCGGAACGGCACACGTGACCTACGAGCCGGTGTGGGACCGGGCCGCCCCGGTCGTCGCCGGCATCGCCCGGCCGGGGGACCTGGTCATCACCGTGGGCTGTGGCGACGTGACGAAGGTGGCACCGAAGATCGTCGACGAGCTGCGCCGGCGCGAGGCACCCGCCACGACAGGAGAGACCCGATGAGCCCGACCGCGACGCCGACCCGCCGGCCGGAGAGCCGCTCGACCGGCGGCTCCGGGCGCGGGCCGTCGATCGCCCAGCAGCGACGCCGGCGGGAGCGGCGGATCCGGCGCCTCAAGCGCGCCCTGATCGCCCTGCTGGTGCTCGCGCTGCTGGCCGCGGCCGGCTGGCTGGTCGGCTTCTCGCCGGTGCTGGCGACCGAGAAGGTCTCGGTCAGCGGCACCAAGTTGCTGACCGTGGACGGGGTCCGGACCACCGCCGCCGTGCCGATCGGGCTGCCGCTGGCCCGCCAGGACACCACCGCGATCGCCGATCGGGTGGCGACCCTGGCACCGGTGGACACGGTCTCGGTGGATCGGCGCTGGCCGGACACGGTCGAGATCAAGGTCGTCGAGCGCAAGCCGGTGGTGGCGGTCAAGACCGGCGCGGGCTATCTGCTGGTGGATCACACCGGACGCGCGTTCGAGACGGTGCCGATGCTGCCGACCGGCGTGGTGCAGGCCGGTGTCGACCCGGCCGACGCCGCGCTGCTGACCGAGGCCGGCATCATCGCCAGCACCGTGCCCGCCGAGTTGCGCGACGAGATCTCCACCATCGAGGGCGGCGCGACCGACTCGTTCAAGGTGCATCTGGACTCGGGCCCGACCGTCTTCTGGGGCAGCGCCGACCAGTCCGCCCTGAAGGGCCAGGTCACCCTGCTGCTGCTGAAGAAGAAGCCGAAGGCGATCGACGTCTCCGCGCCGCACAGCCCCGCAGTCAAGTAACCCGCGCCGACCCCTTGGGTGCCACTCCGCACCCCGCCCATCGTCGGCTCACCGACTCCGCACCCCGGAAGGCGAC
>NZ_BAABAB010000022.1:363523-406246 GCF_039537205.1 Microlunatus ginsengisoli | reverse complement strand
TCCAGGGGCGCCGGTGCCGCACGGCAGAGCCGACGATGGCCGCGCGGCTAACCATCAACCTGAGGTGCAGGAATGTGGCCGTTTCGTGACCTCGCCCGCGTGTCACATCGGACGTGGTGGAATCTGCCGGAAGCGATCTCATAGCCTTGCGAGCGACGTCGCGTCTACCCGCTGTGAACCCTTCCCCGTCGAGTAGAGGTCAAGACTTGGCGTACACCTCTCCGCAGGCCAAGCGGAGGTTCGAGACGAAGCAGGAAGAGGCGTAAACCCGTGGTGTCTGCATCACAGAACTACCTGGCCATCATCAAGGTCGTCGGCGTCGGCGGTGGCGGCGTCAATGCGGTGAACCGGATGATCGAGGCCGGTCTGCGCGGCGTCGAGTTCATCGCGGTGAACACCGACGCGCAAGCCCTGCTGATGAGCGATGCCGACGTCAAGCTCGACATCGGTCGCGACCTCACCCGCGGGCTGGGCGCCGGCGCGGACCCCGACAAGGGTCGGCAGGCGGCCGAGGACCACGCCCAGGACATCGAGGACGCGCTGAAGGGCGCCGACATGGTGTTCGTCACCGCCGGTGAGGGTGGCGGCACGGGCACCGGCGGTGCGCCGGTCGTGGCCCGGATCGCCCGGGCCCTCGGGGCGCTGACCATCGGCGTGGTGACCCGGCCGTTCTCGTTCGAGGGCAAGCGTCGCGCGACCCAGGCCGATCAGGGCATCACGAACCTCCGCGAGGAGGTCGACACCCTGATCACCATCCCGAACGACAAGCTGCTCCAGATGATCGATCACCAGATCGCCATCCTGGACGCGTTCAAGCAGGCCGACCAGGTGCTGCTGCAGGGCGTCTCGGGTATCACCGATCTGATCACCACACCGGGCCTGATCAACCTGGACTTCGCCGACGTCAAGGCGGTCATGTCGAACGCGGGCTCCGCGTTGATGGGCATCGGCTCCGCGCGGGGCGAGGACCGGGCGCGGGCCGCGGCGGAGATGGCCGTGTCGTCCCCGCTGCTGGAGGCCAGCATCGAAGGCGCTCACGGGGTGCTGCTGTCGATCGCGGGCGGCTCCGACCTGGGTCTGTTCGAGGTGTCGGCCGCCGCCAACCTGATCCAGGAGGCCGCGCACGAGGACGCGAACATCATCTTCGGCACGGTGATCGACGACGCGCTCGGCGACGAGGTCCGGGTGACCGTGATCGCAGCCGGCTTCGAGGGCGGCCAGCTGCCGCGCCGTCAACCGGGGATCACCCGGGCGCCGGACCTGCGGGCCCAGCAGCCGCAGCGGCCGACCCTGGTCTCCTCCCAGCCGACCTCGACCCACTCGCCGGCCCATCCCAACCCGCCGGCGGAGCAGCCGGCCACCCTGCCGGGCAACCCCTTCGCACCCCAGCAGCCGCGCCCGGCCGCGCCGTCGCGTCCGGCCGAGGCCGACGACGACGACCTCGACGTACCGGACTTCTTGAAGTAGCTCGCGTCGGGCCCGTGCCGGCCGCGCGGGGCCGCCAGGTCTTCCGTGCCGCTTCACACCGCTGACAGCTGCTCCACACCCTGCACACGGGGTGCGGGGCGTGCGTCGGGGTGTGAAGCCGCCGTGGCCGGTCGGACGGGGCGGTGCGAGCGCTGCGCCCGACGAGCTGCCCGGTGGCGCGGCGGATCGGCCGGCACGAGCCCGCGAGCGATGCGAAGAGGTACGAGCGTGTCGGGCGGCGACCTACCTGGAAACGGCCGATCCGGCCGGTAGTGTCGAGCGCGGTACGACCCGGTTGCCTCCCGGCAAGGGACCCGGCGACCAGCACACAACGAGCGGATCACAAGGCGAGGACTCCTCAGATGGCGGATCGACTGAAGCGGGCAGCGGCGTGGCTCGGCCTGGTCACCGACGACCGTTACGGCGACTACGACGAGCGGGACGACAACAGCGAGCTCACCGAGGGGATCAGCCGCGAGGACCTGCTCGACGACGGCCGCGAGCACACCGGGACGGTGACTCCGCTCGAGTCGCGCCGCAACCCCGGCCAGGCCGCCCAGGCGGGCCACGTGCAGGGCGGCGGAACGGCGACCCTGGCGCCGCCGAGCGGTGGTGTGCCGGGCGATGGCGTCCAGTCGCACGCCACCCAGTCCCGCGGCACCCAGTCCTACGGCGGATCCACCGCGACCATCCCGACTCCCCGGACGGCTGACATGGCACGCATCACCACGGTTCACCCGCGCACGTACAACGAGGCCCGGGTGATCGGCGAGCACTTCCGCGACGGCGTACCGGTCATCATGAACCTGTCCGAGATGGAAGACGCGGACGCGAAGCGGCTGGTGGACTTCGCGGCCGGCCTGATCTTTGGCCTGCGTGGCACCATCGAACGTGTGACGAGCAAGGTCTTCCTGCTCTGCCCGCCGAACGTCAACGTGAGCTCGGAGGACAAAGAGCGGATCGCCGGCGGTTTCTTCAACCAGAGCTGAGCCCGCTCGTCGCGACCCGCGGCACCGGGCCCTCCGGTGCCGCGAGTTGGCAGAACACGAGCGTTAGGCGAAAACTGAGAACATGTGGATTGTCGGAAGCATCATCCAGTGGGTGCTCTGGATCTTCCTGCTCGTCCTGTTCGCGCGGATGATCTTGTCCTGGGTCCCGGTGCTGGTTCGCGACTGGGAGCCGAAGGGCCCGATGCTCGTCTTCGCCGAGATCATCTACTCGATCACCGACCCGCCGCTCAAGCTCGTCCGCAAGGTTCTCCGGCCCGTTCGGGTCGGCAACATGATGCTCGATCTGGCCTTCATCGGTCTGGCAATCCTGGTGTCCATCCTGATGCAGGTGAACGCCCACGTGCTGCTCCGCTGAGCTGCCGCGACCGCGTGTCGACCGTCGGAAGAACGGTCGCCGTCCCATCCGTGGTTCGGGCTGTGGCCGGCAGCGCGATTGGGTACGGTAGGGCACTGGCGGTCGGCAGGTCGTGACCGCATCCGAGTCGGGAAGATCTAGTCGAGGTGAAGGATGACGCTGTCGCTTGACGACGTGCGGAACAAGCGATTCCGGTTGGCCCGGAAGTCCGGGTACGAGGTCGCCGAGGTGGACGACTTCCTCGACCAGCTGCAGGAGTCGTTCGCCCAGCTGATCGAAGAGAACGAGACTCTCAAGAAGCAGCTCGACACCGTCGGCGACGGCGTCCCGGCGCCGGCCGCGGTGTCCGATACCGCGCCGCGGGAGCCGGCGGCACCGGCCGCGCCGGAGACCGTCGTGGTCACCACCACGCAAGAGGCGAGCTCCGCGGTCGTGCGGCTGGTGCAGCTGTCGACCGAGCAGGCCGATCGACTGGTCGCGGAGGCCAAGGCCGAGGCGGAGCGGATCCAGTCCGAGGCCGACACCGCAGCGAGCCAGCTGAGCAACGACTCGCATGCCGAGGCCGAACGGCTTCGGGCCGAGGCGCGCGAGCACGCCGAGCGGGTGCGGGCCGAAGCCGACGCACGGGTGCAGCAGCTCGACGCGGAGACCGCGCAGCGGCGTCAGGAGCTCTTCGGCGACCTGGATGCCGAACGCGCCCTGCTGTCGTCGGCCGTGCAGGACCTGCGCCACTTCGAGGAGGCGTTCCGGTCCAATCTGTCCGAGCACCTGAAGCGCCATCTCACGGTGCTGGAGGCCGGCGGCGCCGAGCCGTCGGACGTGCCCGAGCTGGCTCCGGCCCCCGGGGCACCGGTCGCCACGACGCCCCCGGCCGACGAGACCCCCGCACCCGTTGCCGACCACGACGAGGCCGGCGAGGGCGAGGAGGAGATCGAGACCGATCCCGACGCCACCGTGCAGGTCAGCGACACCCCCAGACTGGACGCCCTCCTCGGCGATCAGCGCTGAACCGTTCCGGCACCCGACCCACCGGCACGCGGTGGGCAACACCCCTGGTCGCGGCTCCGATCGTCGGTGCGCGCCGGCGGCCGGGGCCGGCTGCGATACGAAACCGACACAAATTGTCGATGATCATTGAACTCGCTGCGATTGCGGCCTAGTGTCGCTCCGATCACAGTCCACGGCCCCGAGGGAGACCGAATTGTCAACCGCCAAGGCGAGCGCCGCTGCCGGCGCCTCGTCCGCGTCCATCGCGAGCCAGTTGCCGGTCCGCGACGGCGAGGATCCGTGGACCGAGGAAGAGCTGGACGAGGTCCGGGCCGTGCTCGAGGAGGACATCCTCCGGTTCGAGAGCCAGATCGAGATCTCCACCGCAGAGCTAGTCGGACTGCTCCGCGACGGCAACGAGGGCGCGGGCCGCGACCCGGCCGACGTCGGTTCGGCGAACTTCGAGCGCGACGCCGAGATGTCGCTCGCGAACAACGCCCGCGAGATGCTGGACCAGTCGCGCCTCGCCCTCCGGCACATCCAGCTGGGGACGTACGGAAGCTGTGACAACTGCGGGAAGCCGATCGGCAAGGGCCGGCTGCAAGCGTTCCCGCGGGCGACCCTCTGCGTCAGCTGCAAGCAGCGCGAGGAGCGGCGATAGCCGACGAGACGCCGGTCGCAGCCGACGAGGGCGAGAGTCCCGGGACTCGGCCGGGCCGGGCGCGACTGATCGGTCTGTTCGCCGCGGTCGCGGTGGCCGGCGTCCTGCTCGATCTGCTGGCCAAGACACTGGCGGTCCGCCATCTCGACCCGGCCGAGCCGGTCCGGCTGCTCGGCGGCCTGCTCACCCTCCGGCTGATCCGCAACCCGGGAGCCGCGTTCAGCCTCGGCGAGCGGTTCACCTACGTGTTCGCGTTCCTGGCCGTCGGGGTGTTGATCTTCATCGGAATCCGGTTGGTGCCTCGGCTGGCCCACACCGGCTGGGCGGTCGCCCTCGGGCTGCTCTGCGCCGGGATCGCCGGCAACCTGATCGACCGGCTGTTCCGTGCGCCCGGGGTCTTCCGTGGCCACGTGGTCGACTTCTTCCAGTTGCCGCACTTCGCCATCTTCAACGTCGCCGACATGTGCATCACCGCTGCCGCGGTGATGATCATCGTGCTGGCCATGGTCAAGGGTGTCGGCATCGACGGGCACCGGTACACCCGTGACTGACGTCCGGGTCGTCTTGGTGCCCGACGGTCTGGACGGCGAACGTGTCGACGTGGCGGTGGCCCGGATGCTCGGGCTGTCGCGCAGCAAGGTGGAGGACCTGATCGCCGCCGGCCGGGTCCAGCTCGACGGGCGCACCGTCGGCAAGTCGGCGCGGGTCCACGGCGGCGCGATGCTGGAGGCCGAGATCGACGCCGAGCCGGCCGGGCCGGCGATCGTGCCCGAGGAGGTGGAGGGCATCGGCATCGTCTACGACGACGACGACATCGTTGTCGTGGACAAGCCCGCCGGGGTTGCCGCCCATCCGAGCCTGGGCTGGTCCGGGCCGTCGGTGCTCGGCCACCTCGCCGCCGCCGGATTCCGGATCTCCACCTCGGGTGTGCCGGAGCGCACAGGGATCGTCCAGCGGCTGGACGTGGGTACGTCGGGGCTGATGGTGGTGGCCAAGAGCGAGCGGGCCTACACCGTGCTGAAGCGCGCGTTCCGCTCCCGCACGGTCGACAAGACCTATCACTCCCTGGTGCAGGGGCATCCCGATCCCTTCACCGGCACGATCGAGGCACCGATCGGGCGCCACCCCAGCGGGGAGTACAAGATGGCGGTCATCGCGGGCGGCCGGCACAGCGTGACGCACTACGACACCCTGCATGCGTACGTCGGCACCACCCTGCTGGAGATCAAGCTGGAGACCGGGCGTACGCACCAGATCCGGGTCCACATGTCGGCCCTCCACCACCCCTGCGTCGGCGACGTCAACTACGGCGCGGACCCGACGCTGGCCGACCGGCTCGGGCTGCGGCGGCAGTGGCTGCACGCGGTCCGGCTCGGCTTTGTCCATCCGGTCAGCGGTGACGAGCTGGAGTTCGAGTCGAGCTATCCCGACGACCTGGCGGATGCGTTGGCGATCATCGCCGACGCCGGCTGACTCGGCAGCGACGACCGCCGTCGCTCGGTGACCGCCAGTGGACCACCGACATGGGTGGTCCGAAATCGTCCAGACACGGTCGCTACTGTCAACTCGTGCGTAGAGCCAAAATCGTCTGCACCCTGGGGCCAGCGTCCTCAGCACCGGAGCGCCTCGCCGAGCTCGTCGCGGCAGGCATGGACGTCGCCCGGCTCAACATGAGCCATGGCGACTACAGCGACCACGAGAAGAACCTGAACGCGGTCCGCGAGGCGTCCGCCAACGCGGGCCGGCCGATCGGGGTCTTCGCCGATCTGCAGGGCCCGAAGATCCGGCTCGGCCGCTTCGCGAACGGGAAGGAGACCCTGACCTACGGGGCGACCTTCACCATCACGGTCGACGACATCGCCGGCGACGTGAACCGCTGTTCGACGACCTACAAGGGTCTTCCCGGTGACGTCACCCCCGGCGAGATGATCCTGATCGACGACGGCCGGATCGCGTTGGAGGCCACCGAGGTGACCGAGACCGACGTCGTCACCAAGGTGGTGGTCGGCGGTCCGGTCAGCAACAACAAGGGCATCAACCTGCCGGGCGTCGCCGTCAGCGTGCCCGCGATGAGCGAGAAGGACACCGAGGACCTGCGCTGGGCGCTGCGTCACGGTGTCGACATGGTCGCGCTGTCGTTCGTGCGCAGCGCCAAGGACATCGAGCTCGTCCACCAGGTGATGGACGAGGAGGGTCGCCGGGTCCCGGTGATCGCGAAGATCGAGAAGCCGCAGGCCGTGGACAACCTCGACGAGATCATCGACAGCTTCGACGCGTTCATGGTCGCCCGCGGCGACCTCGGCGTCGAGCTGCCGCTGGAGGAGGTGCCGCTGGTCCAGAAGAAGATCGTCACCGCGGCCCGCCGCTGGGCCAAGCCGGTCATCGTGGCGACCCAGATGCTCGAATCGATGATCTCGGCGCCTCGACCGACCCGCGCGGAGGCCTCCGACGTCGCCAACGCGGTGCTGGACGGCGCCGACGCGGTGATGCTGTCGGGCGAGACGAGCGTCGGTGAGTATCCGGTCGTCACCGTCGAGACGATGGCCCGGATCATCGAGAACACCGAGTCGCACGGCCTGGATCAGATGCACGGCATCATCTGGGACCCGCACACCACCAGCGGCGTGATCACCAAGGCCGCGATGGACGTCGCCCAGCGGATCGACGCCAAGTTCCTGGTCGCCTTCACCCACTCCGGCGACTCGGCACTGCGGCTGTCCCGGCTGCGCTCGCCGATCCCGGTGCTGGCCTTCACCCCGATCGAGGACACCCGCTACAAGCTCACCCTGAGCTGGGGGATCGAGTCGTTCCTGGTGCCGATGGTGAACCACACCGACGACATGATCCGCCAGGTCGACAAGGCGCTGATCGACACCGGCCGGATCGCCGAGGGCGAGCGCGTCGTGATCGTCGCCGGCTCGCCCCCCGGGGTCGCCGGGCATACCAACATGGTCCGGGTCCGGCGGATCGGCGCGCCCCTCTGAATGGTCGGGCTCGCGCGACGGCGCGCGTTCACCGGCTCGGTTCATCGCTCTTCGTGAAGGGCGGAAAAGCGTTGCCCTTCACTCATCGTTCTTCACTCGCCGGGCGCGCCGTCTTCCGACGCTCGCCCTCCGGGCCGTGCCCTGAGTCGAAGGGCTGACTCACCCGCTGAACGAGCCCTGAGCTTGTCGAAGGGCAGACCGGCCGATGTATGTGCCCTGAGCCTGTCGAAGGGCAGATGGGCGCGCTTCGAAAGGGCGCAGCGCGCATTGGCGCGGTGCGTGCCCTGAGCTGGCCGAAGGGCGAGCCGGGCGCTCGATGCGTCGCAATAACGCGGCGATAGCGTGACGTCATGGCCACCGAAGCCCATGAGCGTACGAATTCTTCTGACACCCTTCGCAACGTCGTCCTGGTCGGCCCCTCCGGCGCCGGCAAGACCATGCTGTTCGAGCAGTTGCTGGCGGCCCGGGTGCCCGGCCGGCACTTCCGCGGCGACCCGGCCGCGACCCAGTCGCTCGGCGCCGGCTCCGCGGTCAGCGGCGCGGTCACGGTCAACCTGCTCGACACCCCCGGCCAGCCGGACTTCGTGGGGGAGGTGCGGGCGGGCCTGAGGGCCGCCGACGCCGTGCTGTTCGTGATCTCCGCGGCCGGCGACATCGACGACGCGACCCGGCTGCTGTGGCGCGAGTGTGAGGTCAACGGCAAGCCGCGCGCCGTGGCGGTGACCAAGCTGGAGCAGGCACGGGCCGACTTCGACGAGACCGTGGAGCGCTGCCGCCGGGCCTTCGGCGACGCTCAGCCGGTGGCCCTTCCGCTGCTGGCGGACGGCACGATGGTCGGACTGCTCGATCTGCTCCGGCAGGCGGTGAACCTGGCCGGCGATCCCACACCGCGACCGCCGGACGCCGAGGAGGGCGAGCTGATCGAGGAGCGGCGCGCCGAGCTGATGGAGTCGATCATCGAGGAGTCCGAGGACGAGGAGCTGCTCGAACGCCATCTGAACGGTGAGGAGATCCCGTTCGACACCGTCTGGCAGGACCTCCGTACGGCGGTCGCGACCGCTCGCTTCTTCCCGATCATCCCGACCCACGCGCCGGGTGGGATCGGCCTGGAGGCGCTCTATCTCCTGTTCGAGCAGGGCTTCCCGGCACCGACCGCGGCCGCGTTGCCGGCGGTGATGACGCCCGACGGTGGCGACTTCGGCGAGCTCCGCTGCGATCCGGGCGGCCCGCTGGTGGCGGAGGTGGTGCGCACGACCAGCGAGCCGTACGTCGGCCGGCTGTCCCTGGTCCGCGTCTTCTCCGGCACCCTGACGCCGGACACCTTGCTGCACGTCTGCGGCCACCTGCAGCAGTTCGCGTTCCACCACACCGACGCCCACGCCGACCACGACGTCGACGACGAGCGGGTCGGACCGCTGTCCACGCCGATCGGCGACGACGCCAAGGCCACGCCGTACGCGGTCGCCGGCGACCTCGTCCTGGTCTCCAAGCTAGGGGCGGCGGAGACCTCCGACACGCTGTCCACCGCCGATCGGCCGGCGCTGATCGAGCCGTGGCTACTGCCGGAGCCGCTGCTCCCGGTCGCCATCCACGCCGCGTCCAGAGCCGAGGAGGAGCGTCTGGGCTCGGCCCTGCAGCGGCTGGTCGCGGAGGACGTGACGATGCGGCTGGAGCACAATCCGGAGACGCACCAGATCGTGCTCTGGGCGATGGGCCCGGCGCACGTGGACAAACTGCTGTCCTCGCTCCGCGACACCTGGCACGTGCAGGTCGAGGTCGAGCCGTTGCGCACGTCGCTGCGGGAGACATTCGTCCGACCGGTCGAGGTGCTCGGCCGGCTGGTCAAGCAGTCCGGCGGCCACGGCCAGTACGCGATCTGCAAGCTCGAGATCGAGCCGCTCGATCGCGGCGCCGGAGTCGAGTTCGCCGAGCGGGTGGTCGGTGGCGCGGTGCCCCGGCAGTACATCCCGTCGGTGGAGAAGGGCGCCCGCAACCAGCTGGAGAAGGGGGTGCTGGCGGGCTACCCAGTGGTCGACGTACGGGTCACGCTGGTGGACGGCAAGGCGCATTCGGTCGACTCCTCCGACATGGCCTTCCAGACTGCTGCGATGCTCGCCCTCCGGGAGGCCGCGAACGAGTCCAACGTGTCGCTGCTGGAGCCGATCGACACCGTCGAGATCACCGTCGCCGAGGACTCCCTCGGGTCGGTCCTGGCCGACCTGCGCGGTCGCCGCGGCTTCGTCCACGGCACCGAAGCGGGCGAGATCCCCGGCCAGGTCACCGTGCACGCCGAAGTCCCCGCCCATGAGCTGGCCCGCTACCCGATCGACCTCCGCTCGGTCTCCCACGGCACCGGCACCTTCACCCGCACGTTCGCCCGCTACGACTACATGCCCCCCGCGCTCGCCCGCACCCTCGCCGCCACCTGAGTCCCAAGTCCACTTCTGAACGCCGCGACGGGCTCACGAGGCCGGCAGAGGAGCGAGTCGAGCGAAGAGGCGCTTTTCCTCTTCGCGAGCGAGCGACGACAGCGTCGTGTGAGCGTCTGAAGCCGGCGCCCGGCGAGTGAAGAACGATGAGTGGCGGCGAAATGGGCAGGGTCGGGCACCTGGGCACCAACGACGCCGTCACGAAGAGTGATGAACCGAGCCGGTGAACGCGCCGGCGGCGCGAACACGACGCAATTCAAAGGCCGGTGCCGAGGAGGGGAGTCGAACCCCTATGTCCTTGCGGACAGACGGGTTTGAGCCGTCCGCGTATACCATTCCGCCACCCCGGCCGGGTGCGCACCTGCGCCGCAGGGGCGACCGCTCATTCTGCCACAACGACCCGGCCAGAGCGTCCACCCGGGGCCTTCTCGATCGAGGCTCGTAACACGCGCTGGATAAAGTGATCGCGTGACGAACGGAAACAAGAAGACCAGTGCGGAGCATGGTCCGACCAAGGTGCTCGTGGCCGAGGACGAGGTGCTGATCCGCCTGGACCTGGTCGAGATGCTGACGGAAGAAGGCTACGACGTCGTCGGCGAGGCCGGCGATGGTGAGGCGGCCGTGGCGCTGGCGACCGAGCTGAAGCCGGATCTGGTCGTGATGGACGTGAAGATGCCCAAGCTCGACGGGATCAGCGCCGCCGAGCAGATCGCGGCCGAGCGGATCGCCCCCGTGGTGATGCTGACTGCTTTCAGCCAGCGCGAGTTGGTCGACCGGGCGCGCCAGGCCGGTGCGATGGCGTACGTGGTGAAGCCGTTCGGCAAGGCCGACCTGATCCCGGCGATCGAGATCGCCCGTGCCCGCTACGCCGAGATCGTGGCGGTCGAGGCCGAGGTGACCGACCTGACCGAGCGGTTGGAGTCGCGGAAGGCGGTCGACCGGGCGAAGGGCCTGCTGCAGACCGGCCTCGGGCTGACCGAGCCGGAGGCGTTCCGCTGGATCCAGAAGACCGCGATGGATCTGCGCAAGTCGATGCGTGAGGTCGCCGAAGGCGTGATCGAGCACGGTGCCGGCGCCGGCAAGAAGAAGTAGCTCCGACGCGCTTTCGCGCTTGCAATCGTGTAACAAACTGGCAACACGCTGAAGAATGCTGGCGAATCCTGAGAATTGCCGACGTAGGGTGCGCTTCAGACTCGGGGGAGTCTCGGGCTCGGCGACCCGCTATCGGCAGGGAACCCGGCTCGACTCGTCCGGCCTCGGCAAGGGGCCGGATCAGCCACTACAGGAGGAGAACACGTGCGCAAGCAACGGCTCGTCGCGGCAGGTATCACGGTGCTGGCCGCGACGCTGGCTCTGTCCGCCTGCGGATCGAGGAGTGAGTCCGGCGGCGGTGCCAGCGGCAGCAGCGAGAAGGTCGCGAAGATCGGCGTGATCGCGCCACTGTCCGGCGACCTGTCCGCGCTCGGACTGGGCATCCGCAACTCGGTCGACCTGGCCATCCGGCAGGCGAACGACAAGAACCTGATCCCGGGCTGGAAGCTCGAGATGGACGCCCAGGACGACCAGGCGACGCCGGACGTCGGCAAGAACGCGGCGACCAAGCTCGCCGGCGACGACGAGGTGGTCGGCGTGGTCGGCACCCTGAACTCGTCGGTGTCGCAGTCGGTCCAGCCGGTGCTCAGCGCGGCCACCATTACCCAGGTCTCGCCGGCGAACACCAACCCGACGCTGACCAAGGGCGCCGATCTCAGCAACCCGAAGCGCTCGTACCCCGGATACTTCCGGACCTGCACCACCGACGCCGTTCAGGGCCCGGTCGCGGCGCAGTACGCCTACGAGGCGGGCTACAAGAAGGTCGCCACCATCCACGACAAGAAGGCGTACGGCCAGGGCCTGGTCGCCGCCTTCACCGAGGCGTTCAAGGCGGCCGGCGGCGAGATCGTGGACGCGGAGACGATCAACCCGGACGACAAGGACTTCTCGGCCGTGATCAGCAAGGTCAAGAGTTCGAACCCGCAGTTGGTCTACTACGGCGGCGAGTACCCGCAGGCCGGTCCGCTGAGCCAGCAGGCCAAGGCGGCCGGACTGAGCGTGCCGCTGATGGGTGGCGACGGCATCTTCGACCCGGCCTACATCCAGCTCGCCGGCAAGACCTCCAACGGTGACCTGGCGACCTCCGTGGGTGCGCCCACCGAGACGCTGGACTCGGCGAAGCAGTTCGTCTCCGACTACTCCGCGGCCGGCTTCAAGGAACCGTACGGCGCCTACGGTGCCTACTCCTTCGACGCGGCCAACGCGATCATCAACGGTCTGAAGACCTCGCTGGCCAGCGCGTCGGACGCCAAGTCCGCGCGTCAGGCGACCATCGACGCCGTCCAGAAGGTGAGCTTCGAGGGTGCCACCGGCCCCGTCGCCTTCGACGAGTTCGGCGACACCACCAACAAGGTCATCACGGTCTACAAGGTGACCGACGGGAAGTGGGCCACCGAGGCGACGAAGACCGCCAAGTGATCCGGTCGACGAACTGATCGAAGGCATGCCGAGGGCGGCGGGCGATGGTGACATGGCCCGCCGCTCTCGTCGTGTTCGAGGATATTTCGTTGCTCGGCTTGTGTCCGACCGCTGCCGGACTGCCGCCAGTCGTGGCAGGATCGGCCCTACCGGTCTCGGGAGGCTTCTTTGACTGAGGTGTTGCAGCAGCTCGTGAACGGGTTGTCGCTCGGAGCGCTCTACGCGCTCATCGCCGTCGGCTACACCGTGGTCTACGGAATCATCCAGCTGATCAACTTCGCCCACGGCGAGATCTTCATGATCGGGGCGTTTGGTGCGCTGACCGTCTGGCTGCTGGTGCCCAGCGGCACGACCTCGGTCTGGATGCTGCCGCTGATGCTGATCGGCGGAATGATCGCCTCCGTCGGTGTGGCGCTGTTGATGGAGAGGTTCGCCTACCGCCCGCTCCGCAACGCGCCGCGACTGGCGCCGTTGATCACCGCGATCGGCGTCTCGATCTTCCTGCAGGAGTTCGTCCGCCTGTTCTACGGCGACATTCCGGGCTTCCCGGACAGCAAGCGGGCGATCCCGTTCCCGCAGATCGACTACGTCACCGGGCCGGCCTTCACCATCGGCGGGATCACCATCCAACGGGCGGCGCTGTTCACCATGGCAGCGCTGATCGTGTGCTCGGCGCTGCTGTATGTCTTCATCAACCGGACCCGGCTCGGCCGGGCGATGCAGGCCACCTCGCAGGACCCCGACACGGCGCGGCTGATGGGGATCAACGTCGACCGGATCATCATGGTCGCCTTCACCGTCGGCGCGGCCCTGGCCGCCGTCGCCGGCCTGTGCTACGGCCTGCGCTACACCAACGTCGACTTCCGGATCGGCTTCCTCGCCGGCCTCAAGGCCTTCACCGCGGCCGTGCTCGGCGGCATCGGCAACGTCGCCGGAGCAGTGGTGGGCGGACTCGTCCTCGGCGTGATCGAGGCGATGGCGACCTTCATTCCCGGCCAGTTCGGCGGGTCAGCCTGGAAAGACGTCTGGGCCTTCGTGATCTTGATCCTGGTGCTCGTGTTCAGACCTCAGGGTCTGCTCGGCGCGCGGGTGGTGGATCGAGCATGAGCCGGTTGCCCACCCTGATCACTCCGGAGCTGCAGGAGCGGTACACACCTGTCGGCCGGATTGTCGCGCTGGTCGGCTGCGCCGTCAGCATCGCGGCGCCGTTCCTCCCGTGGGCGTGGTCCGGCGACGCGCTTGACAACATGACGATCGCGGGCTATCCGTCCCCGCTGCAGATGATCGCGTTGGTCCTGGCCGCGATCATCGGCGGCCTGCTGATCGCGTCCTGGTTGATCAAACCGGATCGGCTGCCCTGGCGGATCGGCTGGATCCGCGGTGCGAAGGCAGGGACGTTCTGGCTGTTGCTCTACATCGCCCTGATCCTGGTCAGCATCGCCGTCGAGCTCGGCGGCCTGGTCAATGTCGTGTACGGCGGCTGGATCGCCCTGGTGGGAGCGGTGCTCGTGTTCGGCGGCACCCGCTTCCTGGTCCCCGAGCGGCAGCCGACGTTGGCCAGCGCTGTGGCCAAGCCGTGGATCGAGATCCTGGCGATCGTCGCCTTGATGGCGGTCGCGCTGTTCGGCACCGCGTTCGCCCTGAACCACGACGACGGCGGCTCGTTCGTCTCCTTCCTGGCCGCGGCCGGCGGGTTCATCGCCATCCTGTTCCGGACGGGGGTGATGAGTTGGCTGACCGGGGTGTCCGAGCGACATCGCAAGGTGCTCATCCTGGCCGCCTTCGTGGTGGCGTTCCTGTTCCCGTTCACCCAAAACGGCTCGGACGCGAACATGTCGATCGCGACCCAGATCCTGATCTTCGCGGCGACCGCGATGGGTCTGAACATGGTCGTCGGGCTGGCCGGTCTGCTCGACCTCGGTTATGTGGCCTTCCTCGGCGCCGGCGCCTTCACCGCGGCGGTCCTGTCCCGCTCCGCGTTCTCGACGGTGAACTTCCATCCGCCGTTCATCGTGGTCGTGCTGATCAGCGGGTGTGTCGCCGCCACCCTCGGCCTGCTGATCGGATCACCGACGCTGCGCGTGTCCGGCGACTACCTGGCGATCGTCACGCTGGCCTTCGGCGAGATCTTCCGGATCACCATGATCAACCTCGACGGACAGGCCGGCCCGAACCTGACCAACGGCTCCAACGGCATTCCGGCCATCCCGGACCTGTCGATCCTCGGCTTCGACTTCGGCAAGCCGCACGTCGTCTTCGGCATCACCCTCGGCCGCTTCTCGAACTACTTCTTCCTGCTCCTGTTCCTGCTCGCCTTGGTCATCCTGGTCTTCGTCCGGCTGAACGCCAGCCGGATCGGGCGGGGCTGGGTGGCGATCCGGGAGGACGAGCGGGCGGCCGAGGCGATGGGCGTCAACGTCTTCGGGCTGAAGCTCTTCGCGTTCGCCGGCGGCGCGTTCCTGGCCGGCGTGGCCGGGTCGGTGAAGGCGCACGTCGACGTCTCGGTGACTCCCGACCAGTACGTCTTCCTGACGTCGGCCTTCCTGCTTGCCGCGATCGTGCTGGGCGGCATGGGCACCGTGCTCGGCGTGCTCGTCGGTTCGGTCTTGTTGAACCTGCTGCCCGAGAAGCTCCGCTTCGTCGCCGACTACCGGCTGCTTCTGTTCGGACTGCTGCTGATCATCATGATGCGCTTCCGACCGGAGGGCTTGGTGGCCAACCAGCGCCGACAGCTCGAGTTCCACGAGGAGGACGAGGAACTCGTCGAACGGGTGCAGGAGGAGCTGGACGAAACCGGCGAGATGCGGGAGGCCACCCGATGAGCGCGTCACACCCCGTTCCCGACGCCACCGCCGCGGAGGCCGGCAGCACGATCCTGTCCGCCGAGAACGTCACCATGCGGTTCGGCGGACTGACCGCGGTCGACTCGGTGAACTTTCGGGTGGCGCGCGGGGAGATCATGGGCCTGATCGGACCCAACGGCGCAGGCAAGACCACCTTCTTCAATTGCCTGACAGGGATGTACCTGCCGACGGCCGGTCAGGTCGTTTTCGACGGCGCGGTGCTGCCGCCGAAGCCGCGCAAGGTCGTGCGGGCCGGCATGGCGCGTACGTTCCAGAACATCCGCCTGTTCGGCAACATGACCGCGCTCGAGAACGTGATGGTCGGCCGGTACTGCCGGACCACGGCCGGTCCGTTCACCTCGATCATCCGCGGCCCGAAGTTCCGCCGTGAGGAGGCCGCAGTGCGGGCCCGCGCACAGGAGCTGCTGGACTTCGTCGGCCTGCCGAACGCGACGGAGATCTTGGCCCGCAACCTGCCGTACGGTGATCAGCGCCGGTTGGAGATCGCCCGAGCCCTGGCCACCGACCCGAAGTTGATCCTGCTGGACGAGCCGACCGCCGGCATGAACCCGCAGGAGACCCGCCAGGCCGAGGAGCTGATCTTCAAGATCCGTGACCTGGGCCTGGCCGTGGTCGTGATCGAGCACGACATGCGGTTCATCTTCAACCTCTGCGACCGGGTGCTGTGTCTGGTCCAGGGCCGGGCACTGATCGAGGGCACTCCGACCGAGGTGCAGTCCGATCCGCGCGTGATCGAGGCCTACATCGGCACCGGGCCGGAAGCGTCGGACGAACCGGTCGACGGCGGCGAGGGTGGTGAGAGCTGATGCTGGAGGTCAAGAACCTCAAGGTGGCGTACGGCCGGGTGCGGGCGGTGAAGGGGATCAGCTTCAGCGTTGACCAGGGCCAGGTCGTCACCCTCGTCGGCACGAACGGAGCCGGCAAGACGACGACGCTGAAAACCATCTCCGGGCTGCTGCACCCCGAGTCCGGAGAGATCTGGTTCGAGGGCGAACGGATCGACAACGTGCCGGCCCACGACGTCGTCAGCCGCGGTCTGGCCCACTCGCCCGAGGGCCGGCGGATCTTCCCCAGGCTGACGGTCGAGGAGAACCTCCGGCTCGGCGCGTTCGCTCGCCGGGACCGCGCCGGGGTCGCCAGCGATCTCGACCGGGTCTTCGGCCTGTTCCCGATCCTCCAGGAGCGCCGCAGCCAACCGGCCGGTACGTTCTCCGGCGGCGAGCAGCAGATGTTGGCGATCGGTCGGGCAATGATGAGCAAACCGAAACTGCTCATGCTGGACGAGCCGTCGATGGGCCTCTCGCCGCTGATGATGCAGCGGATCATGAGCACCATCGTCGAGCTGCGGTCCGAGGGCGTGACCATCCTGCTGGTGGAGCAGAACGCCCAGGCGGCGCTGTCGCTGGCCGACCACGGCTATGTGCTGGAGGTCGGCAAGATCGTTCTCGACGGGACGGGTCAGGCGCTGCTGACCGACGAGAACGTCCGCAAGGCCTATCTCGGCGAGGAGTAGGACGTCCACACCTCCGACCTAGAGTGAGTTCGTGCGGACTCGAGCGCGGACCCCGGCGGTCCGGTGCACGGTGGCGGCGCTGCTGCTGATCGCGACCGGGTGCACCGCCGGCCCGGTGACGCCGCCCGCCCCGTCACCGGCACCCCCGGTCCAGCTGGACGGTTGGGGCCGGGTGCCGCTGCCGGACGCGATGCACGCGTCCTCGATCGCGCTGATCGGGCGAACCCTCGTGGTCGGCGGGTACGTCGGCACCGGCACGGACCGCGCGCCGGCCCTGGCCCGGGGCGCCGCCGCCGATCCGCACTTCGCTGCCGCGGACGTAGCGCCGCAGACGCCGTACGGAAAGGTGGCCGACCTGGTCTCGGTCACGGGAAGCGGTTCCTCCGTGGTCGCCCTCGGAGCCGCTCACGGCGGCGCGCACTCGAACTTCCGCTGGACGGTCTGGTCCGGCAGCACCGGGCGGGTGATCGACCGGCCGCAGAGCTTCTACGCGTTCGGCGGCGAGGAGGCCGGCGGCCTGCTCGACGTCGCCTGGGACGGCAGCGGACCGATGATCGTCGGCACCTGGCAGGGAGCCCGGGGGCTGGACGGCCGGATCTGGCGGGTGGCTCATGATCGATGGTCCCGCCAGGCGCCCGTGCCGGCGCTGACCAACACCGCGACCCGCCAGGTCGCGCCGCGGGCCGCGGAGACGCGTTCCGGCGCGACCGTGATCAGCGGCTCGGTGATCGATCTTGCCGACGGCGTGCACCAGTCGGCGGCGATCTGGCGTGGATCGGGCGCGAGCTGGACCCTGACGGTGCTGCCCGATGCCGGCCGGCGGAGCGAGGCCTGGTCCACCGACTGCGCCGCGAGCTGCGCCACGCTCGGATCGCGCGATGGCGTCGCCGCGCTCTGGGACGACGGGGCGCGAGCTCCGCTGCCCGAGCTGACGGTCGGCGACGGCGACAACGGCGTCGTGCTCAACGGCAGTGATCGCGTGCTCGCCGCGCTGAGCTCGTCCGGTTCGGGCCGCCTGCTGGTCGGCCACGCCGGGGAGTGGCGTGCCTATACCGCTCCCGACGGGGTGGTCCGGGCCGCGCTGCTGGTTGGTTCCCGGCTGTATCTGGTCACCGAGGACGGCGGCGGTTCGTTGTGGTCCCGAGACGTCTCCGACCTGCTGGCGCGCTGAGCCGTTTCTGCTTCGTGCCCCGCAGGGTCAGCCGGGCTGCGCGCTCTCGTCGCGGAGGACACGCCAGAGCCCGTCGGCAACGACGCGCCGTTCCCGTGCCCGGAGGTGACGCGAGAAGTGCGCCTCGATGCCGGCCAGATAGACCGGAGCCGCGGCCCGGAGCCTGCGCCGGCCGTCGGCGGTCAGCACGGCGAAGGAGGACCGCCCGTCCGCGGGGTCGGCCTCCCGTTCGACGAGGCCCGCCGAGACCAGCTCGTCGGTCAGCCGGCTGACCCTGCTGCGGGACAGCACGGCTCGCGCACCGAGCTCACTCATCCGCAGCCGTCGCTCGGGGGCCGAGTTCAGCTCGAGCAGCACGTCATACCAGGCCAGGGACATGCCTGTTGCGCGCTGCAGCTCGCGGTCGAGCACCGGCACCAGGGCCGCGTGCACCTGAAGCAGTCCGGCCCACGCGCGAACGCCTTCGTCGGCATCCGCCGCGATCACGTCTCTTTGCGTGCGCACGCACGAGATCGTACCAGGAAGAGCTAAGCCCGGCCCCGCGTTGACAAATGCGTGCGCACGCACATAAAGTACGTGCACACGCACATATCAAGGAGGTTCACCATGAACACTCGATCCGACCGGCCCCGGCGGTTGCTGCACATCTCGGCCTCGCCGCGCGGTGAGCGCTCGGAGTCGCTGGCACTGGCCGCGACCTTCCTCGACGCCTATGCCGAGGCCAACGACGGTGCCCAGATTCATCACTGGGACCTCTGGGACGGCACGCTGCCCGAATTCGGCCCGGATGCGGCTGCGGCGAAGATGGCGGTGTTCGCCGGCGAGCAGCCGGTCGGCGGGGCGGCGAATGCGTGGGCACGGGCCCGCGCCGCGTTCGAGCGGTTCGCCGGTTACGACGAGTACCTGTTCAGTGTGCCGATGTGGAACGCCGGCGTGCCCTACATCGTGAAGCAGTTCATCGACGTGGTGTCGCAACCGGGGATGGCCTTCGGCTTCGACCCGATCGAGGGCTACACCGGTCTGCTCGGGGGGCGCCAGGCGGCGGTGATCTACACCAGCGCGGTCTACGGACCGGGGGACCGGGCCGGCTTCGGCTCCGACTTCCAGCGGCCGTTCTTCGACGACTGGCTGCGCTGGGTCGGCATCGAGGACATCACCGAGGTCGCCTTCCGGCCGAACTTGGTCACGGCCGACGCGGCGACCGACCGGCTGGCCGCCCATGCGGCGGCGCGAGATGCAGGCAAGTTGTTCTGAAGGCTGCGAGGTGAACCCGTCAGTGCTTAGGGTCCGAGCATGACTCCTCTCCACCTCCTCCGTGTGCCGGGCCTCCGCCCGGCGGCCACACTCACCGCCGCCGCCGTCGTCTCCCTCGGCGTGGTCGCGGGCACCGCCCTCCCCGCCGCCGCCGACCCGCCGGTCACCCAGCAGGCCGTGCTGATCAAGGACAAGTCGCCGTACCGGTTCAGCTACTACGAGCACATCGACGGCATCGGACAGGGCGACGAGGTCTGCTACTACGGCGGCGCCTCGCTCTGCGCGAAGTACCCGCCGAACCGCGGCAAGGTGAACTACTCGGTGAAGCTCTATCGGCTGAAGGAGAAGGAGAAGCGCTACGACTACTACTTCGTCGACGTCACCGCCAACACCTACGATCGCTTGGGCGACGGCGACAAGGGCCGGCTGTCGGTGACCATCGACCCGACCTCGAAGATCAACTACAGCACGAACGTCTACTCCAAGAGCAAGCTGAAGGGCGGCTGCCACAGCTACCCGCTGAATCTCGGGGTGTCGATGGGCCCGATCAACGTCGGCACCACGGTGGCGAACTTCTCCACCTGCGACAAGGCCGACATCCACACCAAGCGGCTGGCCAGCGACGCGGTGCGCTACGACATCTACAGCCTGAACCGGTTCCGGACGATGACCATGCAGAAGTGGGTCCGGGTGAAGGCCGGTGCCAAGCCCACGTTCAACGTGAAGGTGGCCTGGCGGGCCGACGACTGCACCGTGATGCGGCGCCAGGTGATGGCGTACGCGAACGTCAAGACCAAGTCCAAGACGATCAAGATCAGCGCGCGCTAGCCGGCGGCCGCCGGTCAGTTCTCGCTGAACTCGGCCTGCACGTTGGCGAGCTGCTTCCGCGCCATCTGCTCGGTCCGGGAGAAGTCGTTCGCGTTCGGGTCGGACTTCTCAGTGAGGAACGCGTACTGCACGGCCGAGACCGCCCGGCCGTGCAGCGCGATCACGTAGTGCCGGGCGTACGCGAGCTTGGTGTGCTTGGCGTCGTAGTACACCCGCTCGGCGTACTGCCAGGTGGCGTCGGCCCCGTCGATCGCCGGACCGTCGGTGGTCTTCAGCACGACGTACATCTTGCTGGCATCGGTATAGCTGGCGCACGCAGCCAGAACCTTCGGCAGTGCCTCGCGGAAGGTGGCGACATCGGCGCTGTCGGCATAGCTCGACACCCCGAAGACGCCGATGCCCGCGCCCTTCGCGCGGCCGGCGGTGAACCGAGCGGTGGCGCTGGCCAGCGGCTTCACCGTTGCGTCGGTGGTCGGCTTCCCCGGGCACGCCTCGTCCTTGCCGCCCACGCTGTTCACGGTCTTCACCGCCACCCAGGGATCGCCCAGCTCCTTCGCGGTGATCAGCGCCCGTTTCGCCGCGGCCAGGTCGCCGGCCTTGGTCGGCGGTTGGGCCGATGCGCTCGGGCTCGCCGTGCTCGCCGCGGCGGGCGGAGCCGGGGCAGCTGCTGGTGAGCTGGCCTGGCCGGCCGAGCATGCGCTGCCGGATACCAGGACCGCTGCGATCGCAGCGAGTCCCGCGGCTCCGGCCCGAATGTGAGCGGCCACAGACGAACGAATCATCATCGATCCCCCCGAACCTGACGATGTGCGGTGAGCCGATTGTGGCACCGGCGCTCGCTCGCCGGGTGCCGTTGACGATATTCCCGCGATTCCGCGCCACTCGCGTCGAAGAGGCGCGCGACGTTCGTCTGCGACGCCGTCCGACGCCTCACTCCGCACCCGGCAGGTCGACTCCGCACCCCATACGCAGGGCGCGGAGTAGACCTGCGTGGTGCGGAGTGCCGGGGACACGGCTGGGCGGGGTGCCGCCGGTGGGGATGGGCGAGGTGCTCGGTGGTGCGGGCTCCGTCGGGTGTCAGTGGTCACGGCTAGGCTCGCATCCGTGCCGACCGCTACTGCGAAGACCGCGACGAAGCCGCCCGAGGGGGCGGCGCCCAGCCGCCCGAAGCTGCTGCTGATCGACGGACACTCGATCGCCTACCGGGCGTTCTTCGCGCTGCCGGTGGAGAACTTCTCCACCCAGACCGGCCAGCACACCAACGGTGTCTTCGGCTTCACCTCGATGCTCATCAACGTGCTGCGGGACGAGCAACCGACCCACGTCGGGGTCGCGTTCGACGTGTCCCGGCAGACCTTCCGCTCGGAGGTCTACGCGGAATACAAGGCGAACCGGAGCAAGACCCCGGACGAGTTCCGTGGCCAGCTCGACCTGGTCAAGGAGGTGCTGGACGCGCTCAACATCGTGCACGTGGAGAAGCCCGGCTTCGAGGCCGACGACGTGATCGGCACCCTGGCGACCCAGGCGGAGCAGGCCGGCTTCGACGTGCTGATCTGCACCGGTGACCGGGACGCGTTCCAGCTCGTCACCGACAACGTGACCGTGCTCTATCCGCGCAAGGGTGTCTCCGACCTCGGCCGGATGACCCCGGCGGTGGTGGAGGAGAAATACTTCGCTACCCCGGCCCGCTATCCCGAGCTCGCGGCGCTGGTGGGGGAGTCGAGCGACAACCTGCCGGGAGTGCCGGGGGTCGGGCCCAAGACTGCCGCCAAGTGGCTGGCGACCTATGACGGGCTGGAGAACCTGGTCGCGCACGCCGGCGAGCTGAAGGGCAAGGCGGCCGAGGCGTTCCAGCAGCGGACCGAGGATGTGCTGCGGAACCGCCGGATCAACGCGCTGGTCCGCGACCTGGAGCTGCCGGTCACCGTCGACGAGCTGGAGCGACGGGCCTGGAACCGGGAGGCCACCCATACCCTGTTCGACGGGCTCGAGTTCCGGGTGCTTCGCGACCGCCTGCTGGAGGCGCTGCCGACCGAGGCGTTCGAGCCCGAGGGCGGCTTCGAGCTCACCGGGTCGGTCCTGGAGCCCGATCAGCTGCGGGCCTGGCTGGCCGAGCACACGGTCGAGGCGGTGGAGACCGACACCGGTCCTGCGTCGAACCGGGTCGGGGTGGATGTCGTCGGCCATTGGGGCTCGGGCAGCGGGGATCTGCGGGCGTTCGCGATCGCCGCCGCCGACGGGGCCGCCGCCTATGTCGACGTCACCGAGCTGTCTCCCGACGACGACGCCGCGCTGGCCGACTGGCTCGCCGACCCCGGCCACCACAAGGCCATGCACGACGCGAAGGGTCCGCTGCTGGCGATCTGGGCGCGGGGCTGGGACCTCGCCGGGCTGACCTCGGACACCCAGCTGGCCGCCTATCTCACCCGGCCGGACCAGCGGACGTACGATCTGGCGGACCTCACCCTGCGCCACCTGAAGCGCGAGCTCAAGGTCGAGACTGCGCTCGAGGCAGCCGACGACGACCAGCTGGCGCTCGATTTCGGCGACGACGACTCCGGCGCCCAGGTCGCCGCCGAGGCGGCGATGGTGCGCGGCCGAGCGGTGATCGACCTGGCCGATGCGCTCGACACCGAAGTATCCGAGCGCGGCGGGACCGAGCTGCTCTACGGCGTCGAGCTACCGCTGCAGCGCACGCTGGCGCGGATGGAACGCACCGGTGTCGCGGTCGACACCGATCATTTGCATGCGTTGGAGTCCGAGTTCGGGGCCACCGTGAATGCGGCCGCCGAGGAGGCCTATCGGGTGCTCGGCAAGCAGATCAACCTCGGCTCGCCGAAGCAGCTCCAGGTGGTGCTGTTCGACGAGCTGGGGATGCCGAAGACGCGGCGCACCCGGACCGGCTACACCACCGACGCGGAGGCTCTGCAGCAGCTGTACCTCAAGACCGAGCACCCGTTCCTCGCCCAGATGCTGATCCACCGGGACGCGATCCGGCTGAAGCAGACCGTCGAGGGCCTGCTCAAGTCGGTCGCCGACGACGGCCGGATCCACACCACCTACGTCCAGACGATCGCGGCGACCGGCCGCCTGTCCAGCACGGACCCGAATCTGCAGAACATCCCGATCCGGACCGAGGAGGGGCGCCGGATCCGGCAGGCGTTCGTGGTCGGGGAGGGCTACGAGTCGCTGATGAGCGCCGACTACAGCCAGATCGAGATGCGGATCATGGCGCACGCGAGCGAGGACGCCAGCCTGATCGAGGCGTTCAACTCCGGCATCGACTTCCACACCGTGACCGCGTCGCGGGTGTTCGGCGTTGCGCCGGATGCCGTCACGCCGGGGGAGCGGGCGAAGATCAAGGCGATGAACTACGGGCTGGCGTACGGCCTGAGCGCGTACGGTCTGAGCCAGCAGCTCGCCATCGACACGTCCGAGGCGAAGGCGCTGATGGACGAGTACTTCGAGCGCTTCGGCGGGGTCCGGGACTACCTGCGCGGGTTGGTGGCCGACGCCCGGCGGACCGAATACACCGAGACGATCCTGGGCCGCCGCCGCTATCTGCCCGACCTGATGAGCGACAACCGGCAGCGCCGTGAGATGGCCGAACGGATGGCGCTGAACGCCCCGATCCAGGGCTCGGCGGCCGACATCATCAAGGTCGCGATGCTGGACGTCGAGAAGGCGCTGGACGACGCCGGCATGCGCAGCCGGATGCTGCTGCAGGTGCACGACGAGCTGGTCTTCGAGATCGGCCCGGACGAGCGGGAGGCGCTGACCGAGCTGGTCCGGACCAAGATGGGGCACGCCGTCGACCTGGCGGTGCCGCTGGACGTCTCGGTGGGTGTCGGCCGGTCCTGGCACGACGCCGCACACTGAGCGGCTCGGGCTCATCCGGATGACGACGAGCCCGACGGTTCAGCCGGCGAGGACGGCGGCGATCTCCGGGCTTGCCGCGAGATAGCCGGTCAGCAGGTCCCGTGCAACGGTGACGCTGTCGACCAGGGGATGCCGGGCGAACGCGGTCAGCGCCTCGGCCTTCGAGCCGGTGAGTGCGGCCGCGATGGTGTGCCGCTCGACGTCCTTCACCTGGGCCATGACGCCGAGCTGGTGCAGGTCCGGCTGGCTCGTCGCCAGCGGATGGACGCCGTTGGCGTCGACCATGGTCGGCACCTCGACCACCGCGTCGGCCGGCAGCCCGGTCAGCGTCGTCCCGTTGCGGACGTTGAGGATCATCGTCTGCCGCTCGTTGCGGCTGATCGCGGCCATCACGCCGAGGGCGACGCCGGCATAGCCCTGGTGGGCCGGGTCGGTCTCGACGTCCCGTTCGCCCACCGGCTCGTTCTGCGTGCCTCCCTTGGCCTCGGCCATGTACGAGGCACTCCGCCTCGCCACGGTCTGGCGCCAGAGGTCCGCCGCACCGTCGCCGGCCGCCAGCGCCCGGCGATAGAACTCGTCCTGCGTGCGGGCCAGGAAGTCCCCTCGGGTGGTGCCGGACGCCACGATCGAACGGACCGCGTCGCGGTTGAAGTAGTAGTAGTACAGGTACTCGTTCGGCACGGCGCCGAGCGAGCGGATCCAGTCCGCACCGAAGACCTGTGCCTCCTCCAGCCGGCCGAGCAGTGTCTCGGAGGCCAGCAGCTCGGGCAGCACGTCGCGGCCGTCGAACAGCACCCGGCGCATCCAGCCGAGATGATTCAGGCCGACGTAGTCCATCTGGACGCGAGTGTGGTCGAGGCCGAGCAGGCCCGCCACTCGCCGGCCGAGCCCGGACGGGGTGTCGCAGATGCCGAGCACCCGGTCGCCGAGCACGGACTGCATCGCCTCGGTCACGATGCCGGCCGGGTTGGTGAAGTTCATGACGTACGCGTCCGGGGCCAGCTCCTTGATCACGGTCGCCGCCCGCACCATCACCGGCACGCTGCGCAGGGCGTACGCCAGGCCACCGGGCCCGGTCGTCTCCTGACCGATGACGTTCAGGTCCAGGGCAACGTGCTCGTCGCAGCGGCGCCCTTCCAGCCCGCCGACGCGAAGCGCCGCGAAGACGAAGTCACTGCCCTCCACCGCCTCGACCAGATTCGTGCCCGGGCTCAGCACGGGGGCGTCGGGGAAGCCGGCGCCGAGCTGGCTGAGAATCGCGGTCATTGCCCGCAGTCGTGACTCGTCGACGTCGTACAGGGCGACCTCGTCGACCCGCGGCGAGCCGGTGTCGCGCAGCAGGGCCTGGTAGACGTACGGCGTGCGGAAACCGCCGCCGCCGAGGATGCAGAGCTTCATGCGATGAGGACCTCTCCGCCGGCGTTCCGGCACAGATCGAGGGTTTCGGTCGGGGCGCCGGGGGTGCTGATCACGGTGTCCACCTCGGCGAGGGAGCACAGCCGCAGGGCGCCGGTGCCCGGGAATTTGCGCTCGCTGGCGAGCAGCACCACCCGCTCGGCCGCGCTGATCATGGAACGTTTGATCGGCGCCTCGACGGCCATGTTGTCGACCACGTGGCCGTTGGGCCGCACGCCGGTGCAGGACAGAAAGACGATGTCGGCGCTGACCTCGCTCAGGGCCCGCTCGGCGATCGAGCCGACCAGGGACCGATAGTTGCGGCGAACGACACCGCCGAGCAGGATCAGCCGGACCGCCTCGTCGTCGCGCAGCTCGTCGAAGACGGCCAGATTGGTGGTGATCACGGTGATCTCACGGCCGGCAAGCCGGCGGGCGAGCGGTGGGGTCGTGGTGCCGATGTCGAGGATCACGACGTCGCCGTCGCGCACCAGCTCGGCCGCCGTCTCGGCGACCGCACGCTTGAGCGGCGCGTCGGCGTCGGCGTCGAGCAGGAAGCGCCCCTCATGACCGCTCCGGCCGAACTCCTCGACGGTCGCACCGGGCGGCAGCATCGCGCCACCGTAGGTGCGGGACAGCTCACCGTTGCGATCGAGCAGCTGAAGGTCGCGGCGGATCGTGGACTCGCTCACCTCGAGCGTGACGGCGAGCTGGCGGACCGAAGCCGAGCCGTCGACCCGCAGCGCCTTCACGATGCGGTTCCGCCGTTCGCTCGAGAGCATGGAAATCACTGTAGAGGGCAATCTTGCGCAAGAGCAACGAAAGTACGCCAAACTCTTTCATTCTCATCCAGACTTAACAGAAGAGCGGCGCCCGTGTAACGTCAGAGCAACCGGATGTGCGCATGATTGCGTGAATAGGGCAAGCCGCTCGCCTTGACCGCGCAAACTCGAGCATCTTCCCGAGCGCGTAGGCGCGGCGGCCGGGCGTGGGCGTCAGTGCCGGGCAGCAAGAGAACGTCAGGGCGAGGACCAGAGGGCGAGGAGCTGACAGGTGGCGGAGACGATCGGCCCAGCCGCCGCGGGCGGCGACCTGCTCTTCGTCGGTGACATCTACTGCGACCTGGTGATGGCCGGCGTCTCGGCCCCGGAGATCGGAGCCGAGGTCTTCGCCTCCGGCTTCGCCATCAGTCCCGGTGGCGTCGCCAACCGTGCCGTCGCCGCGGCGCGCGCCGGCGCGCCGACGCGGCTGCTGTCTCGGCTGGGTGAGGATCCGCTCGGCCGCGAGATGCGGGTGATGCTCGCCGCCGAACCGGGGCTGGACACCTCCTGGATCACATGCGTGCCCGACCGGCAGACGCCGATCACCGTGTCGTTGACCTCGCCGGAGAACCGGAGCTTCGTCACCTACGACGAGGATCTGGGCCCGCTCGACCTGCCGGCCGGTGCCGGCCCGGTGGGGGCGGTGCATGTCGGCATCGCGACCGAGCTACCTGCCTGGGTTGCCACACTGCGAGCCGCCGGCACCAGGGTCGTCGGTGGCGTGGGCTGGGACTCCGCGGGAGTCTGGTCGCGTGACGTGCTGGACCGGTTGGCCGAGATCGACGTGTTCGTGCCGAACGACATCGAGGCGATGCGCTACACCCGGACCGACTCCGCACTCGAGGCGGCGAAGGCGCTTGCCGAGCGGGTTCCGCTTGCGGTCGTCACCCGCGGCGGCGACGGGGTGGTCGCGATCGATTCGGCGACCGGCGTGGTCACCGAGATCTCCGCGGTCCCGGTCGACGTGATCGATCCCACCGGCGCCGGGGACATCTTCGTGGCGTCGTTCATGGCCGCCGAACGCTATCCGGACTGGGACCTGACGAACCGGCTCCGGTTCGCCGCGCTCAGCGCGTCATTGTCGGTTCGCCGTCTCGGGGGCGCCGTGAGCGCACCTCGTCCGGCCGATCTCCGGCGCTTCGTCGACCAGGCCCGGCCAGCCGGCAACTGGTCGTTCCTCGGCTCGCACTCCACCACCCCCACCCAGAACGGAGAGTCATGAAACACCTGAGGAAGGCATCGGCCGTCGCGGCGGTCGCCACCGCGGTCGCGCTCGCCCTCGGCGCCTGCACGCCGGGATCCGGCTCGGCCCCGGCCAGCCAGCAGAGCAGCCTGGCGCCGGTCAAGAAGGACTTCGGCACCGAACCGATCACGCTCACCGTCTGGGATCAGAACACCGGTGACGAGGGCATCGGTGCCGCCCAGAAGCAGCTGAACGACGCGTTCACGAAGAAGTACCCCAACGTCAAGATCGACCGGGTGTCGCGGTCGTTCTCGGACCTGAAGACGACGCTGAAGCTGGCGCTGTCCGGTGACAACCCGCCGGACGTGGTCCAGGCGAATCAGGGCTATCCGGACATGGGCGCGTTCGTGAAGGCCGGCTACCTCCGGCCGATGAACGACTACGCCGACCTGTACGGCTGGAACCAGCGCTACCCGAGCAGCTTCCTCAAGCTGAACTCGTTCTCCGCCGACGGCAAGCAGTGGCAGGGCGACAATCTGTACGGCATCTCCCAGACCGGCGAGCTGGTCGGCCTGTACTACAACAAGGCCGTGCTGGCGAAGGCGGGCATCAGCCAGCCGCCGAGCACACTCGCCGAGCTGAACGACGACATGGCCAAGGTGAAGGCGGCCGGGATCTTGCCGCTGAGCTACGGCGACGTCGAGAAGAGCCCGGGGATCCACCTGTTCGGCGTCCCGCTCAACGCGCTGGCCGGGAGCCAGAAGGTGAACGACCTGGTCACTTCGACCAGCGGCGCCTGGACCGACCCGGAGGTCGTCCAGGCCGCACAGACCATGCAGGACTGGGCCACCAAGGGCTATCTGACCAAGGGCGCCAACGGCATCTCCCGGGACGACGCGGTGAACGCGTTCGGCAAGGGCGACGCGGCGTTCCTGATCACTGGTACGTGGTACCAGGCCACCCTCGAGGCGGCGCCGCAGGCCAAGAACATCAGCTTCACGGCGCTGAAGCCGGACGGCTCGCAGACGCCGGTCACCATGGGTGGGATCGGGCTGGCCTGGGCCATCACCTCCAAGACCAAGAACGCCGACGCCGCAGCGGCGTACGTCGACTTCGTCACGAACGAGGCCGCCTCCGAGGTGCTGGTGAAGACCGGCAACCTGCCGGCGGTGGTGCCGGACAGCGACAAGCCGGCGGCGGGCACGCTGGCCGCGGCGATCACCGACTCCTACGTCGCGATCTCCAAGTCGAACGGCATCACCCCGTACCTGGACTACGCGACACCGACGTTCTACGACACGCTGACCGCGGCCGCGCAGGACCTGGTGGCCGGCAAGCAGACCCCGCAGCAGTTCACCCAGACGCTGCAGGACGACTACGCGAAGTTCAACCAGGACCGCTGATCGTGCCCGACGCTCAGCCGTCGTCCGGGGCGGGAGCGGCCACGGCCGGCTCCCGCCGCCGACCCTCGCCTGCATCCGCGCCGGGCGCCGCGGCCGGCGGCACCGGCCGCCGGCGGCGCCGGTCCCAGCCGGTTGCGTACCTGTACGTCCTTCCGGCGTTCGCGGTGTTCGCCGTCTTCCTCGGGGTGCCGTTCCTGCAGACCGTCCAGTACTCGTTCTTCGACTGGGACGGCCTGTCGCTGGCAACCTGGGCCGGGCTGGACAATTACGTCGCGGTGTTCACCGATCGTCAGTTGCGCGCGGCGTTCGGACACGCGATCGTGTTGATGGTCTTCTACAGCGTGCTGCCGATCGCGGTCGCGTTGTTCCTCACCGCGCTGATCTCGCGGGCCAACCGGCTGCGCGGGATGAGCGTCTACCGGACGGTGCTGTTCCTGCCCCAGGTGATCGCGTCGGTCGTGGTGGCGACGATCTGGGTGTCGATCTATTCGCCCGACGGCCTGCTGAACACCGCGCTGCGCCTGGTCGGGCTGGACTCGGTGACCCGGGTCTGGCTGGGGGACTACTCGACCGCGCTGGTGGCGATCGGGTTCGTCGGCACCTGGCTGAACATCGGCCTCTGCCTGGTGCTGTTCTTGTCCGGGTTCGGCAACATCGTGCCGGCCCTGTTCGAGGCGGCCCGGCTGGACGGCGCCAACGCGGCCGGGGAGTTCTTCGCGATCACCCTGCCCGCGCTCCGCGGCCAGATCGCGGCGGCCTTGACCCTGACGATGGTGTCCGCGCTGAAGACCTTCGACCTCGTCTACATCACCACCGCCGGCGGCCCGGGAAACTCCACCACCGTTCCGGCGTTCGAGGCCTACAACCGCGCCTTCAACACCGGTCAGGTCGGCTCCGCCGCCGCGGTGGCCATCTGCCTGACATTGGTGATCATGCTGGTGACTGCGCTGATCAGCAGGTTGCAGCCCAAGGAGTCGGCGTGAGACTGAGCACTCGTGAGAAGGTCCTCGACCACATCGTGCTGATCGTCTTCGGTGTGTTCGCGATCATCCCGCTGATCGGCGTGCTGATGAGCGCGGTGACCCCGCCCGCGGAGAACAGCGGGGCATTCGCGCTGCCCAGCCGGATCGATCTCGGCAACTTCGGACGGGCCTGGACGAACGGGCAGTTCAGCCGCTACATGCTCTCCAGCCTGGTGGTCACCGTTGCGGTGGTGGTGCTCACCACGGTGCTCGCGATCCTGGCGTCCTTCGCCTTCGCCCGACTCACCTTCCGCGGCTCGTCGGCGATCTTCTTCCTGCTGCTGGCGGGGCTGATGCTGCCGGCCGAGGCGTTCATCATCCCGCTGTACTTCAACCTGCGCAGCGTCGGCCTGACCGACACCTATGCCAGCCTGATCCTGCCGCAGACGGCCCAGTCGCTGGCGTTCGCGACGTTCTGGCTGCGCAACCAGTTCCGCACCTTCCCGACCGAGATCGTCGAGGCGGCTCGACTCGACGGCGCGCGCGACTTCCGGCTGCTCTGGCAGGTGATGGTGCCGCCGTCGCTCGCGCCGATCATGACGATGTGCGTCCTGATCACGATGTGGACCTGGAACGAGTTCTTGATCCCGCTGGTGCTGATCGTCAGCGAGGACCGGCGGACGGCACCGTTGGGCCTGGCCTTCTTCAAGGGCGAGCACCTGACCGACTACTCGCTTCTCTCCGCAGCCGGGGTGATCGTCGCGCTGCCCATCGTGATCTTGTACTTCGCGCTGCAGAAGAGATTCATCTCGGGAATGCTCGGCGGCATCGCGGAACGCTGAGCATCGTGGTCAGACGCCGGTCTTGGCCTCCAGCCGGCCGGAGTTGATCGCGTCGAGGAAGGCCTGGTAGTCCTGCTCGTTCTGCTTGGCGTACGCCTTGGCGAACTCGGCGATGGCGCGGTCGAACTTCCGCTTGGTGCCGAGGTACGCGGCAATGGCCACCGGGTCGCCGGAGCGGGCGTGCGCGCGGGCCAGGGTCCAGCCGCAGATCTCGGCATAGAACGTGAGACCGGGCGGCAACAGCTCCTCGACCGGGACCGAGCCCTTCATGTCACGCAGCTGGCGCCAGTAGTAGAAGCGGTCGTCCTGGACGCCCTCGGACCAGCCGAGGAAGATGTCGGACGCCGACTGCATCATCTGCTGGCCCTGGACCACCCGCTCGCCCGAGGTGGAGAACTGGCTCTTCGGCAGGTGAGCCTCGAGCACCGACCTGGTGGCCTCTTTCACCTGTAGGAACAGCGGGTCGCCCGCGTCGCGTCCCTCCAGCAGCACGATGAACGCCCGGGTGCCGACCGATCCGACGCCGACCACCTTCCGTGCCGCATCCACCACCCGGTAGCGGTCGAGCAGCCGGCGACGGGTCTCGTTCAGCGTGCTGCGGTAGCGGTCGTACACCTCCTGGACGACGTCGAACAGGTCCGGCCGGTCCGACTCTGCGCTCGATTCCAGCTCCCGCCAGGGGATCAGCACCGGCGGCTGGCTGACGATCCGCTGCCGGCCGTCGACCACCTCGGTCAGCTTCGACAGCGCCTGCAGGTTCGTCCGGGTGCGTGCCTTGCGGAACACCTCCCGGCCGCGCTCGATGGACGGGATCGCGGTCTTCGGTGCCCCTGCCCGCTTGGCCTGCTTGGCCACCTCGGCGTACTCCCGCTCGAGCCGGACCAGTCCGTCCTGGATGTCGGCCTCCGACATCCGGGAGTACCAGATGTCGAGGGTGTTGGTCTTGGCGAAGCCGGCCATCGCGGTCCGGTAAGACTCGCCGACCTTGAGCACGACCTGCTGGGTGTCCTCGGCCGAGAACTTGTTGTTGGCGGCGGCGATGGCGAAGCTGGCCGCCAGCCGCTTGACGTCGTACTCGAACGGCCCGGGCAGGGTCTCGTCGAAGTCGTTCAGGTCGAACAGCAGCTGGCGCTCGGGCGAGGCGAACACACCGAAGTTGGACAGGTGGGCGTCTCCGCAGAGCTGGACGTTCAGCCCGGCCGTCGGGGTGATAGCGAGATCCGCGGCCATGATCGCGGCCGAGCCGCGGTAGAAGGTGAACGGGGAGACCATCATCCGGCCGTGCCGGACGGGCACCAGGTCCGGTTCGCGGGTCGCGTCCTGGGCCTGGAGGATGGCGACCGGATCCTCCCGTTCCGGCCCGGGCTGCCAGTGCGTGTGGGCCTCGCGTGGGGTCCGGGCGCGGGCGTCGACGCCCTGGGCCCGGCGGTCGGCCGCGCTGGGATGGGGTGCCGCCTCGATGACTGTCATGATGCCCTCCTAGGCCTGTCCGGCCGGCTCGTGCGGTTCCGTGGTCGTCGTCCCCGTGGTCGCCGCTGGGGAGCGGAAGGCGGCGACGGCGTCGGCGACGGTCGGGTAGATATGGTCGACGTTCAGCAGTTGCAGCACGCCGAACTGCTCCAGGGTCGCCTGCAGGTCGGGATCGAGCCCGGCGAGCGCGAACACGGCGTTGCGCTGGTGGACGAACTGGACCAGCTGGCGCAGCGCCGCTCCGGCCGAGTAGTCGACGTCGGGAATCGAGGAGCAGTCCAGGACGAGCCAGTGCACGGGATCGGGCGCGGCGTTGAACAGCTGCTGGACGGCATCGGAGAACTGGTTCGCGTTGGCATAGAACAGGTCGGCGTCGTACCGGAAGACCAGCAGGCCGGGCTCGCTCTGCATCCCGTTCTGTGCCTTGAGGTACGTCGGGTCGCCGTCCGAGCTGATCCCGACCACGAACCGGTGTGGCTTGTACTGGCGGCGCACCATCTCGACCAGGGACGCCACGACGGCGAGGATGATGCCCTGCTCGACGCCGACCGCGAAGACGACCACCGCGGTCACGGACGCGATCCAGAACTCGCTCTGCCGCGCCAGCCGGACCACCTTCAGGCCCTTGACGTCGATCAGGTCGATCCCGATCAGGAACACGATTGCGCCGAGGGTGGCCTTCGGCATGTCGGTCAGCAGTCCGGTCAGGAACAACACGATGATCAGCACGACCGCGGCCATGGTCAGGTTGGCGACCTGGCTCTTGCCCTTCTGGCCGTCCAGGATCTGGGTCTTGGTGGGGCTGCCGTTGACCACGAACGTACCGGTCAGGCCGGCCGCGAGGTTGGCGCCGCTCAGCCCGACGATGTCGCGATTGATGTCGACCCGGTCACCGTGCTTGGCCGCGAAGCTGCGAGACGTGGCCGCGCTCTGGGCGATGATCAGCACGAAGCACGAGAACGCGGTGCCGAGCAGCATCGGCACGTCGGACAGGGTGACGCCCTGCGGCAGCCCGATCGGCGGGAACCCGCCCTGCATCGCCCCGACGACCGCCACACCGTGCGCGGACGCATCGGTCGCCGCGGAGACGATGATCGACAAGATCACCGCGATGATCGCGCCCGGGACCTTCGGGACGAACCGTTTGAAACCCAGGATGATCGCCAGCGTGCCGAGCGCGAAGGCCAGCGACGGCAACTGGGTCTGACCGAGATGGGTGAGCATGTACCACTGCTGCTGGAACCAGGTGCCCTTCCCCTTCGCGATCCCCAGCATGTCGGGGATCTGGCCGGTCAGCACCTGGATTCCGACGCCGGTCAGGAAGCCGATCAGGACCGACGCGGACAAGAAGTCGCCGAGGAAACCGAGCTTGAGCAGCCGGGCGAGGATCAGCAGGGCGCCGCAGACCAGCGCGGTCAGCGAGCAGAGGGCGAGCCACTGGGGAGAGTTCGGCTGCAGGCCGGCGATGCCGAGGGCGCCCAGACCGCCGGCCAGGATGGCGGCGGTGGCGGAGTCGGCCCCGACCACGAGCAGCCGGGACGAGCCCAGCAGGCCGAACAGCACGGCCGGGAAGAGCACGGTGTAGAGACCGGTGATCACCGGCGTCTGCGCGATCGAGGTGTAGCCCATGGTCTCGGGGATGGCGACCGCGGCCAGCGTCGCTCCGGCGAGGATGTCGGCTCTCAGCCACGAACGCTGGTAGCCGCGCAGCGCCGGCGGGGTCAGCCTTGCCGTCCAGCCGGTTCGGGTCGCGGCCGGCGTCGACGGGCTCATCGATGCCCGTCCGCATGGTTGCGCAGGGCGCGCTGTCCGCCGTCCTGCCCCTCGAGATCGCCCATGTGCTCATTGTCGAGTCGGGGCCTCGCGACGGCATCACCCTCGTCGGGTGGGGCGGTTACCGCCGCGGGTACCGTCGACGAGGGATCAGAGGAGGAGCGGGTGCCGGATCGGGCGTCGAACGAGCAGGGCGTGATCGAGCGGGGCGTGATCGAGCGGGACGTGATCGAGCGCTGGAGTCGCGAGATGGACGCCCGTGGCCCGGCCGGGGAGAATCCGGTCGACGGCTTCCTCCGAACGGCCTGTCTCAGCTACACCGAGCCGGCCGCCGCCGGCCGCGCCGCCGACCTGCTGTCCGCCGATCCTGCCCTGGCCACGGCAACGGCGGGCACGCTCGCCGCCTGTGCCGAGGCGGACTTACTGGCCGAGCTGCTCGACCGGGATCGGGCCGCCGTGAGCCGCGAGACCGGCCCGCATCGCTGGCCGCCGCTGCTGTACCTGTGCTATTCCCGGCTCGGCGTCGGCGATCCCGTTGCGACGATGCGGGTGCTGCTGGCCGCCGGCGCCGACCCGAACGCGGGATTCCTGTGGCGCGGCCAGCCCTCGCCGTTCACCGCGGTGACCGGCGTCCTCGGCGGCGGTGAGCGGGACGAGCCACCGCACCCGGACGCGGTCCCGCTGGCCGGGCTGCTGCTGGACGCCGGCGCCGACCCCAACGACAACCAGGCGTTCTACAACCGCCAGTTCAGAGCCGACAACGACCACCTGCCACCACTGCTCGGGCACGGCGCCGGCCGGCCGGCGCCGTCGCCCTGGCGCGACCGGCTCGGTGCGTCGTACCCGTCGCCGGAGGAGATGGTCGGTGAGCACCTGCGATCGGCGGCGGCGCACGGGTTCACCGAGCGGGTCCGGATCCTGCTCGAGCACGGGGTCGACCCGAACACCCGCGGCTACCACCCGGTGCTCGGCGACCAGACCGCGTACGAGGTGGCGGTTCGCAACGGGCACCCGGAAGCCGCCGCGCTGCTGGAGCAGGCCGGCGGGTGGAGCGACCGTCTCGACGAGGTCGACCGCGCGATCGGTGCAGCGCTCGCCGGCGGCCGGGGTGGGGGCGCGCCCGCCGGGCATCCCGCCGACCTGGTCGACCGCCGGCCCGACGCGATGCGGCTGGCGGCCGAGCAGCACGATCGGGGAGCGCTCGAACGGCTGCTCGCGCTGGGCTTCGACGTGAACGCCGCGGCGGCCGACCGGCGTACGGCGCTGCACGAGGCCGCCCTGCGGGGCGACCAGGCGATGGTGACCTGGTTGATCGAGCACGGAGCCGACCCGACGCTGCGGGATCGGGACTTCGGCGCGACTCCCGCCGGCTGGGCGGCCTATGCCGGCCATCAGGAACTGGCTGCCTGGCTCGAGGCCCGGACGCGCTGAGCCGGGCCCAGCGGGTCGGTCCGGCTGCGTCAGGGGCGGGGGCGCCAGCGTTTCCAGGTCGCCTCGGCGCTCGCCCGGACCTTGTCCTGCCACCACAGCTCGACATCGACCAGCATCTCGGCGTCGTCGGCTGAGGCGGTCCGGGCTCGCAACTCGACGGGCTCGTGCAGTGGGGCCGGTCGGCGATACCGGACGTCGAGCCCCGCAGTGACGTAGTGCAGGGTTCCGTTCGGGACGAGTCCGCGCTGCTCTGCCGCGACGACCATGGCCGCGGCGCTGTGACAGTCCAGCAGTGTCGCGATGATGCCGCCGTTGAGATAGCCGAGCCCGTTGTCGTGCTCGGGCCACGGGAGGAAAGTGGCTCGGACGGATCCGTCGGCCGCCGGGTAGCTGCGGATGCGCAGTCCCTTGGCGTTGCTCGGCCCGCAGCCGAAGCAGGTCAGCTCGGCGAAATATCGCTCCTGGATGCTCGGTCCGGGGCTGGCGTCGTCCACGGCTCGATCAGACCACAGCCCGATCAGGCGTCCGAGCCGGGCGCTTCTGCTCGCCGGTGGTGGCGGAGCAGCAGGTCGACACCGAGGCCCGCCGCCAGCGCCCAGAATGCGGCGCCGATGCCGAGGAAGGCACCTCCCGCGGCCGCGACGACGAACGTGATCGCGGCGGCCTCCCGCCGGGCGGCGTCCCCCATCGCCGTGTGCAGAGCCGAGGCCAGGGTGGCCAGTAGGGCCAGCCCGGCGACCGTCCCCACTACGTCGGGCGGGGCGGCGCTGACGAACGTGGTGAGCGGAGTGGAGAGCACGGCCAGCACCAGGTACGTCCAACCGGCTGCGTGCGCGGCTCGCCACCGCAGCCTCGGGTCCGGATGCACGTCGGGCGACGCTGTCATCGATGCGGTGATCGCCGCCAGGTTGACCGCGTGGCCGCCGAAGGTGGCACCGGCGACCGTGCCCAGACCCGTGACGGTCATCGTCTCCCGCCACGGCACCCGATAGCCGTAGGACGCCATCACCGCGGTGCCGGGCACGTTCTGACCGGCCATCGTGACGACGTACAACGGGAGGGCGATGCCGAGCACGGCGGGCCAGGTCAGCGTGGGGACGGTCCAGTCCAGCGTCGGCAGCAGCGAACCGCTCAGGCCGCCGGCCCGGGCGACGTCGATGCCGACCACGACCAGGGTCGCGGCGAAGGCCACCGGCACCGCCCACCGCTTCGCGAGCCGTAGCGCGACCAACCAGCAGAGCACGATCGGGCCGACCGCCCACGGCTCGGCGGACAGGCCGTGCACCGGCGCCAGGCACAGGGTCAGCACCACGCCGGCGAGCATCGCCTGGGCCAGCGCGGGCGGGATGGCTGCGATCAGGGCGCCGAGCCGCGACCAGACACCGGTGAGCAGGATGAGCGCTCCGGTGAGCAGGAAGGCGCCGATCGCGGCCGGCCATCCGCCGGCGACCGCTCCCGTCGCGGCCAGCATGGCCGCACCCGGCGTCGACCAGGCAAGCAGCAGCGGCGTCCGGTGCCGCAGGGTCAGCCACAGCACGCCGACGCCCTGCACCAGGCACAGCACCGCCAGTCCCGACCCGGCCTCGGCCGGCGTCGCGCCCACCGCGGTCAGGCCGGCGAGGACGACGGCGAACGAACTGGTGAAGCCGACCAGGGCAGCGACGACACCGGCGACGGGTGCGTGGGAGGAGTGTTCCACAAACAGAACCCTAGGGTTCCACAAACAGAGCCCTAGGGTTCTGCAAACAGAACGCAACCGGTTTAGTCTCGGTCCGTGAGCTCACACCCCGAACCGGCCACCCAAGCGGCCACCGACCCGGCCCGGCAGGACCTGGCCCGGCAGGTCGGCGAGCGGCTGCGGTCGCTGCGGCAGGCGGCTGGCATGTCCCTCGGCACGCTTGCCGAGGTCGCGGGCATCGGGAAGGGATCGCTGTCGGAGATCGAGAACGGGGCGCGCAGCGCGACCCTCGGCACGCTGTACGCACTCGCCGGCGCGCTTGGGGTGCCGCTGGCGGCGCTGCTCTCCGGCGTGCCCGGGAGCCGGGTCGCATCCCCCGGAGTGGTGGCCCTGCTGCTGGACGTCAGTGTCGAAGACGGCTGGACCGTCGAGGTGTATCGGCTGCGGATCGAGGCCGGGGCGGAGCACCGGTCGATACCGCACGGGCCGGGCGTCGTCGAGCACCTGCTGGTGACCAGCGGCCGGGCTCGGGTCGGGCGCGTCGGTGCGGAGGTCGAGGTCGGGGTCGGCGAGGCCGCGCAGTGGGTGAGCGACGTACCGCACCGCTACCAGGCCCTCGGCCCGGTCGCCGTCGACTCGGTGCTGGTGATCCGCTCGCCGGGACCCGCCGCCGGCTCCCTCTGAGCGCTCCGCGCCCGTTACCCCCGGCGACACCCCGCCCCCGCCGCCCCCCAGCTCGGAAACTGTGCAGCTGTTGCAGCGACACGCCGGCCGCGATTGCAAGAGCTGCACAGTTTCCGGGGCGGAGGGGTGGCATCCGGTGGATGGTGGGCCCGGTGGATGGTGGGCCGGGTGCCGGCATTGATCGGGCGGCACGGTCGAGGCGGAGACTCGGCACGGTCGAGGCGGAGAATGGTGGCGTGCGCACCGAGGCGCGAGGACGTACGTTCGCCCGGGCCGGTCGTCGGACCAACGTCGCCCTGTTCTGGCTCGTGGTCGGCGCGTTCGTCACCGGCTGGGTCGGTTTTGCCGTGGCCCGGCCGGTGCCGTCGTGGCTGGTCGCGGCGCTGCACGCGCTGCTGGGACTCGCTGTGGTGGCGCTGGCGCCCTGGAAGTCCATGATCATCCGGCGATCCCGGCTGCGGGTCGCCAGCGTGCTGCTGCTGGTCGCGGTGGTGCTCGGCTTGGCCGCCGGCTTCGTCCAGCTGTTCGCCGGCTGGTCGGCGGCCCTCGGGATCAGCCCGTTGCAGGTGCACGTCGGCGCTTCCCTGATCGCGCTGCCGCTGCTCGGCTGGCACGTGCTGCGGCGCGGAGGCCGCGCGATGCTGGCCCCGCGGCGTTCGGACCTGTCCCGACGGGTCCTGCTCCGCGGGCTCGGCGGGCTGGGCGCGGTGAGCGCCGGCTACCTGGTGCTGACCGCACTCTCGCGCTCGATCGGCGGCCCGCCCCGAACGCCTGCTGCAACCGGGTCCCGGGCGGTCGATCCGGACGCGATCCCGGCGACCATCTGGCTGTTGGACCGAGTCCCCGAGCTGGCGCCGACGCACCGGGTTGAGGTGGCCGGGCGGTCGTACGGCGCCGCGGAGCTGGCCGAGGACGCGGAGCAGGTGAACGCGCGGCTGGACTGCACCAGCGGCTGGTTCGCCGATGCGACCTGGTCGGGCCGGCGGGTCGCCGATCTGATTCCCGTCGCGGACCTGGCCGCGGCACGCAGCGTTCTGGTGACCAGTGCGACCGGCTACCGCCGACGCTTCCCCGCGGCGGAGGCAGGCTCGCTCTGGCTGGCGGTCGCCTGCCAGGGCAGGCCGCTGACTGCCGCTTCCGGCGCACCGGTGCGCCTGGTGGTCCCGGGCCGGCGCGGGTTCTGGTGGGTGAAGTGGGTGGCCCGGGTCGAGCTCAGCGACCAACCGAGCTGGGCGCAGCCGCCGTTCCCCGCACAGTGATCCCATCGCTGGGATCCCGTCGCGGTGATCCCGTCCGTGGGAGTTCCGTCGCGGTGATCCCCTCGGTGGGATTCCGACGGCGCGACCTCGTCGGCGATGCGTCGCCGAGGCCGCCGGCGGTCCGGAGGCGTTCAGTCCTCGCGGACCCTCGCGGTCGTCTTCGCTCGCTTTCGACCTACTTCGCTCGTGAAGCTTCTCGCGCGAACTAGGTCGAAGCCGCGCGAAGATGGCGGGGGTGGGCGAGGGAGTCGTCGGCACCAAGGGGGGCGGAGCGCGGGGAGAGTCGTCGGCACCGGAGTGGGCGGGGGTGGGCGAGGGAGTCGTCGGCACCAAGGGGCGGGGCGGCGCCAGGGAGTCGTCGGCACCGGAGCGTTGCGGGCTACTGGGCGGGCGAGGGGACCCGGCCGCGGGATCAACCGAGGACGAGCTTGACCGCGATCGCCAGCATGGTGGCACCGACGAAGACGTCCAGCACACGCCAGGCCCGCGCGCTCGACAGCAGCGGTGCGAGCAGCCGCGCGGCGAAGCCGAGGCCGACGAACCACAGCACGCTCGCGACGGCCGCGCCACCGCCGAACCACCAGCGGCCGACGGCCCCGTGGACGGCCGCGATCGAGCCGAGCAGGACGACGGTGTCGAGGTAGACGTGCGGGTTCAGCCAGGTGAGGGCCAGCGTTCGCCGGACCACTCTGGCGGGTCCGCCGAGGGCACCGGCCGCGGGGTCGAGTCCTGTGCCGCATGGCCGCAGCGCCCGCCGGATCGAGGACAGGCCGTACCAGACCAGGAAGGCCGCGCCGAGCCAGCGGGCGAGCGTCAGCAGCCAGTCGGCGCGCTGGATCAGCACTCCGACCCCGGACACGCCGGCGGTGATCAGCACGACGTCGGACAGGACGCAAACCGCGACCGCGACGCCGACGTACGAACGGCGAACGCCCTGCCGCAGCAGGAAAGCGTTCTGCGCACCGATCGCCATGATCAGCGAGAGTCCGGTGAGCAGTCCGGCCAGCGAAGCATCGAGCACGACCTCCACGCTACGGTCGCGCCCCTCAGTAGACCAGCAAATGTTTTTCATGATCGATCAGTTCTGCTTAACTTCGATCATGGAACTGAACCCGGCCCAGCTGGACGCGCTGGTCGCTATCGCGGAGTCCGGGAGCTTCGACGGCGCCGCCCGGGCGCTGCACGTGACACCGAGCGCGATCAGCCAGCGCATCCGCGCGCTGGAGACCTCGGCCGGACAGGTCCTGGTCACCCGGGGCACCCCCTGCCGGGTGACCGGGCACGGCCGACGACTCGTCCAGCTCGGCCGGCAGACCCGGTTGCTCTACGAGGAGGCGGGCCGCGAGCTGCGCACCGCCACGTCGGTCGCCGTTGCGGTCGCGGTCAACGCGGACTCGCTGTCCACGTGGTTCCGCGAGGTGATCGCCGGCGTGGCCGGCCGGCGGGATACGGCACTCCGGCTGTACGTCGAGGATCAGGCCTATTCCCAGGACCTGCTGCGCAGCGGGGACGTGCTGGCGGCGGTGACCAGCGATCCGGCCGCCGTTCAGGGCTGCACGGTCGAACCGCTCGGTGCGCTGCGCTACGTCCCGGCCGCCACCCCGCAGTTCCTCGATCACTGGCGCCGCGGCCGTGGCTTCGACTGGGCGGCGATGCCGACGCTCGTCTTCAATGACAAGGACGATCTCCAGCCCGAGCTGCTCCGCCGTCGCGGGATCGCGCAGCTGCCGCGCGTGGTGCACCGGATACCCTCGTCCGCCGACTTCTATGCCGCGGTGCTGCTCGGCCTCGGTTGGGCCATGGTGCCGAGCCTGCAGGCTCGCGACGACCTGGCCGCCGGCCGGCTGCAACGGCTCTCCCGGGACGTGACCGACGTACCGCTGTTCTGGCAGCGCTGGCGGCTGGACTCGTCGGCGCTGGCCGACCTCAGCGCGGACGTCCGGGCCGCAGCCCGGCGAGCACTCCGCCCGCCGGCGGCGACGTAGCCTGGCAGGCGGAAGCTCATCGGGAGCAGGAGAGGTCGTCAGTCAGTGATGGAGCTTGCCGGCATTGCCGTCACTACCCTGCAGGGTGAGGGCACCACGTTCGGAGACCTGACCGCGGGGAGGCTCGCCCTGGTGGTGAATGTCGCGTCGCGGTGCGGGCTCACTCCGCAGTACGAACAGCTCGAGGATCTGCAGCAGACGTACGGCCCGCGTGGCTTCACCGTGATCGGGTTCCCGAGCAACCAGTTCCTGCAGGAGCTGGGCACCGAGGAGGCGATCGCGGACTACTGCTCGACTACCTGGGGAGTGACCTTCCCGATGTCGGCGAAGGTCAAGGTGAACGGCCGCCAGGCCCATCAGCTCTACCGGGAGCTGAAGACGACTCCGGACGCCGAGGGCAAGGCCGGCCGGGTCACCTGGAACTTCGAGAAGTTCCTGGTCAGCCCGAGCGGAGAGGTCAAACGGTTCCGGCCCCGGACCGAGCCGAAGGATCCGCAGGTCGTCGCGGCGATCGAGGAGTGGCTTCCCGAGCACTGAGTCCTCCCAGCCGAACGGGTTTCTCCACCCGGATCTCCACCCGCGGGTGGTGGGCCGCGGAGCCCGCTTCTCCAAGACTGGATACATCACCCAGTTCAGGTGTCCGGCCGCTCGGCCGGACCGAGGAGAAGGCAACGAGAATGAGCACGAACACGATCGAGACGATCATCATCGCGCTGGCGGCGATCGCCTTCGTGACCTATCGACAGACCAGGTGGCAGTCCGTCGACACCAGCCGGCTGCTGCGGATGCCGGTGATCCTCGCCGTGGTCGGCTTGATCACGATCGCCGGCACGCTGCAGCACGAGCCGCACGGCTGGCATCCCGGCGTGCTGGACATCGTGGTCCTCGGCGGCGAGCTGCTGGTCGGCCTCGCGGCCGGCGTGTTGATGGGCCGGCTGACCCTGCTCCGGACCGTGAGCGGCAAGACCGAGTTCCGGCTCAGCGGTCCCGGGCTCGGCGTCTGGCTCGGCTTTATCGCCCTGCGGATCGGGTTCGGCGTGCTGGCGGCCGTGGTCGGCGCGACGTTCGCAGCGCAGCCGGGGGCGACGATCCTGGTGCTGGCGCTGATCAAGTGCGTGCAGGCGTACGTCGTCCGGGAGCGGGTCGACCGGCACCACGCGGAGGAATCGCGCCGGACGTACGCGGCCAGCGGCTTCTGATCGGTCGAGGAGGCCGGCCGTCGGCATAGGATCGGCGACGATGAGGTGGACCGACACGGGCGGAGACCGCTGGGGCGGCGGCAGCGGCACCCTCGGCCTGGTGGTCCGACTCGGCGGGCTGGCCTTCCTGACGGTCGTCCTGGTCAGGTCCGGCGCCTTCAGCGGTGCCCGTTGGGTTGCGATCGGCACCGGTACGGCTCTCGCCGTTTCGCTCGTGCTCCTCGTGCTGCGGACCTGGCGCCCCTTCGACCGGCTCGCGCTCGTGCTGACCGTGGTGTTGATGGGGCTCGGGATCGCGCTGAACCCGGCGATCGACTATCTCGGCACCGTCTTCTTCGTCGTCGGCGGGATCATGGTCGTCGGCCAGCCGGAGGTACCGACCCGGCTCGCCGTCGGCGTGACGGGTGCGCTCTCACTCGGACTGGTGACGCGGGCCGTCCTCGCGAATCCCGAGTGGACCGTCTTGCTGAGCAACCTGTTCGGTGCGGCGGCCGTCATCCTGTTCGGGGCGAACCGGCGACAGCGGGTGTTGCGGCAGCGGGAGGCCGACCGGGTGGCCGCGCTGGAGGAACGCAGCCGGATCGCCCGAGACCTGCACGACGTTCTCGCCCACTCCCTCGGCGGTCTGGTGGTCCAGCTGGACGCGGCCGATGCGGAGCTGGCCGTCGGGCGGACGGCCGAGGCGTCGGCCCGGATCCGGACCTCCCGCCAGCTGGCGGTGGACG
>NZ_BAABAB010000022.1:354001-363492 GCF_039537205.1 Microlunatus ginsengisoli | reverse complement strand
TGCGATCCGGCGTGGACCCCGTTCCCGAGCGCGGGCCGGCCGACCCCGTGGCCGCCGTCGAGAGCGTGCTGCGGGGGCCGGTCGGGGTGCAGCTGGGTGCGAGCCTGGACGTGCTCGGCCCCGCGCGTCCGGTCGGTGCCGAGGTCGCGGCCGCCCTGGCCGCCGTCGCCCGGGAAGGGCTCACCAACGCCAACAAGCATGCGCCCGGCGCTCGGGTCGCGGCGACCCTCGCCTTCGAGCCGGGCACCGTCCGGCTGGAAATCGTGAACGGGCTGGCCGCGTCCGGGTCGGCGGCCGAGCCGGGCAGTGCGCTGTCCGATACCGGCGGCGGGGCGGGGCTGCGCGGACTGCGCGAGCGGGTGCACGCGGTCGGCGGCCGGCTGGAGGCTGGCGCCGAGGGCCGGCGTTGGGTGCTGGCGGCCGCGTGTCCGGCACCGGCGATCGGGCCGGCGGCGCCGGGCGATCCGGCTGCGACGAGCCGGGGCACACGGGCATGACCGGCCGGATCCGGGTGCTCGTCGCCGACGACCAGGCCATCGTCCGTGAGGGCCTGGTCACCGTGCTCTCGCTGCTCGACGACGTCGAGGTCGTCGGTTCGGCCGGCAACGGGCGGGAGGCGGTCGCGCTGGCCACGGAGCTCGCGCCGGACGTCGTGCTGATGGACCTCCGGATGCCCGAGCTGGACGGGGCGGACGCGACGGCCCAGCTGCTCGGGCGACTTCCCCGGACCGCCGTCCTGGTGCTGACGACGTACGCCGACGACACCTCGATCGGCCGGGCGCTCCGGGCGGGCGCGCGCGGCTATCTGACCAAGGACGCCTCGCGCGAGGACATCGCGGTCGCGATCCGGGCGGTGGCCCGCGGTCAGGCGACGTTCGACCCGGTCGTCTCGGCTCGGCTGGTGGCCGGGCTCACCGAGCCGGAGGTGCCCGATCCGCGGCTGGCCGAGTTGACCGCCCGGGAGCGTGAGGTGTTGGCCCTGATCGGCGACGGACTGAACAATGCCGAGATCGCCGACCGGCTGTTCGTCAGCACCTCGACGGTGAAGACGCACATCAACAACCTGTTCGCCAAGCTCGGTCTGCGCGACCGGGCGCACGCGGTCCGGATCGCCGCCGACCTCGCCCGCCCGGAAACTGGGCACAAACCGCAATCATGAAGCAATTCAGCCTGCGGTTGGCGCCCACTTTCCACGAGGGTGGAGGGGGTTCGAGCCCGAAATTGACCGTCTCTATGCGGCGCGGGTAGGGTTGACTGTCGCTGTGGCCTGCGCGACTCCGGACGGAGTGGGTCACGCTCGTACGGGTCGGGTTGTCGGAAGCAGTTTCGGTCTGGACGGATCGGGCTGCAGCACACCGTCAACTACTCCACCCCTATCGGAGCTCCACTACATGACCTCATCTCTCGAGGCACCACCTCAGGTCGCAGTCGACGACCTCGGCTCTGCCGAAGCCTTCATGGCGGCAATCGACGCAACGATCAAGTACTTCAACGACGGCGACATCGTCACCGGCACGGTCGTGAAGATCGACCGGGACGAGGTGCTGCTCGACATCGGTTACAAGACCGAAGGCGTGATCCCCTCCAAGGAACTCTCCATCAAGCACGACGTCGACCCCTTCGAGGTGGTCAGCGTCGGTGACGAGATCGAGGCGCTCGTCCAGCAGAAGGAGGACAAGGAGGGTCGCCTGATCCTGTCCAAGAAGCGGGCTCAGTACGAGCGCGCCTGGGGCACGATCGAGAAGATCAAGGAAGAGGACGGCGTGGTCACCGGTTCGGTGATCGAGGTCGTCAAGGGCGGCCTCATCATCGACATCGGCCTGCGCGGCTTCCTGCCCGCGTCGCTGGTCGAGATGCGCCGGGTCCGCGACCTCCAGCCGTACGTCGGCCAGGAGCTCGAGGCCAAGATCATCGAGCTGGACAAGAACCGGAACAACGTGGTGTTGTCCCGCCGCGCGTGGCTGGAGCAGACCCAGTCCGAGGTCCGGCAGAACTTCCTCACCCAGCTGCAGAAGGGCCAGATCCGCAAGGGCGTCGTGTCCTCCATCGTCAACTTCGGCGCCTTCGTGGACCTGGGTGGCGTGGACGGTCTGGTGCACGTCTCGGAGCTGTCCTGGAAGCACATCGACCACCCGTCCGAGGTGGTCGAGGTCGGCCAGGAGGTCACCGTCGAGGTGCTCGACGTCGACCTGGACCGCGAGCGGGTCTCGCTGTCGCTCAAGGCTACCCAGGAAGACCCGTGGCAGGCCTTCGCCCGGACCCACCAGATCGGCCAGATCGTGCCCGGCAAGGTCACCAAGCTGGTGCCGTTCGGCGCGTTCGTCAGGGTCGAGGAGGGCATCGAGGGCTTGGTGCACGTCTCCGAGCTGGCCGAGCGCCACGTGGAGATCCCCGAGCAGGTCGTCCAGGTCAACGACGACGTCCTGGTCAAGATCATCGACATCGACCTCGAGCGGCGGCGGATCTCGCTGTCGCTGAAGCAGGCCAACGAGGGTGTCGACATCTCGGCCGAGGACTTCGATCCGACCCTGTACGGCATGGCCGCGTCCTACGACGACCAGGGCAACTACCTCTACCCGGAGGGCTTCGACTCGGAGACGGGCGAGTGGCTCGAGGGCTACGAGGAGCAGCGGCACGCCTGGGAGCAGCAGTACGCCGAGGCGCACGCTCGCTGGGAGGCGCACAAGAAGCAGGTGGAGGAGGCCGAGCAGGCGGCGGGTGCCGCGGCGGCTCCGGCCAACTACTCCAGCTCGACCAGCGCTCCGGCGGCATCGAGCGGTCCGGCTTCCACCCCGACCGGCTCGCTGGCCTCCGACGAGGCCCTGCAGGCGCTGCGGGAGAAGCTCACCGGCGGCGCGTAGTCGCCTCCTGCGCTCAGCCTTGAACGGCCCCGTCCAGCTTCGGCTGGGCGGGGCCGTTCTCGTCCCGCCGGGTTCTGCGGCGGGACTCCTCGGCCGCTTCACACCCCGCGCTGCTTCCTCACACCGCCTGTCACGGGTCACGCCTGTCACGGGTCACGCCTGTCACGGGTGCGGGGCGGCAGCCAGGGGTGTGAGGCAACGTCGGCGAGCTGACCTACGCTGAGCCGGGTGATCAGAGTGGGCCTGACCGGCGGGATCGCGTCGGGGAAGAGCACCGTCGCCGACGATCTGGCCGCGCGCGGGGCGGTCGTCATCGATGCGGACGTGCTGGCCCGGGAGGTGGTCGAGCCCGGCACGGACGGGCTGGCGGCGATCGAGGCCCGCTTCGGTCCAGAGGTGATCGTGGACGGCGCGCTCGACCGGCCGGCGCTGGGGCGGGTGGTGTTCGCAGACCCGCAGGCTCGTCGCGATCTCGAGGCGATCATCCATCCAGCTGTACGTCGGCGCGCGGCCGAGCTCACCGCGGAGGCCGGCAGCGACGCCGTCGTCGTCCAGGTCATCCCGCTGCTGGTGGAGACCGGCCAGCAGGACGCCTTCGACCTCGTCGTCGTGGTGGACGTCGACCCCGACAGCCAGCGCGAGCGCCTGCAGCAGCGCAACGGCTTCAGCGCCGACGAGGCGCTGGCGAGGATCGCTGCCCAGGCGAGCCGAGCCGACCGGCTGGCCGCGGCCGACGTCGTGATCGACAACTCCGGGTCGCCGGCCGAGCTGGGGCCGCAGCTCGACCGGCTCTGGTCGATGCTGCAGGAACGTCGTCCTGGCTGATCCCGACAATCGGTAGACCCGGCGATCTCACCCCTAGGAGGGGTGTACTGCACCCCTGGGGACGGTTAGTGTCGAGCGATGGATCCCGTCTCCGCCGGCACGAGACCGATCACGGTCGCCCTGGTGGACGACTACGACGTGGTCGTGATGGGGGTCGCCAACATCCTCGATCACTATCGGGATCGGGTGGTGATCGCCGAGCTCGACACGAACGAGCCGCTCGAGGATCCGGTCGACGTCGTGCTCTACGACTCCTTCGCCCAGCCGGAGTCCGACCACGACGAGATCGCGGCCCTGGTGGGCAATCCGCGGGCCCGCCGGGTGGTGGTCTACACCTGGAATTTTCACCCGGACCTGATCCGCCACGCCCAGCAGAAGGGGGCGCACGGGTATCTATCCAAGGCGCTGAGCGCTGCCCAGCTCGTCGACGCGCTGGAGGCCGTCCACGCCGGCGAGCGGGTGTTCAGTGAGCCGCCCGGCCGCGCCCGGCCGGCCAGCGGCCTGAACTGGCCCGGCCGCTCGGAGGGTCTGACCGATCGCGAGTCGGAGATCCTCGCGCTGATCACCCAGGGCAAGAGCAACGCCGAGATCGCCCGGCTGACCTATCTCAGTCCGAACACGATCAAGTCCTACATCCGCACCGTCTACCGCAAGATCGGCGTGGACAGCCGGACGCAGGCGGTCGTGTGGGGAGTCCGCCGAGGATTCCTCCCCGATCACCACCGGATCGAGCACTGGAAGGGCGGCCCGTGACACGGACGCCTGATCGACATCACCCGACCGACCCGAGCCGGCACCGGGGGCTGACATACTCGCAGCCGGACCATCCGCACCAGCGACATCACCCGCCGGCCGTCGACCCGCACCGGAAGAAGGGAAAGCCGTGAGCTGTCCACGCTGTCGATCCGCCGTCCCCGAGGTTGCCCACTACTGCCAGGTGTGCGGGCAGGATCTGCGGTCCAACGATCAGACCCGGCGTCACTCCTTCGCCGCCAAGCCGGACGAGCCGGTCGCCTCGTTCGCGCTGATCTCCTCGATCATGCCGCGCGGCACGGCGGGTCAGCAGCCCCAGACGTACCGGATCGCGTTCGGGATCGCCCTGGTCGTCGCGCTGGTGGCGGCGATCTTCGGCGCCCTGCCGATCGCCGTCTTGGTGGCGGCCTTCGCCATCCCGATCGTCTACATCGTCTATCTGTACGACGTGAATCTGTGGGAGGACGAGCCGCTGCCGGTGACCGCGCTGGCGTTCGGCCTCACCGGCATGCTGGCCGCGCTGTTCACGCTGCTGTGGACCAGGCTCGTCCCGCTCACGATCTCGTTCACCGACATCGCCGGCTTCGTGATCGGCTCGCCGACGGTCGGCACGTTCTTGATCATCGCGTTGCTGGTGCCGATCGTCGGTGAGGCGATCCGTCAGATCGGCCCGCTGGTGCTGGCCAGCCGGCCGCAGTTCGACGACCTGATGGACGGCCTGACCTTCGGCGTGGTCAGCGGCGTCGCGTACGCCTGCTTCGACACGCTGGTTCGGCATTGGGCGCTGCTGACCGGTGGGATCGCCGAGATCGATCCCGGCCGCTGGGTGGCGTTGATCTTCCTCGAGGGCTTCATCAAGCCGTTGATCATGGGCACCGCGACGGGTATCGCCTGCGCGGAGTTCTCCGGCCTCGGCAAGGGCTATGACGGGTTCACGCCGCGCTACTTCGGCGGCCTGGCGGCGGCGGTGGTGGCCAACATCGCCTACCAGGCAGGTGGGTACCTGTTCGCGTTCGTCGGGTCGCCGACCCTCGGCTCGACCCTGCAGATCCTCTGGTCCTTGATCATCCTGGGCACGCTGCTGCTGCGGTTGCGGGTCGTGCTGCACGCCGGGTTGATGGAGGCAGCGCTGGAGCAGTCGGCCCGGCAGGGCTCGGCGGGCGCGACCGGGGAGCTGCAGTTCTGCACCCACTGCGAGATGCCCTTGATCGACAACGCGTCGTTCTGCAACGCCTGCGGCACGGCGATCCGGATCCAGCGCAGACCGCCTCGGCCGGACCCGGCGCCGGTCGGTGCGCCCGCAGGTGCTCCCGGCCAGGCGATGGCACCGGCCGGGCCGGGCACCGCGTCCGCCATGGCCCCTGGGGGCTCGCCGGCAGCGCCGTCGGAGCAGACCGGTCCGATCGAGCTGGAGACCCCGTCCGCGCGCGGGCGGCAGCCTGATCCGGGCCCGGTCCAGCGACCGGGCGGCGAGCAACCGGCGGTCTCGCCGTCCTCGGCCGACGACGTGTACGACCAGCTCGCCGACGATCGCGCCGATCCGGACCAGCGCCGAGCTCCCGGAACCGACGAGGGGGGCCGCTCGTGAGCCAGAACCCAGGCCAGTGGAACCCCGCGGGTGGTCAGGGCTATCCGCCCCAGGGCGGCCAGCAGCCGCCGCCCGGCCAGCAGCCGCAGCCGGGCCGGTACGGGCAGCGGCCGCAGCCGGGCCAGTACGGGCAGCAGCCGCAGCCGGGCCAGTACGGGCAGCAGCCGCAGCCGGGCCAGTACGGCCAGCAGCCGCAGCCGGGCCAGTACGGCCAGCAGCCGCAGCCGAGCCAATACGGCCAGCAGCCCCAGCCGGGCCAGTACGGCCAGCAACCGAGCTACCCGCAGCAGCAGCCGCCGGCGTACGGGCAACAACCCGCGTACGGGCAGGGGACGTACGGGCAGCAGCCCGGGTACGGGCAACCGCCTGGGTACGGGCAGCAGGGCGCCGGTTGGGGGCAGCAACCACCCGGCGGCGCGCCCGGTGGTCGGCCGACCAAGAAGAGTCCGGCCCTGATCATCGGGATCGTGGCCGCTGCGGTGGTCTTCCTGGTAGCGCTCGGCGGCATCTTCATCGCCCTGAGCGGTGGTTCCGACGATCAGCCCGTCTCCACGATCACCCCGGCACCACCGGGCGAGCCGACGCAGCCGACGACCGAGCCGAGCAAGCCGGGCGCGTCGAGCGAACCGGCGAAGCCGAGCCAGAATCCGGGTCAGCCGAGCGGCTCCACCATCGACCTCGGCAACGGCATCACGCTCACGCCCGCGGCCGGCTGGCAGATCCAGGACCAGGCGGCGACCGTCGTGTCGCTGACCAACAGCCAGGCCGTGTTCTACGGCCGCCAGCTGCAGCAGCAGAAGACGACCAATGCCGAACAGTTCTGTGATGCCTTCAACCGAGCGGCGCTGAAGAGCGCCGGCAACGCCAAGTTCGGTCAGGCCCAAGCACAAGACGTCGGATCGAACAAGCTGACTGCGGCCACCTGCGGGGCGACCTACACCGCCACGAGCGGTGACCAGTCCGTCCAGGTGCTGGTGTCCAGCCTCGTCTCGGTCCGCAAGAGCGACGGGTTGACCGTGGTCGGCACCCTGCTGTCGGTGAAGGGCACCGACGCGCAGACCCGATCGGATGCCGGCGAGATGATGTCCAGCATGCTCACCAGCCAGGCCTCCTGACCGCTCCAACCGGCACCCCGGGCAGGCTCGCATAGCCTGTCGCACTCCGCATGGGCTGTAGGCCATGCAAGGTCGTGCGGGATATGCGCGGTTCCGCGCCGGGGTTGGCCGGGCGCGAGCAGGCACCACTGTCAGTGGCGGGACGTAGGCTCGCCGGCATGCGTCCGATCGAAGACCTCCAGCGCACCGTCGCCCCGTTCCAGGTGGTGGCGGACTTCGCTCCGTCCGGTGACCAGCCCGCGGCCATCAACGATCTCGAGCGGCGGGTGCAGGGCGGCGAGCAAGACGTGGTGCTGCTGGGCGCGACCGGCACCGGCAAGACCGCGACCGTCGCCTGGCTGGTCGAGCGGCTGCAACGGCCGACGCTGGTCATGCAGCCCAACAAGACCCTGGCGGCACAGTTCGCCAACGAGCTGCGCCAGTTCTTCCCCGACAACGCGGTGGAGTATTTCGTCTCGTATTACGACTACTACCAACCCGAGGCGTACGTTCCGCAGACCGACACCTACATCGAGAAGGACTCCTCGCTCAACGAGGAGGTCGAACGGCTCCGCCACTCGGCCACCAACTCGTTGCTGACCAGGCGCGATGTCATCGTCGTCGCGACGGTGTCGGCGATCTACGGGCTCGGCACCCCGCAGGAATACCTGGACCGGATGGTCCGGCTCAAGGTCGGCCAGGAGATCGACCGCGACGTTTTGCTGCGCAAGCTGGTCGGCATCCAGTACGCGCGCAACGACCTGGCCGGCACCCGCGGCACGTTCCGGGTCCGGGGCGACACGCTCGAGGTCTTCCCGATGTATGAGGAGCTCGCCGTCCGGATCGAGTTCTTCGGCGACGAGATCGAGCACCTCTCGACCCTGCACCCGCTGACCGGTGAAGTCGTGACCGACAACGACCAGGAGGTCTATCTGTTCCCGGCGAGCCACTACGTCGCCGGTCCGGAGCGGATGGAGCGGGCCATCAACGGGATCGAGGTCGAGCTGGGGGAGCGGCTGGGCGAGCTCGAGGCCGAGCACCGGCTGCTGGAGGCGCAGCGGCTGCGGATGCGGACGTCGTACGACATCGAGATGATGCGCCAGATCGGCACCTGCTCCGGGATCGAGAACTACTCCCGCCATATCGACGGCCGGGGTCCCGGAACGCCGCCCAACTGCCTGCTGGACTACTTCCCCGAGGACTTCTTGCTGGTCGTGGACGAGTCGCACGTGACCGTGCCGCAGATCGGTGGGATGTACGAGGGCGACATGTCGCGCAAACGCACCCTGGTCGAGCACGGCTTCCGGCTGCCGAGTGCGATGGACAACCGGCCGCTTCGGTTCGAGGAGTTCGCCGAGCGGATCGGGCAGACGGTCTATCTGTCCGCAACGCCGGGCAACTACGAGCTGGCCAAGGCCGACGGCTATGTGGAGCAGCTGATCCGGCCCACCGGGCTGGTCGACCCCGAGGTGATCGTCAAGCCCACCCAGGGACAGATCGACGACCTGATGAGTGAGATCAAGCAGCGGGCGGCGGCCGACGAACGGGTGCTGGTGACCACGTTGACCAAGAAGATGGCCGAGGACCTGACCGACTATCTGCTGGAGAACGGCATCAAGACCCGCTATCTGCACTCCGAGGTCGACACCTTGCAGCGGATCGCCCTGCTCCGGGGCTTGCGGATGGGCGAGTTCGACGTGTTGGTCGGCATCAACCTGCTGCGCGAGGGTCTCGATCTTCCGGAGGTGTCGCTGGTCGCGATCCTGGACGCCGACAAGGAGGGGTTCCTGCGCAGCGAGAAGAGCCTGATCCAGACCATCGGCCGGGCCGCCCGCAACGTGTCCGGTCAGGTCCATATGTATGCCGACTCGATCACCGACTCGATGGCCTCGGCGATCGACGAGACCAACCGGCGCCGCGAGAAGCAGGTGGCCTACAACACCGCGAACGGGATCGACCCCCAGCCGCTGCGGAAGAAGATCGCCGACATCACCGACCTGCTCGCCCGCGAGGACGCCGACACCGATGACCTGCTCAGCACCCGACAGCGCAAGGGGCGCTCGCCGGTGCCGAGCCTGAGCACCAAGGACATCGGTGCGCACGCCCGAGAGCTGGCCGGGATGCCGGCCGGAGACCTGGCCGACCTGGTCCAGCAGCTCACCGACCAGATGCACGCGGCCGCCGCCGACCTCCAGTTCGAGGTGGCCGCGCGGCTGCGGGACGAGATCTCTGAGCTGAAGAAGGAGCTCCGCCAGATGCTGGAGGCCAACCGCTGAGCCCGCCCCGTCGACAGCTGACCGCGCGATAGCTGACCGGGCGACAGCTGACGGCGATCGCTTGACCCGACTGGGCACTCCGCACCGCGTACGG
>NZ_BAABAB010000022.1:113545-353970 GCF_039537205.1 Microlunatus ginsengisoli | reverse complement strand
GTGCGTCGGGTGGCCTCCAATGGGGTGCGAAGTGCGTCGGGGGTGCAGGCCACGCCGGCTGGCGCCCGCGGGACGACTTCGCGCGTCGAACCGTGACGTCGCTCACCGTCGACGGTGAGCGGAGTCGCGCTTAGCCGCTCGAAGATGCGCGAATGGAGGAGCGAACGAGTCACGGCTTGGCAATGGCCGCCGACCGGCAGGGCGCGCGGGCCGGCGGGTAGTCGAGGCAGGGAGCCGGGGCGGGCGGGTCAGCCAAGGCGTTGGTGCAGATAGCACCAGCGCCAGGTCTCGTCGGGCTCGAAGCTGCGCATCACCGGGTGCCCGGTTCGCCGGAAGTGCCGGGTGGCGTGCTGGCCGACCGAGGAGTCGCAGCAGCCGACGTTGCCGCAGGTCAGGCACATCCGCAGGTGCACCGTCCGGGTGCCTTCCCGGACGCAGTCCTCGCAGACCTCCGACAGCGGCGGTGTGTCTGGCGAGGCGGCCTGCAGGTCGTCGCACGGACCCTCGTCGACGAGCGGCACCTCCACCGGGCCGCCCTCGTCCAGCAGATCCGCGCGCTCGTTGACCAGGGTGAGCATCGACTCCTCGATGTCCAGCGAGCCGAGCACCTCCTCGATCACGTCGTGATCCACGGTCCCGGTCGAGCGGATCCGGAGCACCTCGGCCCGCTCGGCATGGATGGTCTCCAGGCGGAGCCGCCGGTATTCCTCCGAGGGGGTCTCGTCGTCGGAGCCGAGCCGCTCCCACAGCGCCTCCGGCCGTGCGGCGATCCGGTCTCGCACCCGCTGGACGACGTCCGGGTCGGCGTCGGTGATGGTGTCCAGCTCGGCCAGGGCCGCGTTGCTCGCGGTCTGCAGCACGGTCGCGGCCTGCAGCGCGTCGGAGCGCGGGTCCGGCCCGCGCAGGCCGAGCCGGCGGACCAGTCCCGGCAGCGACAGTCCCTGGATCAACAAGGTGCCGGCCACCACGATCATGGCGCCGAACACCAGCACGTCGCGGTTCTCCACCTCGGCCGGGATGAGCAGCGCGGTCGCCAGGGTCACCACGCCGCGCAGACCGGCCCAGCCCACGACGATCGCGTGGGACCACGGCAACCGCTGCGATCGATACCGGCTGTCGCGGGGGAGCAGGCCGAACCGGCCACCGATCGTCCAGAGCATCCGGATCGCCATCACCCCGAGCAGCACCGCGATGCAGAATCCCGCGATCCGGGCCGCGCTCAGATCGCTCCGGCCGAGATTGAGCACGATCTGCCGGGCCTGCAGGCCGATCAGCAGGAAGACGGTGTTCTCCAGCAGGAACTGGATCGTGGTCCAGTTGACCCGCTCACTCAGCCGGGAGAGACCGCTCTGGATGATCGGCGACTTGTGGCCCAGGATCAGGCCGGCCACGACGACCGCGATCACACCGGAGCCGTGGAACTCGCCCCAGCGGATCTCCTCGGCCGGCAGGTACGCGGCCCACGGGACCATGAACGAGATGGCGGTGTCGAAGACCGGCTGGGTGATCCGCTTGCGCACCTGGGTGGCGACCCAGGCGATCGCGAAGCCGACCACCGCACCCCCGAGAGCGGCAATGGCGAAGCCGGCGGCCACGTCGAGGGCGGTCACCTGGGTGGCGAGCGCGATCAGTCCGACCCGGACGCAGGTGATGGCCGTCGCGTCGTTGAGCAGGGACTCGCCCTCGAGGATGGTGATCAGCCGGCGCGGCAGCCCGACCCGGCGGGCGATGGTGGTCGCGGCGACGGCGTCCGGCGGCGCGACCACCGCACCGAAGGCGAACGCCAGGGCGAACGGCACGGGCAGGATGAGCCAGGTGATCAGCCCGACCCCGAAGGCCGTCACGATCACCAGCAGCACCGACAGGTAGGCGATCGAGCGCCAGTTGGTGCGGAAGTCGATGATCGAGCTGCGGATCGCGGCGGCATACAGCAGCGGCGGCAGGAAGCCGATCAGAACGATATTGGTGTTCAGCGCCGGTTCGTGGATCCACGGGACGTAGGAGACGACGATGCCGACCAGCATCAGCAGCAGCGGAGCCGAGAACCGGATCCGCTCGGCGAGCGCCGTCACCGCGACCACCGAGGCCGCGATCGCGAGCAAAGTCAGCGCGATGTGCACCGGGCAATGCTGCCAGACGGACCGAACCCCGGTTAGGGTCACCGGATGGGGATGGAGGACGACCCCGCGGGATGGGCGTTGCTGACCTCGCCGGGGATCGGTGAGCTGCTGGCCGCCGCGGTGGCCCATGGCGGTGGGACGCTGCGGTCGTGGCGGGTCGACGGCGTCGACGCCGAGCCGGGGCTGCAGACCACCGCGACCTACCAGACCGAGGTCGAGTGGCCGTTCGGCCCGCGGACCGAGCTGCTCGGTGTCAGCGCCCGGGTCGGCGGCGCGGCGGGCACGGACGCGGATGCGGTCATCTTCGCCGCCGGCGATCGCCAGGTCGCGGCCTGGCTCTATCCGCGCGACCCCGATCTGCCCGGCCTGGTGCGGGCGGCGCTACCGGGCGGAGTCGCCCAGCTGCTGACGGAGAACCTCGTGCTGGGCCGGCCGGTCGACCCGGCGCAGGTGCACCTCGAGCTGGTCGGTTATCGACCGCGCCGGCGTGCGGTGCTCCGCGCGGTCGTCGCCGACGCCGACGGCCCGCGGACGTTCTTCCTGAAGGTCCTCAAGGACGACGCGGTTGCGCCGACCGTACGTCGGCACGAGCTGCTGCGCGGCGCCGGGCTGCCGGTGCCGGAGGTCGTCGCCGCTACCGACGACCAGGTGCTGATCCTGCCCGCGCTACCCGGACGTACGCTCGCACACGCCTTGTTCGACGGGTCCGAGCCCTGCTCGGGTGAGGTCCTGGTCGGGCTGCTGGACGCGTTGCCGGCCGAGGCGGCAGAACTGCCCCGGCACATTCCGTGGGCCGACGCCGTCGGGCAATACGCGCACACCGTCGCCCAGGCGCTGCCCGGCCTGCAACCCCGGCTGACCGCGCTGCAGGACCAGATCGCCGCCGGACTGGATCCGATCCCGCCGGGCGGTGAGGCGACCCACGGCGACTTCCACGAAGGACAGGTGTTCGTCGACGGCGGCCGGGTGGTCGGGCTGCTCGACGTCGACCGGGTCGGTCCGGGGCGCCGGGCCGACGACCTCGCCTGCCTGGTCGCGCACCTGGCCACCATCCAGGGAATGACACCGGAGCAGGAGCGCGGGATCGACCGGCTGGCCGCGCAGTGGATGACCGTCTTCGACGCGCGGGTCGACCCGGCCGAGCTGCGGCTCCGCGCCGCCGCGATCGTGATCTCGCTCGCGACCGGTCCCTATCGCACCCAGCAGGCCGGCTGGCAGCAGGCGACCGAGGCCATCATCGTGCGCGCCGAGCAGCTGCTGCTCAGCATCCGCTGACCACGGCCGCCGGGGATGAGGGGGCTCTCATCCCCGTCACCTCCGCGTCTCACCTGCGCGCGGTGGAGTGGTGGACATGAACAAGACGACCTGGACCATCATCGGCGGTGCGGCCGCGGTCGCGCTCAGCCCGGTGGCCGCCTTCGGAGTCGCCTCGCTCTCGGATCGTGGTGTGTCGGGCGCGCCGCTGGCCGGCGACGGCATCGTCGTCCGGGCGGCCGCTGCGACCACCGGACCCGATGCAGGGTCGGGCACCGCCGCCGACCACCCGAGCGGGGACCCGACCGGAAGTCAGACCGTGTCGGCGCCGAGCCCGATCAGCCCCCTGACCGCGCGTACGCCGGCGAGCCCGGCGACACCGAGCGCGAGCCCGAACACGGCCAACACCCCGAACACGGCCAACACCCCGAACACACCGAATTCCCCGATCAGCCCGCGCTCGCCGGCGACCCCCTGAACCGGCCGATTGCTCGGATCCCGGCTCGAGACGCCGGCTCGGCTCCCGGCCCGGATCGCGCCGCTCAGTAGCGGGGCACCGGGTGCGCGTGCCAGGACGGGACCACCTGCAGCACCGCCTCGGCGTACGCCCGCTGCCCGCGGGCGGTGGGATGGAACGAGGCTGCCGACAGCCGCGGCGGCTGGGACGGATCGGTCGCCGTCAACACGATCCCGTTCACCCACGCCGCCTTCCGGTCGCAGACGTTGTGCCCGCGCATGGCCGCGGCGACGTCGACGTAGCGGACGTCGACCCCGGCCGCTCGGGCCCGTTTCGCCGCACCGGAGATCGCGCGGTTCAGCTCGCCCGCCTTGGTGCGGATCCAGCGCGCGTCCGGGCCGGTGATGTACAGCGGCGCCACCTCGCTGACGCGGCAGCCGGCCGCATCGGTGACCTGGCGGCCGAGCAGTCGCGGATAGCCTGTCAGATAGATCGTCGCCCGCGGCGCGGCCGCCTGGATCTGGGCGAGCAGGGTAGGCAGCGGCACGATCCCCGGAACGATCGGGGCGCCGGCGCCGCCGGCCAGGGCCGCGATCCTGGTGCTGACCGCCAGATCGTCCCGGTCGCGGCAGCCCGGGCTGCCGCTCAGTCCGGCCTGCACCGCCGGGACCGGTGAGTACACACAGTCACCGATGACGACCCGGAAGCCGGCGTCGTTGCCGCCGATGGTGACCGTCACGGTCCGGGTGCTCGCACTGAGCGCGCCGATCTGCGGCGGCTCCGAGCTGCCGGGAGTCGTGGCCAGCAGGTCGGCCGTCACCGCACCCGAGCAGGCAACCGACGTCGCGGGCGTGAAGGCCCGCCGCCCGGAGCGGGCCAGCAGCGCCGGATAGCTCCGGCTCTCCGAGCGGTGACATCCGTCGGCGGAGTCGGTTCCGGGGACGAACGGCGGCAATCCCTCACCGGAGGCATACGAATCGCCCAGCGCGACGTATGCGGCCCCGCCGACCGGCGGCCGCGGGTGGGCCTCGGCGGGGGAGAGCCCGACGAACGCCAGCAGCGCGAGACCGAGCGGGACGACCGAGATGCGGGCCAGCGCCCTGCGGGCCGGCCCGGTACGGGCGCGCCCGCCTCGGATCGACGCGGCGCGTGGATGACGGCGGCTCACGGGATGTCCCTTCCGGGACTCGGCGGCGAACCCCTCCGCGGCATGGTCTCCCGCACCGGCCGGCACGCGCAAGACCCGTGCCGCAGTCCGGTCCGAACCGGCCGCTCAGCCTCGCTGCAGCCGGTAGCCGGCACCGCGCACGGTGGCGATCCGGCTGCTGCCGATCTTGTTGCGGAGATAGCGGACGTACACGTCGACGACGTTGGAGCCGGGATCGAAGTCGTAACCCCAGACCTGCGACAACAGTTGCTCGCGGCTGAGCACGTGGCCTGGATGCCGGAGCAGCGTCTCCATCAGCTCGAACTCGCGCGCCGACAACTCGACCGCACGACCGTCGACGGTGAGCACCCTGGTCTTGAGGTCCAACGAGAGATCCCCCTCCGCGATCACCGCAGCCCCCTGCTGACCCGTGGCCGACCGTCCGCCGCCATCTCGAAGCCGGAGCCGGATCCTGGCCAGCAGCTCCTCGAACTGGAACGGCTTGGCCATGTAGTCGTCGGCGCCGCCCTCCAGCCCGGCGACGGTGTCGGTGACCGAGTCGCGCGCGGTCAGGATGATCACCGGCAGGGTCGAGCCCTGGCCGCGGAGTCGCTCGAGCACGGCAAAGCCGTCCAGCTCCGGTAGCCCGATGTCCAGCACCATCAGGTCGAACTCGCCCGAGGCTGCGTGGTCGAGGGCCTCGATGCCGGTGGCCGCGACGGTCGTCGCGAAGCCGGCCGCGCGCAGCCCCTTCTGGACGAACGAGGCGATCCGGGGCTCGTCCTCAGCGATGACGATGGCGGGCACGGTCCTCCGATCGGGTCGTGGTGCTAGGTCGGTCGAGCGGTAGGCAGAGGGTGAACGTCGAGCCGAGACCTGGCGTGCTGTCCAGCTCGATTCGACCGTGGTGGGCCTCGGCGATCGCGGCCACGATGGCCAGGCCCAACCCGGCGCCGTCGTGCTCCGGCAGGCGAACGGTCTCCTCCGGCGAGCCGTGCCCGGACCGGTGGCCGCGGCCGAAGCGCTCGAAGATCCGCTCCCGATCCTCGGCGGTGATGCCGGTGCCCGTGTCGCGCACCCACAGCCGCAATTCTCGGCCGTCCGGCCCGACGGATCCGCCGAGCGCTATCACCGCCCGGGGAGCGGTGAACCGAACTGCGTTCGCGACCAGCTGGACCAGCGCCTGGGTGATTCGCTGCCGATCCAGCGCCACCACCGCAGCCGTCGACGCCTCGATCTGCCACTGCCGGTCGGCCAGCGGCCCGACCAGCCCGCGGACCGAGCTCAGCAGCTGGTCGACCTCGACCGGCTCGGGCCGGACGAAGTCAGGGCGCTGCGACTTGGCCAGCGTCATCAGGTCGTCGACGAGCCGCTGCATCCGGTCCAGCTCGTCCAGCGACACCGCCCTGGTCTCCTTGACGTCGGCCGGATCGTCGGGATCGAGCAGCTCCAGATGGCCGCGGACGATGGTGATCGGCGTCCGGAGCTCGTGCCCGGCGTCGTCGAGCAGTCGCCGCTGGTGGTCGAACGAGCTCGACAGCCGGTCGAGCATGGCGTTCATCGTGCGGCCCAGGTCGGCGACCTCGTCGCGGCCGGCCAGCTGGTCGTCCGGGATCCGGTCCGTCAGGTCGGTCTCGGAGATCCGCTGGGCGGTGGCCTGCAGGGAACGCAGCGGGGAGAGTAGCCGGCCGGCCACCTGATAGCCCACGACACCGATGGCGAGCAGCGCGACCAGGCAGGCGAGCGCGTAGGTCAGGTGGCTGCGGGCGACCGGTTGCAGCACCTCCGCCACGTCGACGGCGGCCACGAAGTGCCCGAGGTGGGCGGACCCGTCGACCTGGACCGGGATCGAGATGAACGCCAGCCGGGGGTGCCCGGTGGTGCGCAGCTCGCGGACCTCGACGGGGCTGCCCGGCTGGATGGCGGCCGCGGCCGCGATCAGCTCGGCGTCGTCCTGGGCGGACTTCTGGGTGGGTTCGTCGCTGTCCGGCACCCAGGCGATCCGGCCGTCGACCAGACCGATGATCGCGCCGCCGGGATCGGGGACCGAGCTCTTGATCGCCAGGTACAGCACGTCGCCCGGCCCCTTCACCGGCCGTCCGGCCTGACCCGAGTCGATCATCCGGACGACGGTGTTGATCTCCTCGCTCTCCTGCACGAGGTCGCTGTGCACCGAGTCGTACGCGTGCTGCCGGGCGATGATGTACGAGGCCGAGCCGGCCCCGAGCATGCCGAGCGTGGTGGTCACCAGCACGGCAGCCAGGATCCGGACCCGGACGCTGAGCGCGTAGCGGCGCGCGACAGTCTCGGTGCCGCCGGGGTCCGCCATTGTGCAAGCATGCCAAGGCGGGGTGATGCCGCAATGAGCCGACGATGAGAGGACTCTCATGGGCAAGGCCGGAGGCACCGAGGACCAGGCGCAGACGGAGTCCGGCACGCCGTTCGCGCGCGTCTACTCCGCCGGCGACCTGGCGGGCTTCGACCCGGCGACCGCGTTGGGGGCGCCGGGAGAGTTCCCGTTCACCCGTGGCCCGTACGCCTCGATGTACACCACCCGGCCCTGGACCATGCGCCAATACGCCGGGTTCGGCACGGCGGCGGAGTCCAACGCCCGCTATCTCGAGCTGATCGCGCACGGCACCACCGGGTTGTCGGTAGCGTTCGACCTGCCGACCCAGATGGGCTACGACTCCGACTCCCCGCGAGTCGCCGGTGAGGTCGGCAAGGTCGGCGTGGCGATCGACTCGATCGAGGACATGCGGGTGCTGTTCGCGGGCATCCCGCTCGGCGAGGTCTCGACCTCGATGACGATCAACGCGCCCGCCGCGGTCCTGCTGCTGCTCTATCAGCTGGTGGCCGAGGAGCAGGGCGTCGACCCGGCGACGCTGACCGGCACGATCCAGAACGACGTGCTCAAGGAATACATCGCGCGCGGGACCTACATCTACCCGCCGGCGGCGTCGTTGCGCCTGGTCAGCGATACGTTCGCGTACTGCCGCGAGCATCTGCCGCGGTGGAACACGATCTCGATCTCCGGCTACCACATGGCCGAGGCCGGAGCCACGCCGGCGCAGGAGATCGCATTCACCCTGGCCAACGGGATCGCCTACGTCGAGGCGGCGCTGGCGGCCGGTCTGGCGGTCGACGAGTTCGCCCCGCGGCTGTCGTTCTTCTTCGTGTCCCGGACCACTCTGCTGGAGGAGGTCGCCAAGTTCCGGGCGGCCCGCCGGATCTGGGCCCGGGTGATGCGCGACCGGTTCGGTGCGCGCAGCGCCAAGTCCCAGGCGCTCCGCTTCCACACCCAGACCGCCGGAGTGCAGCTGACCGCGCAGCAACCGGAGGTGAACCTGGTCCGGGTCGCGGTCCAGGCGCTGGCCGCCGTGCTCGGCGGCACCCAGTCGCTGCACACCAACTCCTTCGACGAGGCGATCGCGCTGCCGACGCAGAAGTCGGCCCGGCTCGCGCTGCGCACCCAGCAGGTGCTGGCCTACGAGACCGACGTGACCAAGACCGTCGACCCGTTCGCCGGCTCCTACGTCGTCGAGTCGTTGACCGACGACGTGGAGGCCGCGGCGCTGGACCTGATGGACCAGGTCGCGGAGCGAGGCGGCGCGGTGGCGGCGATCGAGCAGGGCTTCCAGAAGAGCGAGATCGAGCGGTCGGCGTACGACGTCGCCCGGCAGATCGACGACGGCTCGCGGGTCGTGGTCGGCGTCAACCGGTTCACGCTGGACGCCGACGAGCCGTACGAGCCCCTCCGGGTCGACCCGGCCATCGAGCGGGCCCAGGCCGACCGGCTGGCCAGGCTGCGGGCCGAGCGCGATCCGGGCGCGGTCGGGACCGCGCTGGCCGAGCTGACCGCGACCGCCGCCGGACCGGGGAACGTGCTGGTGCCGCTGAAGGCGGCACTGGCCGCCCGCGCCACCGTCGGCGAGGTCTGCGACGCGCTGCGGACGGTCTGGGGGACGTACACGCCGACGGACGCGTTCTGATCCGGCCGCGCAAAATCCTCCGACGCGGGTGATGGCCGGCCCGACGTCGACGGTGGATGATCGACCCGGGCCGAGCGCTCGCCACCCTCTGACAGGCGTGGCAGCGACCCCGATCGCGTGTCCCGGAGAGGCTGGAATCAGACCATGACGACGGACGAGTCACGTGCCGAAGCCGATGCGCTGGTCGTGTTCGGGATCACCGGCGACCTGGCGAAGGTGATGACCTTCTACTCGCTGTACAAGTTGGAGGGGCGTGGCCTGCTGACCTGCCCGGTGATCGGCGTCGCCGTCGACGACTGGACCACCGAGCAGCTGATCCAGCGCGCCCGCAGCTCCATCCTCGCCAAGCTGGGTCAGCTCGACGAGGAGGTCTTCGCCCGGTTCGCCGGTCGCCTGTCCTATCTGTCGGGCGATTTCGCCGACGAGCGGACCTACCAGCGAGTGGCCGACGCCGTACGCGGATTCGACAACCCGGTGTACTACCTCGAGATTCCGCCGTTCCTGTTCGCCACCGTGATCAAGGGCCTGTCGGAGGCCGGCCTGACCAAGACCTCACGGGTGGTGGTGGAGAAGCCGTTCGGTCACGACCTCGCGTCGGCTCGTGCCCTGGCTGCCGAGCTCCACCACTACATCGACGAGTCGCAGCTGTGCCGGATCGACCACTACCTCGGCAAGATGGGGATCGAGGAGGTGCTCTACCTCCGCTTCGCCAACTCGATCTTCGAGCCGCTGTGGAACCGGACCTACGTCAAGTCCGTCGAGATCACGATGGCCGAGGCGTTCGGGGTGGAGACCCGCGGCCACTTCTACGACCCGGTCGGGGCTCTGCGGGACGTGGTGGTCAACCACCTGATGCAGGTCGTCGCCGCTACCGCGATGGAACCGCCGCCGGGCAGCGGCGGGGACGCGATCCGGCTCGCCCAGATCAGCCTGCTGCGTGCGATCCGTACCGCGGAGCCCGAGAACTACGTCCGCGGCCAGCACGAGGGCTACACGGCCATCGCCGGGGTCGCGCCCGACTCCACCACCGAGACGTTCGCCGCGCTCCGGCTCGACATCGAGAACTGGCGCTGGTCGGGTGTGCCGTTCTTCATCCGGACCGGAAAGCTGATGCCGGTCTCCCAGACCGAGGTCCGGGTGATCTTCCGCGAGCCACCCGAGTTCGACTTCGGCTTCGGCCTGGACCGCGGCCACCGGCCCGGCAACGTCGAGCTGGTGGTCAAGCTCGATCCGGGCACCGGCATCCGGATCGTGCTCGACGCCCGCCGCGCCACCGGTCTGCGGCCGGAGCCGATCACGCTCGACATGGAGTTCGCCGACGAGGGCGGCGAGGGACCGACGCCCTACGAGGTGCTGTTGCACGCGGCGATGATCGGCCGGATGGCGCGCTTCAGCAAGCAGGACGTGGTGGAGGAGAACTGGCGCATCCTGCAACCGCTGGTGGAGAGTCCGCCACCGGTCCAGCCGTACCAACCGGCCACCTGGGGACCGGCCGCCGCCGCCCAGCTGACGGCCGACTACGGCGGCTGGCACGGACCCTGGGTCGTCTGACCGTCGAGCCCTGAGCGGGACGGATCCAGGAGCGAAGCGGTGCCGCACACGACCACCACCGTCCTCGAGGAGCACCGAACGTGAATGTGGCAGCTGTCGTCATCGCCCTGCCGGTTCTCGAGGTCGACCCGGTCGCGTGGGCGCGGTCGCAGATGGCCTTCACGCTGGCGTTCCACATCATCCTGGTCCCGCTGGGTGTGTCCTGGGCGTTCATGACCTTGATCGCGAACTTGAAGGGCATCCGGCACGACGATCCGGCGGCGCTGATGCTGGCGCAGCGCTGGTCGAAGTACATGGCGGTGACGTTCGCCGTCGGTGCCGTTACCGGTACCGTGCTCAGCTTCGAGTTCGGCCTGCTGTGGCCGCAATTCATGGGGGCCTGGGGTGAGGCGTTCGGCGTGCCGTTCGCGTTCGAGGGCATTTTCTTCTTCACCGAGGCGATCTTCGTCGCGATCTACATCTTCGGCTGGCGTCGGCTGAAGCCCTGGGCACACTTCTGGACCGGGATGCCGATCGTGATCGCGGGCGTGTTCGGCTCGGTTTCGGTCGTCGCGGCGAACGCCTGGATGAACGCTCCGGGCGGCTACACGCTGAACTCGGCCGGGGCGGTCGTCGCCGTCGATCCGATCGGCGTGATCTTCAACAAGTCCATGCCGCTGCAGGCCGCACACATGGTGGTGGCCGCGTACCTGGTCGGCGGCTTCTTGATCTCGTCGGTGTATGCCACCGCCCTGCTGCGCGGTCGCCGGGATCGCTACCACCTGCTCGGCTTCCTGATCCCGTTCACGGTGGCGGCGATCGCGGCTCCGGTGCAGATGGGTGTCGGTGACGCCCTCGCCCGCTGGGTCTACGACAACCAGCCGGTGAAGTTCGCCGTGATCGAGATGGTGCCGACCACCAGCTCCGACGTGCCCGAGACCCTGCTGGGCCACCTGAACTCGGAGGGTCAGGTGGTCGGCGGCATCCCGATCCCCGGCCTGGCCTCGTGGCTGTCGGACCCGAGCACGGGCCCGGCAACCGTCGTCCAGGGTCTCGACACCGTGCCGGCGTCGGACCGGCCGACGATCCGCGCAACGAACATCGTCCACCTGTGCTGGGACCTCATGGTCGGCTTCGGCACGCTGCTGTTCCTGCTCGCCCTCTGGTACGCGATCAGCTGGGTCTTCCGCCGCAGGATGCCGCAGAGCAAGGCGTTCCTGCTCCTGGCGGCCGCTGCCGGCGTGATGGCGATCGTCGCGATGGAAGCCGGCTGGATCGTGACCGAGGTGGGCCGCCAGCCGTGGATCGTCTACAACGTGATGCGGGTCGAGGACGCGGCCACGGCCAACCAGGGCGTCTGGATGACCTTCGTCGCGATCGTCCTGCTCTATCTCACGTTGGCCGTCACCACCATCGTGATCCTGCGCTCGATGAGTCGTCGCTTCCGTCGCGCCGGCGGTTTCGTCGACACGCCCTACGGCCCACCCGAGCAGACCGAGGACGACGCGCCGGCGCCGGAGCCGACGGCATGAGCACCCTCGTCGCGGCGGTCCTGCTGCTCGCCCTCGTGCTCTACGCCGTCTTCGGCGGAGCCGACTTCGGTTCCGGCTTCTGGGACCTCACCGCCGGCGGCGCCGCGCGCGGCGCGCGACCTCGGGCACTGATCGAGCATTCGATCGGGCCCGTCTGGGAGGCCAACCACGTCTGGTTGATCTTCATCTTCGTGCTCACCTGGACCGCCTTCAGCGAGGCCTACCAGTCGATCATGCTGACCATGTTCGTTCCGTTGACCATCGCGGCCCTGGGCATCGTGATGCGCGGCGCGAGCTTCGCGTTCCGCAAGACCGTGGCGACGCTTCGTTATCGCCGGATCTTCGGTGCAGCGTTCGCCTGCTCGTCGATCCTGGTCCCGTTCTGCATGGGAGCGGTGGCCGGCGGGATCGCGTCCGGGCGGGTCCCGGCCGGCGGCAAGGCGGGCGATCCCGTGCACAGCTGGTTGAACCCCGTGTCACTCTGCACCGGCGTGCTCGCCGTCGTGCTGGCGGCCTACCTGGCCGCCGTCTACCTGGTCTGGGACGCCCGCGCGGCCGGCGACGCCGATCTCGCGGACTACTTCCGGCGCCGGGCCGTGGCGGCCGCGGTCGTCGCCGCCGTCGTCTCGGCCGCCGGGCTGGTCGCGGTCCACGCGGGAGCGCCGTACGTGTTCGCCGGGTTGACCTCGCGGGCGCTGGTGCCCGTCGTCCTGAGCATCCTGTGCGGCCTCGGCGCGCTGATGCTGCTGTTCCGCGGCGCGGCCCGCGGGGCACGGTTGCTGGCCGTGCTCGCCGTCGCGGGCGTGATCGTCAGCTGGGGCCTCGCCCAATGGCCGTACCTGCTGCCGGAAAGCGTCACCGTCACCGATGCCGCCGCGCCGTCGGGAACCCTCGCCGCCCTCACCGTGGCCGTCGTCGTCTTGGCGGTCCTGGTCGGCCCCGCCTTCGTGCTGCTGTACGTCCTCGACCGCCGGCAGCTGCTGCCCGAGGAGGGCGTCGCCGACGTATCCGACGCGGCCGGCGCCGAGTAGCGCCCGTTCACTCACGTCGCTCGCCCCGTGGGGTGACAGATCGACGCCGACCGAGCAATCTGGTCGTGGTGCCCGGCCGGCGTCGAAGGGGATGGTGTGCGCAATGTCGAGTGAAGACAACAAGCAGGTCGTCGCCCGGTTCGTCGAGGTGTGCCAGAACCGGCATGATCTCGGCTTCGCGGATGAGATCTTCCATCCGGACTTCGCCAACCACTATGCCCCCGAGGGACGGCCGATCGCCGCAGACCGGGATGGGCCCGCAGCGGGGTTCCAGAGCTTCTACGGCCAGCTGCTCGAGGGGTTTCCGGACGCGACGATGGAGATCAACGAGCAACTCGCCGAACGTGATCTCGTCGCCACCCGCAAGACATTCCGCGGAACCCATCGCGGCGAGTTGTGGGGACATCCGGCGAGCGGGAACAAGGTGGAGTGGGAGTTCATCGACATCTTCCGGGTGAGGGACGGCAAGCTGATCGAGCACTGGACCAGCATGGATATTGCCGCGCTGAGGCGTCAGCTGGAGCCGTCAGCAGCGGATCGGTCGGCGCCGAGCGGATCGACGGACTCGGCCTAGTCGGTTGCCGAACCCGCACGCGAGGCTCGAGCCGAATCGTGCGGCGGTGTCGGGATCCGAGGTCATGAACCTACGCCGCCGACCGTTCCGGCACCGGCCGTCGCCGCAACCGCGCATCGACGATCGGAGCCGTGTTGTATTCCTGGTCCATCCGGCCGACCCCTGTGCCGGGAGGGACGATGGCGTCGATCCGGTCCAGCACCTCGTCCGGGAGCGCCACCTCCGCCGCGGCGAGAAGGTCGTCGAGCTGCTCCATCGTGCGGGGGCCGATGAGTGCGGCGGTCACGCCCGGGTGCGCGATCACGAAGGCGAGCGCCAGGTGGGTCAGCGACATCCCGGTGTCCCCGGCGAGGGCGATGAACTCCTCGACCGCGTCGATCCGACGCTCGTCGTGCAGGGCCGCGAACAGCCGATTGCGGCGCAGATCGGTCTCCCGCCCACGGCGTACGCGTCCGGTCAGCATGCCACTGGCGAGCGGGCTCCAGATGACCGTTCCCATGCCGTAGCGCTGGGCGACCGGCAGGACCTCGCGCTCGATCGTCCGGTCGAGCAGCGAGTAGTGCGGCTGCTCGGTGCGGAAACGCTCGAGCCCGCGGCGTTCGGCGACCCATTGCGCCTCGACCATCTCCGAAGCGGGCATGTCGGACGATCCGATCGCCCGCACCTTTCCGCTGTGCACGAGGTCGCTGAGGGCGGACAGGGTCTCCTCGATGTCGGTTCCCGGATCCGGCCGGTGCATCTGGTACAGGTCGAGGTGGTCGGTCCGCAGCCGGCGCAGCGAGTTCTCGACCGCCGTCATGATCCAGCGGCGCGACCCGCCCCGGTGGTTCACGGCGTCGCCGATCGGGCGCGCGAACTTGGACGCGAGCACGACCTGGTCGCGGCGCCCCTGGAGCGCGCGGCCGAGGATCTCCTCGGAGTCACCGTAGGCATCGGCGGTGTCCACGAGGTTGACACCGGCGTCGAGGGCGCGCCCCACCATCCGATTCACCTCGGCCTGATCGCTGGTGCCGAACGAGCTGAACATCATCGCGCCGAGCGCGAACGGCGAGATCTGGATGCCGGTTCGGCCGAGCGGGCGGTAGTGCATGGTTTCTCCCATCGAGCAGGACGGCTAGGCTGAGCAAAGCGGAACAGCCTTCCGCTAATATACGGATCATCGTTCCGTTTGTCATCGAGGGGGTGCTGATGGGCTCACCGGAGCCGCCGGGCGGCCTCCCTCGGCGCAAACGGGCCGATGCCGTGCGCAACACCGAGGCGGTGCTCCAGGCCGCGAAGGCCGCCTTCGCCGACTCCGGTGTGGATGCCCCGATGCGCGACATCGCCGCCCGGGCCGGCGTCGGGGTGGGAACGATCTATCGCAACTATCCGCAGCGCTCCGACCTGATCATCGCGGTGTTCCGCCGCGAGCTGGACGCGACGGCGGCCGAGGCGGATCGGCTCTCCGCCGAGTATCCGCCCGCCGAGGCAATCCGGCTCTGGGCGGACAGCCTCGCTCGGTTCGTCGCGACCAAGCAGGGTTTCGCGAGCGCGCTCCACTCGGGGGACCCCGCGTACGCGCCGCTGCCGGCGCAGTTCCTCGGCGTGCTCGCGCCGAGAGTTCAGGCGATCCTCGACGCGGGCGCCGCGAACGGGACCATCCGCCCCGACATCCGAGCCGAGGACCTCATCCACGCCCTCAGCCGCCTCGCCGACGCACCGCCCGTCGACACCCGGCCCGCCGTCAGCAACGATCGTGCAAAGCGCATGACCGACGTACTCCTCGATGGGCTGGCCGTGACGCCGGCGACGACGTAGACCGCGGACGACGTCGCACGATCGAGCCGGCCCGCCGATCACCGCCGGTGGCGATCAACCCGGCCGGGCCGCCTCGTCCGATGTGATCAGAACGACGTTCCCGTCCGGGTCGTCGATCATGGCGGCGAAGGGTCCGCTCGTCTTGGTCGGGGGCATCCGCCCGCGATAGCCGGCGTCGATCAGGCTCGCCCAGACGGACCGCACCGCCGCGTCCTCGCCGACGTAGAACTCCAGCAGCTGCTGGTATCCGCTGATCGGACGCTCGAACGCCGGGTCGTACCGCGATGCGAATGATGTCGTCAGCAGGAGGCTGACACCGCTACCCATGCGATGAACCGTCAGCGGCCGATCGCCGATCGGGTCAGGAACGTCCAGGCCCAGCTGCCGATAGAACCTGACCGAGGCGTCGAGGTCTCGAACTTCCAGCACGACCATCGCGAGTTGGATCTCCACACCATCACTATCCACGCCCGGGACTATCCACGCCCGGGACTATCCACGCCCGGGACTATCCACGCCCGGGACTATCCACGCCCGGCCGCCCACGCGCCATTGGGATGATGCGTGGGTGGCCGATCTCGACCTGACGGAAGTCTTGGCCTCGACGCTCGCCGACCTCGACGCCGACGCCGTGGCCATCGGTGCAGCGGTTCGAGGCGTATCGGAGGTCGTCTGTCGCGGCGGCTATGCCGGCACCCGCGTACATCCTGCGTCGGAGTTCTACGGCGCATCGGTGACCAAGCAGATGATCGGCATCCTCCTCGCCCGCGCGGTGATCGACGGCGCCCTCCAGCCCATCGACAGGGTCTCCCGATGGCTGCCGGAGCTGTCGGCCCAAACCGGTTTCGTGCAGGTCCAGCACCTCATCCACCACACCTCGGGACTGGCCGACGTCGTCGAGTTCAGTGACGGTGACCCCAGTAGCAACACCGACGTCATCGAGCGCTTCCAGCGCTTCCGGCCCACCGCGCGGGCCGCGCCCGGAACCAGGTACTCCTACAACAACACCGGCTACGTGCTGCTCGCCGAGTGCCTGTCGCGGAGCCTGGACCGGCCGATCGCCGACCTTGCGGCGACGACGCTCTTCGGCCCGCTGACGATGAACCACACCCGCCTGGGCGGCCCGCCCGTCGAGGTTCCGGGCTGCCGAAACCCGCCCGGAACGATCGGCGACGGCGCGTTGTGGGTCTCGATCGACGACCTGCTGCGATGGCTGGAGGCGTGCAACGCTCGAGCGTTCGGCGCCGAGGTCCACCGCCTCGCCGAGACGACCACCCAGCTGACGGACGGATCACCAGTGGACTACGCCTGGGGTGTCCGGATCACGCCGACGAGTCACGGCCGCGTCGTCAGCCACGGCGGAAGCTGGTCGACCTGGCAAGCCAAGACCGTCCGGATCCCCGAACGAAGCATCGCCGTGGCCGTCCTCAGCGTCGGCGCCACCGCAAGCAGCGTCAGCGACGCCGGCACCGGTCTCGCCACCGCCCTCGCCGCTCGCTGAACCGCCCGGTCGCGAACCGCTCGTCCTGACCTGGGCGGTGGTCATCCGGTCTGTCCGCCACAGGGTCGGCCAACGGCAACCGGCTGGCTGGCAGGGGTCGGCTGGACGGCCCGGCTCCGGCGATCGCCGGTTCGCAGCAGAACCACGGAGATGCCGCCCAGCACGGCGAGCACCAGGCAGTAGACGGCGACCGTCGATCCGAAACCCCACGGACCGAGAGCGGCACCGGAGATCAGCACCGGCACGCCGAAGCTGAGATAGGCCACGACGAACATCGCCGCCACCAGTCCGGCTCGTTCGTGCAGCGCGGCCCGCGGACTCAGCAACCGCAGCACCGCGGCGAATCCGGCCCCGTTGCCGAACCCACCCAGCACGGCGCCGATGATCAACAGTGGCAGCTGGTGACCCGCGACTCCGGCCATCACGGCCAGCGCACCGACGGTCACGCCGGACGCTCCGAGGAGTGCTGCCCGGCCCGCCGCGATCCGGCTCGCGACGATGCCGGTAACTGCTGCCGCCGCCGGCTGCAGGAAGACGATCAGCGCGCTGGTCACGCCCGACGTGATGCCGAACACCGATCTGTTGAGCGCGGGGACGAGCCCGAGGAAGAGCCCGGTGGTCATCCAAGTGGCGGCGACCAGCGGGATGAACCGCCGGAAGTCCGCTCGCAGCGGCGCCGGCACCACCACCCGAGGAACGAGCGAGCGAAGCGCGCCGGGAGCGCGGCTCACGGTCTCCGGGGTGGCCAGCGTCGCCACGATCGCGAGCAGGTACACCACCAACAACGGGATGAAGACGGTGTGGACCGGGGCGTCGCCGCTCGACACCGCGAGTCCACCGACCAGCACGCCGAGCGCGAGTCCGCTGATGGGCACCGTCCCGGCCAGCTGGGTATAGGTGCCGCGACTCGCAGGCGGCACCGACTCCGCGACGAAGGCGGTGAAGGTGCTCAGCGCGGCGCCGGTCGCCACACCGTGGAGCGCTCGGGCGGCCAGCAACGACACGGCGTCGTCGGCGCTGAGATACAGCACGGACGCCGCCAGCATCACCAGCAGGGCGCCGGTCAGCACCGGCCGGCGGCCGACGTGGTCCGACAGGGAACCGGCCACCACCAGCGTGCCCAGCAGCGAGAGCGCGTACACGGCGAACAGAGCGGTCAGCATCCAGTCGGGGAACTGCCAACGGCTCTGCTCGTACACGAACAGCGGGCTGCCCGCGCCGGCCGCGGCACCGACCGCCAGTGCGCCGAGCAGGGTGCCGGCCACGACGAGCCGTCGACGTACGGACCACTGATCGGGCCCGGCTGCGGCTTCATTCACTTTCTTGACGAAAGCTAGCATGGCGACATCGTACGAGCTAAGCTTTCTTCAAGCAAGCAAACTGGGAGGATTCGATGCCGCAACGCTCGGACTGGAGCGACCAGCCGTGTCCCATCGCGCGCGGGATCAACGTCGTCGGGGATCCCTGGACCCTGCTGATCCTGCGCGAGGCACTGTCCGGGGCGCGGCGCTTCGACGAGTTCAAGCGGAGGGTCGGCGCGTCCGACAACATCCTCGCCGCCCGGCTGGCGGCGATGGTCGCCGACGGGCTGCTGGTCCAGCGTCCCTATTCCCAGGGGGATCGGCCGCGTCAGGAGTACGTCCCGACCGGCGCCGCGGCTGACGCGCTGCCCATCCTGCACGCGTACGCCGCCTGGTCGCACGCCCACCGACCTTCGTCGACAGAGGAGCCGGTCTTCACGGTCTCCTGCCGAACCTGCGGACACAGCACGGACAGGGTCGAGTTCTGCGACAACTGCGGCGCAGCCCTCGAGGTCGGCAACGTCGTCTGGGCGCGGCCCGGCCGGTGGCAGGGTCGCGCGGTGAACCTGTCGGCAGGGGGCCCGCCGGGCGTCGATCAAGGGAGGGCGTAGCCGGCCGTCCGCCGTCCTAGTCGAAAGCCTTGCTGACCAGTTCTCCCGCGATCGGGTCTGTCGCAGCGCGGACCGGGTCCGACCCGAGGCCGTCGCCCGTGCCTGCTCGGTCATTCACGACTGGTGCCTCTGTTCCGGACGCTCTCGAGTCCCGCCCCACCAGCCAAGCACATCGCGTCCGCGCCGGCGGGACAGGCGTCGGTGGAGATTCGCCATCGGGTCTGCATGCGTCGGTGAAAAGCAGCGACCCCCGAGCGTACTGCCCGGGGGTCGCTGCGTGCCGGTCAGAGACCGGCGTGGTTGACGCCGTAGACCGCCTGGGAGTGGGTGAAGCCCTCGTACTCCAGCTGCTGGATCAGACCGGAGCGTGAGAAGTGCATGTACTTCAGGTACGACTTGGCCATCTTGGTCGCCTGGGTGTTCCAGTTGACCTTGACATGGTTGACGCCATAGACAGCCTGGCTGTGCGTGAAGCCCTCGTACTGGAGCTGCTCGATGAGCCCCTTCTTCGAGAACGGCATGTGCTTGAGGTAGTCCTTCGCCATGCCGACGGCCTGCTTCTCGGCGCGCGTGGCGTGATGCTTGTGATGGCTGGTGGTCGAGGCCGACGCGACCTCCGGCGCAGCAACCGCGGCAGCAGTACCGCCGAGAACCGCGAGGCTGGCGACGACGGCGACCGCAGCGCGGCGGATCTTGGTGAAACTGGGCACTGAACTGTCTCCTGGACGGGTGATCTGGCCGGTGGATCGGCTGTGGATGAATTGCTGCGGCGTCGGTGCACCGTATTGATCCCGATCGTGCGTCAACCCCCGAACACAACCCCCGATCGATGCGCCTCAGCGCGCGAGTGCGAGACGCGAAATCCCGGCGTTCGCACAGAATGCACCACTGCACGTCCGCACGAGATCCGGGCGCGGTTAAGGTTCGAGCGTGACCCATCTCGATCCGACCTGGACCATCCTGGCGAGTTACGAGACCCAGGAGCACAACCGCTGCGTCGACGTGTTCGCCCGGCCGGACGGGACGTACGGCTTCGAGGAGTTCCGGCGCGATCCGGAGGACATGGGCGCCTGGTACGACGTCGCCTACTTCGCCGAGCACCGCTATCCGACCCAGGTCGAGGCGGAGGAGGCCGCGCGCAGCGCGGTGCACTGGCTCACCGACTGAACCGCGGTCCCGCGACGGTCCCGACGCCGGTCGGCCACGTGCCAAACTAACGCCCGTGCACCGACGGCAGATGATCACCCGCGCGGCGGAGCGGTTGAACGACCGGCTGGTGGCCATCCGTCGCGACATCCATGCCCACCCCGAGGTCGGCCATGCCGAGCACCGGACGACCCAACTGATCATCGACACGCTCACGGCGGCCGGGTTGGCGCCGAAGCTGCTCGAGGTCGGCACCGGGGCGCTGTGCGACATCCTGCCCGACGGCAGCACCGAGCCGCCCCTGGTCGGGCTCCGCGCCGACATCGACGCATTGCCGATCCAGGAGGCCAACGACGTTCCCTACCGGTCGGTGATCCCGGGGGTGTGTCATGCCTGCGGCCACGACGTGCACACCGCCATCGTGCTCGGGGTGGGACTGATCCTGACCCAGCTGCGCGAGCAGGGCCTGCTGGACCACGGGGTCCGGCTGATCTTCCAACCGGCCGAGGAGACGAGCCCGGGTGGAGCGCTGGACGCCATCGACGGCGGCGCGCTGGAGGGGCTGTCGGAGGTGTACGCCATGCACTGCGACCCGCGGACGGAGGTGGGCCGGATCGCGCTGCGCACCGGCGCGATCACCTCGGCCGTGGACAGCGTGCTGATCCGGCTGTCCAGCTCCGGCGGCCACACCTCGCGACCGCACCTCACCGGCGACCTGGTCGGCGCACTCGGCGCACTGGCCACCACCATGCCGCTGCTCCTGACCCGCCGGGTCGACCCGCGCAGCGGGGTCTCGCTGGTCTGGGGACGGATCCACGCCGGCAACGTGACCAACGCCATCCCCGCCAGCGGCGAGATCGAGGGGACCCTACGGGCGCTGAGCGTGCACGGCTGGCGCGACGCGCAGCAGATCATCACCTCGCTGGCGACCCAGGTCGTGGCACCGTACGGCGTCGGGATTCATGTCTCGATCACCGCCGGTGTGCCGCCGGCGGTCAACCACGCCAGCGGGGTCGAGCGGTTCTCGGCGGCGGCCAAGGCCGTCCTCGGGCGGGGCAGCGTCGGCACCACCGAGCAGTCGCTCGGCGGCGAAGACTTCTCCTGGATGCTGCAGCAGGTGCCGGGGGCGCTCGCCCGGCTCGGCGTCCGGCCGGCCGGCGCGCGGTCCGCGCCGGACATCCACCAGTCGACCTTCGACGTCGACGAGAAGTGCATCGGCACCGGGCTGAAGGTGCTGACCGAGCTCGCCAGCACGAGCGGATCCTCCTGAGGTCTTCGGATCGCTCAGGTCGGTTCGGATCCCTCCGGTCAGTTCGGATCCCCCCGGTCGGTTCGGATCCTTTGCACGGGATCCGAATCGAGCGGAGGGATCCGACGTCGGCGCGCGACGGGTCGGACGGGCGGTTGCTGAGAAAGCCCGCACGTCACAATCAGGTTTCCACGGCCCCAATCTGGTCGCAGACGGGTTCAACTGGGGGCTGGGCGGGCTAGAGTGCCACCCGGACCCGGGGGAAAGAAACCACCGCCAGAGGCGGTCCGGGCCGAAGAAATCACCGAAGCAGCCCAGGAGGACGACGTGAAGAAGCTCATCGTCGCGGCGGGTGTGGCGCTCAGCGCCCTCGCCCTGACTCTGTCCAGCTGTGCACAGCCGCCCGGCAGCACGACCGAGAGCCCGGGGGCCAGCGCGGCCCCGAGCAGCGCCGCCAGTGGAGGGGCTTCCGACTTCAAGGCGTGCATGGTCTCCGACTCCGGCGGCTTCGACGACAAGTCCTTCAACCAGACGTCCTACAAGGGCCTCACCGACGCCAAGGAGCAGCTCGGCATCCAGACCGGCCAGGTGGAGTCCTCCGCCAACGCCGACTACGCCAAGAACATCCAGTCGATGGTGGACGCGAAGTGCAACATCATCGTCACGGTCGGCTTCCTGCTCGGCGACGCGACGCTGGCGGCCGCGAAGAAGAGCCCCGACATCGACTTCGCGATCGTGGACTACAACGACACCGAGAAGTTCCCGGCGGTGAAGAACCTCAAGCCGCTGGTCTTCAACACCGCCGAGTCCAGCTTCCTGGCCGGCTACCTGGCCGCCGGGATGAGCCAGACCGGCAAGGTCGGTACGTTCGGCGGGGCCAAGATCCCGACCGTGACCATCTTCATGGACGGCTTCGCCCAGGGCGTGGACTACTACAACCAGCAGAAGGGCAAGAACGTCGCCGTCCTCGGCTGGGACGCGGCCAAGCAGGACGGCCAGTTCACCGGTGACTTCGAGGACACCAAGGGTGGCCAGCGGGTCGCCCAGGGTCTGATCAGCCAGGGTGCGGACATCATCTTCCCCGTCGCCGGGCCGGCCGGCATCGGTGGCCTGCAGGCGGCCAAGGCCAGCAACGGCAAGGTGAACGCGATCTGGGTCGACACCGACGGCTGTGTCAGTGCGGAGCAGTACTGCTCGCAGATCATGAGCAGCGTCTACAAGGCGATGGACGTCGCGGTGACCGATGCGATCAAGGCGTCGAAGGACGGCAGCTTCTCCAACGAGCCCTTCATCGGCACGCTGGAGAACAACGGCACCGGTCTGGCTCCGTTCCACGACTTCGACGCCAAGGTCCCGGCCGAGCTGAAGTCGGAGCTGGACGCGCTCAAGGGCGACATCGTCTCCGGCAAGATCAAGATCACGTCGAAGTCGCAGCCGACGAGCTGAATGCTAGCGCTCGGCAAGCCTCGCTCCAGCGCTCCGCTGCGCTGAGGCCGGCTCGTTCGTCGCGGAGGGTGAAACGAAAGCGCGTTTCACCCTCCGCTCCACGGCCGCGCAGCGTCGGTGCAGGTCGAGATCCGGGCCCTCGGACCGGCCGAACGGGTACGCGCCCTGAGCTTGTCGAAGGGCGGTGTGCGTGCCCTGAGCCTGTCGAAGGGCGTTGCCAGTGGCACGATGAGAGGATCGGGCTGTGACTGAGGTCATCAGCGAGACGGTGCCCACCGACGCCGAACACTCGGGACTGCGCCTGCGCGGGATCACCAAGCGGTTCGGATCGCTGGTCGCCAACGATCGGATCGACCTGGACATCCTGCCCGGCGAGATCCATTGTCTGCTCGGCGAGAACGGCGCGGGCAAGTCGACCCTGATGAACGTGCTCTACGGGCTGCTGCAGCCGGACGAGGGGACGATCACCGTCGACGGACGGCCGCACACCTCGCGCAACCCGAAGGAGGCGATGGCGGCCGGCATCGGCATGGTGCACCAGCACTTCATGCTCGTCGACGTGTTCACCGTCGCCGAGAACATGGTGCTCGGTCGCGAGCCCGGTGGTGCAGGGGTGCTTGACATGCGCTCGGCCCGGCGGCTGGTGCGCGAGCTCAGCGACCGGTACGGCCTCGCGGTCGACCCCGACATGGTGGTCGAGGATCTGCCCGTGGGGGTGCAGCAGCGGGTCGAGATCTTGAAGGCACTGGCCAACGACGCGACGTACCTGATCTTCGACGAGCCGACTGCCGTGCTGACCCCGCAGGAGATCGACGAGCTGATCGCGGTGATGCGCTCGCTCCGCGACGAGGGCAAGGCGATCGTCTTCATCACCCACAAGCTGCGCGAGGTCCGCGCGATCGCGGACAAGATCACCGTGATCCGGCGCGGCAAGGTGGTCGGCACGGCACAGCCGACCGACTCCGAGGCCGAGCTCGCCGAGCTGATGGTCGGCCGTGCCGTGAGCCTGACCGTGGCCAAGGAGCAGACCGAGGTCTCGGCCGAGCCCCGGCTGACGCTGCAGGACGTCTCGGTCGCCGGTCCGAGCGGCGCGATCGTCGTCGACGGCATCGACCTCGATGTCCGTGGCGGTGAGATCCTCTGTGTCGCGGGTGTCCAGGGCAACGGGCAGACCGAGCTGGCGGAGGCCCTGCTCGGTGTCACCCCGGTGACGTCCGGCGAGGTGCGGCTCGACGGTCGGGTGATCACGAACGCGACGCCGAAGCAGACCATCGACGCCGGACTGGGATTCGTCCCGGAGGACCGCAAGCACGATGGCTTCGTCGGGTCGTTCAGCGTGGCGGAGAACCTGGTCCTGAACACGTTCGCCGAAAGGCCGTACGCCAAGGGCATCGCGCTGGACCTCGGCACCATCCGCTCGACCGCGGACCGCCTGGTCGAGGAGTTCGACATCCGCACGCAGTCCATCGAGACCCCGGTGTCATCGCTGTCCGGCGGCAACCAACAGAAGGTCGTCCTCGCCCGCGAGCTGTCCCGGCCGCTGTCGGTGCTGATCGCCAGCCAGCCCACCCGCGGTGTCGACGTGGGCGCGATCGAGTTCCTGCACCAGCGGCTGGTGGCCGAGCGCGACCGCGGCACCGCGGTGCTGATCGTGTCCACCGAGCTGGACGAGGTCTCGGCTCTGGCCGACCGGATCGCGGTGATGTACCGCGGGAAGATCGTGGGCATCGTCGGTCCGGACACCTCCCGCGAGGTGCTTGGTCTGATGATGGCCGGGGTGCCGACGGACGAGGCGATGGCGGCTGCGACGACGACATCGGCCGCCGAGGAGGAGGCCGCCGAGCTGGCGGCCGCCCGAGAGCGCGTCGAGAGCGACGCAGCGGGGGAGGACGCGCGATGAGCCGGACCGCCGATCCGCAGCAGAAGCGGTCGTACGCGGCGATGCTGCGGGAGCGCTGGTCTTCGCCCAAGCTGTGGCAGGACGTGGCGACGACGATCGCTGCGTTCGTGCTGGCATTCCTGGTCGGCGCGATCTTGATGATCGTCTCCGATACCGAGGTGCGGCAGACGTACTCCTACTTCTTCGCCCGCCCGGGCGATGCCATTCAGGCGTCGTGGGAGAAGGTGTCCAGCGCGTACTCGGCGCTGATCAAGGGCGCGATCGGCGGCTGGGAGCCGATCACCGAGACCACCGCGCAGGCCGCGCCGCTGATCTGTGCCGGCCTCGGCGTCGGCCTCGCGTTCCGGGCCGGGCTGTTCAACATCGGCGCCCAGGGCCAGGCGATCTGGGGTGCCATCCTCGCCGCGTACGTCGGCTTCACGTTCCACCTGCCGCCGGTGATCCACGCGGCGGTCGCCGTCGCCGCCGGCATCGCGGGTGGCGCTCTGTGGGGCGGCATTGTCGGCTGGCTCAAGGCCCGGACCGGTGCGCACGAGGTGATCGTCACGATCATGCTGAACTACGTGGCGGCGGGCATGCTGGCCTACCTGCTGACAACCGCCGCGTTCCAGCGGCCCGGCCGGACCGACCCGATCTCGCCGATCGTGGACTGGAACGCAACCCTGGCGCGGATCGAGGGATCGCGGCTGCACTTCGGCTTCCTGCTGGCGATCGCCGCCGCCGTCGGCTACTGGTGGGTGCTCGAGCGATCCACCACCGGATTCGCGATCCGGGCCGTCGGTGCGAACCCGCACGCCGCCGCGACCGCCGGCATGAGCGTGGCCCGGACGACCGTGATCACCATGCTGCTGGCCGGCGGGCTCGCCGGCCTGGCCGGGGTGCAGGCGGCGCTGGCGCCGAGCGTCGACGGCACGCCGGTGCCGCTGTCGCTCGGCCTGGTCGGCTCCATCGGCTTCGACGCGATCACCGTCGCCCTGCTGGGCCGGTCAAAACCGCTCGGCATCGTGCTGGCCGGGCTGCTGTTCGGCGGCCTGCACGCGGGCGGCCTGGCGATGCAGAGCGAGGCCCAGACCCCGCTGACGCTCACCACGGTGCTGCAGGCGCTGATCGTGCTGTTCGTCGCCGCCCCCGCCCTGGTCTCGACCCTGGTGCCGTTCCTCAAGGCGCGCAAGACGAAACCGAGTACGTCCGTCCCGGCGATGGAAGGAGGCCTGGGATGAGCGTGCGCGCCACCGAGTCCGGAGCCCCGGAGCGGTCCGTCGAACGGGCCCAGCCCACGTACGTCGAATCGGTGGAGAAGCGCCGGCAGCGGCGCTCGACCGGCATCCTGATCGCTGTCGTCGGCGTACTGCTGCTGATCCTGCTGGTGTCCACCACCGGCTCGGCCCGCTTCGCCTTGTCCGACGCGTTCGACCCGGTCCAGCTGCCGACGATCACGGTTCCCGGAGTTCCGACGGTCGCGATCGCCGCGGTGGCCTGCCTGCTCTGCGGGGCGGCGTTCCTGTCGGGTCGGATGCGGCGGTTCTGGCCGGTGATCGCGGCCGTCGTGGCCGGGCTCGCCGTCGTGATCGGCTTTCTGACCTGGGCCGCGGCCGGGCGCGACCTGCCGTTCCCGGTCGCGAACCAGTTCGCCGGCACGCTGTCGCTGGCCACGCCGCTGGTCCTGGGTGCGCTCTGCGGCGTGCTGTGCGAACGCTCCGGCGTGGTGAACGTGTCGATCGAGGGCCAGTTCCTGACCGCGGCGTTCGCCGCAGCGGTGGTCGGCAGCGTCACCCAGTCGGTCACGGCCGCGCTGATCGCCGCCGTCATCGCCGGGGTGGTGATGGCCGCCCTGCTCGCCCTGTTCGCGATCACGTACCTGGTCAACCAGGTCGTGCTCGGCGTCGTGCTGAACCTGCTCGCGGTCGGCATCACCGGCTTCCTGTTCGACCAGCTGGTACAGCCCGCCGCCGACAAGTACAACTCGGCCCCGGTGCTGGAGACGATCGCCATCCCGGGTTTGTCGAAGATCCCGTTCTTCGGCCGGGTGCTGTTCGAGCAGACCATCCTCGCCTATCTGGCGGCGATCTCGGTCGTGGTGGTCTGGCTGATCTTGTTCAAGAGCATCTGGGGGCTGCGGATCCGGTCGGTCGGCGAGCATCCCGAGGCGGCCGACACGGTCGGCATCAGCGTCCGGGCGATCCGCTGGTCCGCCGTGCTGGCCGGCGGTGTGTTCGCCGGGCTCGGTGGCGCCTACTTCACCCTGGCCTCGACCGGCTCGTTCTCCAAGGAGTTCACCGTCGGCAACGGCTTCATCGCGCTGGCCGCGTTGATCATGGGCCGGTGGCACCCGGTGTATGCCGCGGTGATGGCACTGTTCTTCGGTTTCGTCACCCAGATGGCTTCACAGCTGCAGACCCTGAGCACGCCGATGCCCAGCCAGTTCTTGTTGATCCTGCCCTACATCGCGACGATCATCGCCGTGGCCGGCCTGGTCGGCAGGGTTCGGGCGCCGGCCGCGGACGGTATCCCGTACGAGAAGCCGTGACCGCCGTCCCGATCCCAGGAAAGTGAGTGCCGTGGTCGATTGGGAGGCGCTGCGCCGGGCTGCCCGTGAGGTCTCGACGAGCGCGTATGTGCCGTATTCGCACTACCCGGTGGGCGCGGCGGCACTGACCGACGACGGGCGGATCGTGGTCGGCTGCAACGTAGAGAACGCCTCGTACGGGATCACGCTGTGCGCGGAGTGCGGCCTGGTGTCCAGCCTGTACGCGAGCGGTGGCGGTCGGCTGGTCGCCTTCGCCTGTGTCGACGGCCGGGGCGAACCGCTGATGCCGTGCGGGCGCTGCCGGCAGCTGCTCTGGGAGCACGGCGGACCGGATCTTCTCGTGGATACCGTGGACGGCACCCGCGCGATGGCGGAGGTGCTGCCGATGGCGTTCGGCCCCGAGCATCTCCGGCGTGCGCGGGAGCGGCAGGATGGTAACTCATGAGCCTCGATCCCGAACTGCTGCGCGCACTGCCGAAGGTCTGCCTCCATGATCATCTCGACGGTGGACTGCGGCCGACCACGATCGTCGAGATCGCCGGCGAGATCGGTCACGAGCTGCCGGCCACCGATCCCGACGCGCTGCGGACCTGGTTCGTGGACTCCTGCAACTCCGGCTCGCTGGTGGATTACCTGGTCACCTTCGACCAGACGATTGCCGTGATGCAGCGCGCGCAAGATCTTCGCCGCGTCGCTCGGGAGTTCGTCGAGGACCTCGCCGCCGACGGGGTGATCTACGGCGAGGCGCGCTGGGCACCCGAGCAGCACACCCGCGCCGGCCTCACCGTCGCGCAGGCCGTCGAGGCGGTGCGCGACGGGCTGGCCGAGGGCATGAGCGCTGCGGCCGAGCGCGGCCACGAGATCGTGGTCCGCCAGCTCGTCACCGCGATGCGGCACGTCCCGGAGCCGACGACGGAGATCGCCGAGCTGGCCGTGCGGTATCGCAATGACAGCGTGGCCGGCTTCGACATCGCCGGAGCCGAGAAGGGCTTCCCGCCGGAGCGCTTCCTGGCCTCCTTCCAGCTGCTCCGCCAGGCCAGCGCGTTCTACACCATCCACGCCGGGGAGGCGGACGACCTGCGCTCGATCTGGGGCGCGGTATGTCTCTGCGACGCCAACCGGATCGGGCACGGGGTTGCCATCGCCGACGACGTCACCGTCGCCGACGACGGGCACGAGGTCGTCGGCGACTTCGCCGCGTACGTCCGCGATCAGCAGATCGCGCTCGAGATGTGCCCCTCGTCGAATGTCCAGACCGCGGCGGTGCCGTCGCTGGCCGAGCATCCGATCGCCCGGCTGGACGCGCTCGGGTTCCGGGTCACGGTGAACTCCGACAACCAGCTGATGAGCGGCACCAACCTCAGCCGGGAGCTGGGACTGGTCGCCGAGCAGTTCGATCTGGGCGTCGAGGACTGCCGCCGCTTCGCCGTGAACGCAGCCAAGAGCGCCTTCGCTCCGTGGGACCTCAAGCGACGCCTGGTCGAGCGAATCACCTCCTTCTGACGAGTTGTCAGGTTCTCAGCGAGCCATAGCTCGCTGAGAACCTGACAACTCGCGGGGAGTTGTTGCGCGCGTGACTCAGTTGCGGGAGGGGAAGATGCCCTCCAGGGCGATGCACCAATTGAGCACCAGGTAGGGCGGTGCGATGGCGACCGGCTGCGAGCTGCCGCCGCCGCCCACCATGGCCGGGTTCATCGTCAGGTCAGCGCTCGACCCGTAGTTCGACGAGTCGGCGTTGTAGGCCGGGAACGAGTTCGCCGGATTCTTGCCGGTTGCCGCGGACGAAGCGGCCACCGTGTGGTTGTGCGGCGGCAGCTGGTTCGCGATCAGGGTCACCTGCTCGGTGCCGCCGACCTGGCCCTGGTCGTAGTTGGACAGGCCCGATCCCTGGCCGAAGCTCAATGCGGTACGTCCGCGCAGGTCCGGCAGCGCGAACGTGGTCTGGCCGTTGCCGCCGTAGATGGTGCCGAGCAGCGAGAACAATGCGGTGTTCTGGCTGATCGACATCAGCTGTCCCTGACACAGCGCCCAGCCGCGCGGGGCGAAATTGAAGCCGAAGAGCCTGAGCTCGCCGATGAACGGGTCCACGACCTGCCTCCTACGTAGTACGGGAATTGAGGTGTCGCGGTACGGAATGACGGGCCCGAGACCTAGCCATTTCGGCCGGAACTCGACATAGTGTGCCGTGACGGCGGAGACCGCGCTACCCCCTGATTCCTCCACTCGGGCGAGCGGCTCCGCGGGGGGAGTGTGCCGATGAGGGCGACCGGTCGCGCAGAGTTGCCGCGCCGTCGCGGCCTTCTGGCACTCCTGACCGCGTTCGTGCTGGCACTCGGCTGGATCGTGCTCGGGAGCCCGAGCGCCGCGGCGGACGGCACGAACACGTTCTCCAACACCACCTCGATCGCCGTCCCGGCGACCGGATCGGCGAACCAGATCGGGCAGGCCAGCCCGTGTCCGTCGAATGTCTCCGTTTCCGGGATGACGGGCTTGGTCACCAATGTCACCGTCATCCTGCACAACGTGACCCATTCGGCCTTCAACGACATCGATGTTCTGCTGGTGGCGCCGGATGGAAAGAACCTCATCGTCGTCTCCGATGTCGGCGATCCCAGTCCGCCGACGTTTCCCAATGCTCAATTGGTGACCGCCAGCAACGTCGATCTCACGTTCTCCGACAGCGCCACGGGGCCGGTTCCTCGTCAGGTCGTCCTTCCGACCGGCACCTACAAGCCCACCAACCAGGGCAGTAGCTCTGACACGTTCCCGGCACCCGCCCCGGCGCCGTCCAGTCAGACCACGCTGGCCGGCGCCTTCACCGGCAGCAACCCGAACGGCACCTGGTCGTTGTACGTCGTCGACGACACCAGCGGCGACCTCGGCAGCATCGCCGGAGGCTGGAGCCTGTCGCTCACCACCGAGACCGCGGCCGTGTCGACGACGACAACGGTCGCCTCGTCGGATAGCACGAGCTTCACCGGCGACGCCGTGACGTTCACGGCGACCGTCAGCGCGGGTGGCAGCGCGGTGACGTCCGGCACCGTCCAGTTCGCCGACGGGAGCACGAACCTCGGCGCTCCGGTGCCACTGAACGGCAGCGGGACAGCTCGAGTCACGACCTCTGCGTTGACCGAGGGAACGCACACGATCGTCGCGACGTACAGCGGCGCGACCGGCTTCCTGGGCAGCAACGGCTCGGTCGACCAGCGGGTCGACAACAAGACCGTGGTCACCGGCCAGACCTACTGCAATACCGGCCCGATCGACATACCCAGCCAAGGCAAGGCGGTTCCCTATCCCTCGAACATCTTCGTCAGTGGGCTCAGCGGCCAGGTCACCAAGATCACGGCGACCCTGAAGGGGCTCTCGCATGCGTCTCCGACGGACCTGGACATCATGCTGTCCGGGCCGACTCCGGCCAAGAATCTCCTGCTGCTCAGCGACCCGGCGCAGAACAACATCAGCCCGGCAGTCAGCAACCTGAACCTGACGTTCGACGACGCCGCCGCGAGCGGACTACCGAATCCGCTGGTCAGCGGCACCTTCAAGCCCACGGACAACGATCCGGACGGGCAAGTCGACAGCTTCCCAGCGCCCGCGCCGGCGCCGAGCAGCGCGACCACGCTCTCGACCTTCAACGGGGCCAGCGCCAACGGGACCTGGAGCCTGTGGGTGTTCGACGACGCCTCTGCCGACGCCGGGTCGATCGCGAACGGCTGGTGCCTGACGATCACCTCGCAGAGCCCGACGGCGACCTCGCTCACCTCGTCGAAGAATCCATCATCGGTCGGTGAGGCCGTCACCTTCACCTCGACCGTGACGTCCGGCGGCAGCCCGGTGACCACCGGGTCGGTGCAGTTCAGTGACAACGGCACCGACCTCGGTGCTCCGGTGCCCGTGTCGGCCAGTGGTGTGGCGCCCTACACGAGCTCGAACCTGAGTGTCGGCACGCATCCGATCCGGGCGACGTACCTCGGCACCAGCACGCTCGGCGAGAGCCACGCCGACCTCGATCAGGTCGTGAACCTGATCCCGACCACGACCGCGCTCACCTCCAGCCTCAACCCATCGCACGTGGGCGACGAGGTCGTCTTCACCGCGACAGTGACCGACGTGGACGGCGACCCCGTCACGGCCGGCACCGTCCAGTTCGCCGACGGCGGCACGGACCTCGGGTCGGCGGTCCCGATCGCCGCGGGTGGCATCGCCACCGTCAGCACAACCTCGTTGACCGCCGGGACGCATCCGATCACCGCGACGTACAGCGGCACCGCCACCCTGGCGACCAGCGACGGCGATCTGAATCAGCAGGTGACGAAGGTCGAGACCGCCACCGCCCTGACCGTGAGTGACAACCCGTCGTTGGTGGGTCAGCCGATCACGTTCACCGCCAGGGTGACGGCCGGCACGGCTCCGGTCGACGCCGGCCAGGTCCAGTTCAGCGACGGCGCGACCCCGCTCGGCGGCCCGGTCAACCTGGACGCCGACGGCACCGCGACGCTGACCATCGACACCCTGGCCGCGGGCAGCCACGCCATCACGGCCGCGTACCTCGGCACCGACCGCTACTCCATCAGTGACAAGAGCGTCACTCAGGTGGTGAACAAGACCGGCACATCGACATCGCTGACGTCGGATCGCAATCCATCGACGGTCGGTGCCGACGTGACCTTCACCGCCACCGTAACGGCGGGCGGCGCCCCCGCGACCGGCGGATCGGTGCAGTTCACCATCGACGGATCGAACTTCGGTGCGCCCGTTCCACTGAACGGCAGCGGGGTTGCCACGTTGACCACAAATGCTCTGGCTGCCGGTACTCATTCGATCGGCGCCGCGTACTCGGGCACGGACGCGCTCGACAGCGGCGATCCCGCGAGCCTGCCCCAGGTCGTCGAGCTGGTGGAGACGACGGCGATGCTGTCCTCGTCGACCGATCCGTCGATTCCCGGCCAGCAGGTGAGCATCACCGCCAGCGTGCTCGCGGGCGCGGTTCCGGTTGCTGACGGCACGGTCCAGTTCAGCATCGACGGCACGCCGGTGGGCGCGCCCGTCGCGCTCACGGCAGGCGGGACGGCGGTGCTCGACCATACCTTCGCTACCGCGGGCACCTACGCGGTCACGGCCGCCTACTCCGGCACGACGACCTACGCCGAGAGCCAGGCTCAGCCCCTCGACCAGCACGTCGAGAAGGTCGCTACGACCGGGCAGCTGACGCTCCCCGCGACCTCGACCGTCGGCGACTCCGTCCCGATCACGCTGACGGTGAGCGGCACGCCCACCCCGACCGGCGGCACCGTTCAGTTCACGGTCGACGGGGATCCGCTCGGGGCACCCGTGCCGTTGACCGCCGGCGTGGCGACGGTGAACACGTCGGGTCTTCCGGTCGGTACGCACACCATCACCGGCACCTACACCGGCACCGACGTCTTCACCGGTACGTCGGCCGACGGCTCCATCACCGTCGGCCAGGTGGAGACCGCGGTCGCGCTGGCCTCATCCTCGAACCCGTCGACATTCGGCGACGACCTCACCTTCACCGCCACCGTCACCCGCGTGGCCGGCGGTGCGCCGGTGACCGAGGGCCAGGTCGGCTTCGTCGTCGACGGCCTGCCGTTCGGCACCGGAACCTATCCGGTCGCGGCCGACGGCACGGCGTCCATCACCTCGACCCAGCTGGCTGGTGGCGCGCACACCGTCTCCGCGCGGTACGTCGGGACGACCGACTACGCCCCCAGCGTCAGCGCCGACCTGGTGCAGCGGGTGAACACCGCAGCCAGCAGCGTCGTGCTGACGTCCAGCGGCTCGCCGTCGAACTTCGGCCAGCCCGTCACGTTCACCGCGACGGTGACCGGTCCGGGTTCGACGCCGACCGGCACGGTGGCGTTCAGCATCGACGGAACGGTGGTCGAGGCCGGCGCAGCCCTTGACGCGAACGGACGCGCGATGTACACGACGAGTGCGCTGTGGGCGGGGTCGCACGCGGTCGTCGCGGAATACAGCGGCAGCGACTCGTATCAGGACAGCACGTCGAACACGGTCAGCCAGACCGTCGTGCTTCTGGTCGCCGCCGGCGGGCCGTACGACATCGCCGAGGGCCAGGGTGTCACGCTCGACGGCACCGGGTCCTCGCCCGGCGCGGACACCTACGACTGGGACCTGAACGACGACGGCACCTTCGGCGACGCCTCCGGCCCCTCGCCCACGCTCACCTGGGCCGAGCTCGAGTCGTTCGGGATCAACGACGGCCTGAACACGCCGACGCCGTACCGGATCGCGCTGCGGGTGACTTCGGGATCGGTGCAGGAGACCGCGGTGAGCACGATCTTCGTCACCAACACGGCGCCTAACTCCGTGTTGACCGGCTCGTTGGCCGCGACCGTCGGCGTGCCGTTCACGATCAAGGTCGGCGCCGACGACCCCTCGTCTGCCGACATGTCGGCGGACTTCACCTACACCGTCGACTGGGGTGACGGGTCGCCGGTCGAGTCGCTGACCGGTCCCGCCGATCCGCCGGTGACGCATACCTACGCCGCCGCGGGCGACTACGCCGCCGCCTTCACCGCGACCGACAAGGACGGCGGGCAGGGCGATCCGACATCGGTCACCGTGACCGCCGCGCCGGCAGAGTCGCCATCGCCATCACCGACCGCTACGTCGACCAGCACATCGGAGCCGACATCCACGTCGACATCCACGTCGGGAGGCAATGACAACGACTCGCTGGCGTCCACCGGATCGCCCGTCGGGCCGGCAACTGTCGTCGTCGGCGGCCTGTTGCTGCTCGCCGGCGCCGCCACGATGCTGATCGCGCGGCGGCGACGCCTCGCGCACGGCTCGCACGAGTAGGTCGGCGCCGACCGTGCACCGGCCGGAGCGGCCGGCGAGCACGGCAACTGGACCGCCCACCCGTGATCAGCGTCGCAACGACGGCTTGCCCTTCTCCAGGTGGCTGAGCTTGGTGTTGTCCGCCTGCATCAGGAACTGGAGGTGCTCGGCGTCGAGGGCGTGTGCATAGTTGTCGCCGGTCGCCTTGGGCAGCATGTGGTCCAGGCCCAGGCTCACTTCCTGCGCGTGCACGCCGCCGACATCGAGATACGCCGCACCCGAGCCGTCGATGGTGAAGCCGTGGTCGGTGAAGAACTTCTTCGCCGCCGCATGCTCGTCCTTGCCGAGCAGCCGCCAGAACCGGCCGCGGGCGGAATCGTAGAACTTCACATAGTTCTCCGCGGTCAGCTCGGCACCGCCCCGGGCGGCCTCCGCCGCGATCCGCCAGCACTCGGCGACCGCCGAGTTGGCACTCATCTTGACCCCGATGATCTCCATTGCCTTGACGGCCTGGTCCAGCGGGACCACCGCACCGACGGCGGCCTTCGGCGTGAAGACGTAGTCGGCTGCCAGCCGCCCGTCTGCCTTCATCTCCGCGACGTTCTTCTCGACCACTGCCAGGTCCTCGGCGGTGAGGGTCTTGTTGGCGATGTCCGCGCGCGCCTCGGGTAGCCGCTTGATCCTGGTGAACTTCACCTCCCCGCGGGTCATGGCCGTGGGCATCGCGGCGGCCCACAGTTCCACCTCGAGCTGGGTGATGTTCTGCAGCGACTGGTCGGCGGCGGCCGCGTCGCGGGCCGCGTAGACCGGGTCGGTCCGGGCGAGCGCCGCGTCCTTCTCCAGCCGGCCCTTGACGTCGGGATGGCGCTCCAGCGTGTTCTCCCAGAAGGTCCCGATCAGCGGGCACGGTTCCGGGCTGCAGCGCTCGATTCCACGTCGGGTCGCCGCGACCTCGTGGCCCGCGCCTACCCCGACCCGGGACGCCTTCGCCTCTGCCGCGGCGACGGTCGCCTCCTTTCCCAACGCCGATCCCAGCTTCGCCTCGGCGTTGCGCGCCTTCGCAACCGCGTCGATACCGCCCTTGGCCGCACTGTAGGCGTCGACGAACGCCATCACCGTGTCCAGCGCGGCGGTGAGCAACTGCTCGCTGGCCCGGTCCCGGGTCAGCAGCTCGGTCTCGGCGCTGAGATGGGTCTCCGATGCCGCCTTCAGGGTGAAGTACTTGTCCCAGCTCTCGGCGGCCTGCGCGATGCTGCCCGCCGCCGCGGCCGCGAAGAAGAACGTCGCCAACCCGCCGGAGGCGATCTCGGCGACCACGATCAGCGCCATCCCGACCGCCGGCAAGGCCATCGTGTTCCAGAACTCGACGTTGTCGTGCTCCTTCACTGCCCGCTGTGCCACCAGCCGGCGGAAAGGCTGCTGCCAGGTCGGATCGGAGAGGAACAGCTGCTCGTGGATCGGCTGCAGCTCCAGCGCGAACTCCTTCTTCGCGTCGGAGAGCAGCGGATAGGTCTTGTCGATGTTCGCCTTGGTCGTGGCGAGCGCCTGCTTCACGATTTGCATCGAGGTCAGTTGATTGGCCGGGAGCTCCGAGGACACCCCGAGCTTGGCCACGTCGTTGAGCTCGGTGTCCTCGCGCAGCGCCACCAGCGCTGGGTACTGCCGGGTGTGGTGCTGGATCAGTGCATTCGCTCGCTCGTAGTTCTTGTGGGTGTCGTCCCAGGACGGCAGCACGGCGTCCTCGGCCGCCGGCGTCGGAGCATGGCCGGGCAGCGGTGGTGGCATCTCGGGATTGAACATCGCCGCGCAGCGCTGGGTCCGCGACGCCGTCGGCGTGCCCGTCACGTGGTTGTAGCCGACCAGCATCCGGTCCATCGTCTTGATCGCATCGCGGGCCTTCTGGACTTCGCCGGCCGCGACCATCAGGCGCTCCCGCTCGCGGCCCTGCTGGTCGGTGGGTGCCGCGCTGCCGTCGTCCAGTCCGTAGCGCGCCTGTTCGGTGGCCACGGTCTTGGTGTTGGCGTCGAGATAGCCCCGAGCCCGTGCCGCCACCGCCTGCTTGAACTCGTTCTTGACCGGTGCGAGGTCCGGCAGGTCCCAGATGGTGGTCACGTCCCTGGACAGGCACATGTTCCACACGTACGTGTACTTGGTGGCCAGGTCGAGCACACCCTTGCCGCGGCTCTTCCAGATCTGGTAGATCGCGTTCTCGTCCCGGGGGCCGACCCATCCCTGATTGAGCAGGATCATGATCAGATCGATCGCCTGGCTGTCGTCGGCGAGGGTGTACGCGCCGTCGTCGATCGACTTGACCTTGCCGATGTCCTTGTCGCGCAGTGCCTCGGTGATCAGCTTCTTCTGCTCCGCGGCGTCGTAGCTGCCCGGCACGCGCTGGACGGCTGCGGGCCACGTCGTCGCCGCCGGACGATCAGCGGCCGGTCCGACCGATCGTTGGACCGGGCCCTCGGCGTCGTCGTCCTTCCCGTCCTGGCAGGGGCAGCCGTCGTGCACCTCGCCGCCGCACCGCTGCACGACGAGCCGAGCCACGGCCGCGTTTCCGGCCGAGCGCTGGAGGTGGAGCAGGGCGGCGCCGGTGCTCTCCGCGCGGGGCGGCGGCGGGCGGACCGGGCGAGCGGGATCGGCCGGGTACCGCCGGTCGGTCGCGCTGACGTACATCCCCGATCCTCTCCGCCGGCACCGTGATCGAGCGTGCCAGCGCCGGGAGAGGCCGGCCATGAACCAACGGGCAACCGAACGGGCAGTCGTCGCTGCCCGTTCGGACCGGATCTCGGCGCGCAGACGACGACCCGGCGGCATCTCGTGGACTGTCGGTGCCGGGTCGTAGCCTCCGATCAGGACCGCACGGGCGGTCGGGGAGGAAGTGACATGCCAGTCAAGAAAGAGGCGTGGCCGGAGGGCACGCCGGCATGGGTCGATCTGATGGCGCCGGACTTCGCCGCGGCGAAGGCGTTCTACACCGGGGTCTTCGGCTGGGAGTTCAGCGAGAGCGGTGAGGAGTTCGGCTACTACGCGGTCGCCAGCGTGGACGGCGAGCCGGTGGCCGGGATCGGACCGGTGCAGGGTCCGGACGGCCCGCCGCCGGCCTGGACGACGTACGTCGCGGTGGAGGATGCCGAGGCGGCCGCGGCCCGGGTCGCCGCGGCCGGTGGGACGGTCTTCGCTCCGCCGATGAAGATCGGCGACTTCGGCACGATGGCGTTCGCGGTGGACCCGACCGGCTGCCTGTTCGGGCTGTGGCAGTCGGGTCAGCACACCGGCGTCAACCGCTACAACGAGCAGGGCTCGCTGGCCTGGAACGAGGCGATGACGGGCGACTACCTGGCCGGCAAGGAGTTCTATGCGACCGTGTTCGGCTACACCTACACCGAGATCGGCGACGAACGGTTCTCCTACTCCACGGTCGAGCTCGACGGGCGGACGGTCGGCGGGATCGGAACCGCGGCGGAGGTGGGGGAGGGGGTGCCACCGCACTGGCGGACGTACTTCGCCGTCGACGACCTGGACGGCACGATCGCGACTGTGGTCGAGCTGGGCGGGGCGGTGGTGGTCGCTCCGTTCGACACGCCGTTTGGCCGGATGGCCGCGGTCAGCGGGGTCGCGGGCGAGGTGTTCCTCCTGAACGAGGTGACTCCGCAGGCGGGAGCCGCGACGCCGGGCTGATCCCCAGGTCGAGCCCGCACTCCGATCCGCGGTCCCGATCGGGACCTTCGGCCCGGTTCGGATGGCGGGTCGTCCCTGGTGGGCGCGCCGTCGGCGTGCTTGGCTGGATGCCGCGATGAGCGACACCACGTCCGTGCGGGCCGGCGACTGGGTACGCCGGAGCTGGTATGCGTGCCTTCGTTGGCTCTATCCGGACCGGCGCCCGCGGCCGCTCGCCCGGGCGCTGAACGCGATCACGGCGCGGCACTTCGCCAGCGGTGTGCTCACCCCGCCGACCGCGATCACCCTGGAGGTGCGCGGACGGCGGTCGGGCCGGATCATCGACGTGCCGCTGGTGCTGGTGCTGTACCAGGCCCGGCGCTATGTGGTGTCCATGCTCGGCGAGGACGTGAACTGGGTCCGCAACGTGCGGGCCGCCGACGGGCACGCGACGCTCGTACACAACCACCGCGAACCGGTGGTGCTGACCGAGGTTCCGGTGTCCGACCGGGGTCCGATCCTGCGGCGCTACCTGGACCTTGCGCCCGGCGCCCGCCCGCACGTCCCGGTGCTGCGCGGTGCCCCGGTGGCGGAGTTCGCCGCCGTGGCAGATCGCTATCCCGTGTTCCTCGTCCGCCGGGAACGCTGACGAATCGGACCGACGCCGCGGGCTGTGCCCACCGTCTAGGGTTGGGCCCATGAGTTCTCGCGTGCTGACCGCCGTGGCCTGGCCATATGCCAATGGCCCGCGCCACATCGGTCACGTCTCCGGTTTCGGGGTCCCGTCCGACGTCTTCTCCCGTTTCATGCGGATGAGCGGTCACGACGTCTTGATGGTGTCCGGCACCGACGAGCACGGCACTCCGATTCTGGTCCAGGCGGAGAAGGAAGGGCTACCCACCCGCCAGCTCGCCGACAAGTACAACCGGGTCATCGTCGAGGACCTGCAGGGGCTCGGCCTGTCCTACGACCTGTTCACCAGAACCACCACCCGCAACCACTACCGGGTGGTCCAGCAGCTGTTCCTGGGCCTGTTCGAGAACGGGTACGTCGTGCCGAAGACGGCGATGGGTGCGATCAGCCCGTCGACCGGGCGGACGCTGCCGGACCGCTACATCGAGGGCACCTGCCCGATCTGCGGCTACGACGGGGCGCGCGGTGACCAGTGCGACAACTGCGGCAACCAGCTCGACCCGGTCGACCTGATCAATCCCAGGTCCCGGGTCAACGGCGAGACGCCGGTCTTCGTCGAGACCGAGCACTTCTTCCTCGATCTGCCGGCGCTGGCCGGCTCCCTCGGCAAGTGGCTCGCCTCGCGGACCGACTGGCGGCCGAACGTGCTCAAGTTCTCCCAGAACCTGCTGGAGGATCTGCGCCCGCGGGCCATCACCCGCGATCTGGACTGGGGTGTGCCGGTGCCGCTCGACGGTTGGCGGGACCAGCCGATGAAGCGGTTGTACGTCTGGTTCGACGCGGTGATCGGCTATCTGTCCGCCTCGGTGGAGTGGGCGGCGCGAACCGGCGATCCGGACGCCTGGCAGCAGTGGTGGATCAATCCGGACGCCCGTGGCTACTACTTCATGGGCAAGGACAACATCGTCTTCCACTCGGTGATCTGGCCCGGCATCCTGCTCGGTCACAACGGGGAGGGCGACCACGGCGGCCGGACCGGCCCGATGGGGGAACTCCGGCTGCCCGACGAGCTGGTCTCCAGCGAGTTCCTCACCATGAGCGGATCCAAGTTCTCCACCAGCCGCGGCAAGGTGATCTATGTCGGCGACTTCCTCCGCGAGTTCGGACCGGACGCGCTGCGCTATTTCATCGCGGTGGCCGGTCCGGAGACGACCGACACCGACTTCACCTGGGAGGAGTTCGTCCGGCGGACCAACTTCGAGCTGGCGAACGAGTGGGGCAATCTGGTCAACCGCTCGATCTCGATGGCGCACAAGAACAACGGCGCGATCCCGGCACCGACCGAGCTGCGCGACATCGACCACGAACTGCTGTCCACCTCGCGGGCCTCGTTCGACACGGTGGGCTCGCTGCTCGGGCAGAACAAGTTCAAGCAGGCGATCTCGGAGGCGATGCGGCTAGCCGGCGCGGCCAACAAGTACCTTTCCGACACCGAGCCGTGGAAACTGAAGGACGACACGGCCCGCCGGGACACGGTGCTGCACACTGCGCTGCAGGTCGTCTCGGACACGAACACGCTGCTCACCCCGTTCCTGCCGCACGCCGCGCAGAAGGTGCACGAGGCGCTCGGCGGCACCGGGGTGTGGGCGGCCCAACCGGAGATCCGCACGGTCGGCGAGGACGATGCTCCGGACTATCCGGTGCTGATGGGCGACTACGCCGGCGAACAGGCGCGCTGGGCGAGCACTCCGATCGAGGTCGGCCGGCCGCTCGCGAAGCCGACCCCGCTGTTCACCAAGCTGGACGAGTCCCTCGGGGTCACCGGCCCCGACTGGGCCAGCATCGCGACCTGACCCGGTCTTCATGCGCTGAGCTTGTCGAAGCGCGTCCGCGGCGGCCCTTCGACAGGCTCAGGGCACGTGCAATGGATGGGGCGCTGAGCTTGTCGAAGCGCATTCGAGGCGGCCCTTCGACAGGCTCAGGGCACTGTGCGGTGGAGGCTACGGCAGGTAGTAGGTCGGGTTCGGCAGCTTGACGGTGCGGTCGGCGTAGCCGCCGATCAGGTCGGAGTACTGGTCGCCGTAGTTGGCCACGATCGTGTAGCCGAGGTCGTGCTCGATGTGCTTGCGGGTCTGGGACTTGTATTCGATCGTGGTGCACTTCGCGGTCGCGCAGGTGATGTAGCCGGGCTGCTGGCTGGACCCCGTCCCCGTCCACTTGGTGAAGAACCGGTCGGCGACGAAGGTGCCGTTCGCGTACCCGACCTTCGCCAGATTGCCGAGCGTGGCCGCCTTCTGGTTGTCGTTGCGTCCGGTCAGCCCGAAGATCGTGAAGCCCATCTTCTTCGCCTCGTTGACATAGCCGACCATGCTCGGGGTGGCGGGGAACTTCTGGCCTTGGACCCAGACGTCCTGCTCGGCCGGGTCGAAGTTGAAGTGCATGTCGGCGACTTCCATGTCGTAGGTCATCAGGGTGGTGTCGTCGGTGTCGAACACCAGCGCCGGCTTCTCGCCCCGCCTGATGGCCTGCGCGTAGCGCTTCTTCAGCTCCGCCTTCTGCTTCTTGGTGATCTTTGCCAGCTCCGAGATGTAGGGCGAGGTCTCCTTGTTCGCGATGCCGGTCCCGGGGTCGCCGTAGTAGGCATAGATCGTCTTCTTCACCGAGTCGATGTTGGGAATCCCCTCGCCGCTCTCGGTCAGCCCGCTGGAGCCGTCCGGCGCCATCGTGAAGTGGTTCCGCGGCGCGAGCTTCGGCTGGCTCAGACCCGGCAGGTTCGCGCTCGGCAGGTAGTAGGTGGGGTTGGGCAGCTTCACCGAACGATCCGCGTGACCACCCATCAGGTCGGACCACTGGTCGCCGTAGTTGGCGACGATGCGGTAGCCGAGCTTCTCGATGTGCTTGCGGGTGCCGGCCTTGTATTCCACCGTCGTGCAACTGGACGTGGCACAGGTGATGTACGACGGCGGCTTGGCTCCCGACACCCACTTCGTGTAGAACCGCTTGTCGACGAACGCCCCCGGGTCGTAGCCGACCTTCGCCAGGTTGCCCAGCGTCGCGGCCTTCTGGTTGTCGTTGCGTCCGGTCAGCCCGAAGATCGTGAAGCCCATCTTCTTCGCCTTGTCGACCAGGTCGACCATGCCCGGCGTCGCCGGGAACTTCTGGCCCTGGACCCAGACGTCCTGCTCGGCCGGGTCGAAGTTGAAGTGCATGTCGGCGACTTCCATGTCGTACGTCATCAGCGTGGTGTCGTCGGTGTCGAACACCAGCGCCGGCCGCTGGTGCCGCGCCTTGGCCTTCTTGTACTCGCTCGGCAGCTTCCGCAGCTCATGCCGGACGATCGCGTCCATCTCGGCGATGTAGGGCGAGTTCTCCTTGTTCGCGATACCGGTGCCGGGATCGCCGTAGTAGGTGTAGATCGTCTTCTTCACCGAGTCGATGTTGGGGATGCCCTCACCACCGGCCGTGAGCCCGCTCGACCCGTCCGGCTTCATGGTGAAGTGGCTGCGCGGCGTCAGGCGCCCAGTCGATGTGCCGATCGCGCCGGTGGCCGAGGCCCCGTGGTCCGCGCTCGGGGTCGCGTCGGCTGGTGGCTGCAGCAGCGCCCATCCCAGTCCGACGGCGACGAATCCTGTCACCAGTCTGCGCATGCGCACGAACGACTCCTCTCCCGTGGCGTCGAGCCCCCGATCCGGGCGACCTTGCGACGCTAACACCGGCCTGTGACGGATTGGAACAGGCGCGGGCCGACAATGCAGAGGTGATCAATGAACCCGGGCCGGGCAGTGGACGTACGGCCGCCCTGCTGACCTGGCTGCGCCGGCAGTGGCCGGTGCCGTTCCGGCCGTGGGCACACGGTCGCGACGTCGCCATCCTGTATTCGACCATGGTCGTCGTGATCAGCCTGATGATCGCGATCCAGCCGCCGCACCGGCTGGCGGCACTGGTCGAGCAGAGCAGCACCAACCTCGCGAACATGGCCGCCCATCCGTTCGCCGTGCTCTTCCTCAGCGCGTTCGTCGTGTCGCCGGCGACCGGACTGATCCTCATCGTGCCCGTGCTGATCTGTTACGGCGAGGTGCAGCGCTGGCTCGGGCGAGTGTCCACGATCCTGGTGATCGTCTTCGGTCACGTCGGCGCGACGCTGGTCGTGATGATGCTCGAGATCACCGCTCTGCACCGGCACATCGTCGGCTTCAGCGTGGTGGTCAAGCCGGACGTCGGCGTCAGCTACGGCATGTTCGCCGCGATCGGAGCACTCCTGTTCCGGGTGCCGCCGTCGTGGCGGACGGTCTACGGGCTGGCCACCCTGGCCGTGATCGCGGTGCTGGTCATCTGGTTTCGCGACTTCACCAATCTCGGCCACGCCGCCGCGTACCTGATCGGGATCTCCCTGAGCTGGCTGCTGCACACCGCCGCGCTCCGGCGGCCCGCGATGGTGCAAACCGGGCGGAAGAGTGCTATAGTTACATAGCAAGGCTAATTAATTCTCCCGGAAAGTGTCCATGCACTCAACCACCACCGACTCCGTCCCGACCGAGAAGGCAAGCATCCTGCGTCAGCCGCGAGCCGTCTGGGCGGTCGCGTTCGCCTGCGTGATCGCGTTCATGGGTATCGGCCTGGTCGACCCGATCCTGCCCGCCATCAGCCACGACCTCGGCGCGACCGAAGCGCAGACGATGCTGCTGTTCACCAGCTATCTGCTGGTCACCGGGCTGGCGATGTTCTTCACCAGCTTCGTCTCCAGCCGGATCGGGGCGAAGCGAACCCTGCTCGCCGGCCTCGCGCTGATCGTGGTCTTCGCCGCACTGGCCGGGGCCTCGGACAGCGTCGGCATGATCATCGGCTTCCGGGCCGGCTGGGGTCTCGGCAACGCGTTGTTCATCTCCACCGCGCTGGCGACCATCGTCGGTGCAGCCGCCGGGGGCGCGGACAGCGCCATCATCTTGTACGAGGCCGCGCTCGGTCTCGGCATCGCCATCGGCCCGCTGCTCGGCGGCGCTCTCGGCGGCATCTCCTGGCGCGGACCCTTCTTCGGCACCGCCGTGCTGATGGCGATCGCCTTGGTCGCGCTGCTCGTCCTGCTGGGGAAGCCGACCGAGAAGCCGACCCCGGTGAAGCTCACCGCGACCTTCCGCGCGCTGCGGCACCCGGCCCTGCTCACCCTCGGGCTGACCGCGCTGTTCTACAACTTCGGCTTCTTCAGCCTGCTCGCGTGGAGCCCGTTCCCGCTCGAGGACGCGGCCCACGCCGCCGGCTTCAGCACCTTCGGCGCGCACCAGCTCGGCCTGGTCTTCTGCGCCTGGGGCATCGCGCTGGCGCTGACCTCGGTCTTCGTCGCGCCCCGGCTGACCCACCGGTTCGGTCGCCGCCGGACGCTGTACGCCATGCTCACCCTGCTCGCGGTGCTGATGGCGGTGCTCGCCACCAACGTCGAGAGCCTGTGGGTGCTGATCGTCGGGATCGTGATCGGCGGTCTGTTCCTCGGTGTCATGAACACCGTGCTGACCGAGTCGGTGATGGAGGCGACCGACCTGCCGCGCGCGGTGGCCTCGTCGACCTATTCCGGTGTGCGCTTCGTCGGCGGGTCGATCGCGCCGGCGCTGGCCGGGGTCATCGCCGCAGCGCTCGGCTCCGCCGCGCCGTACTGGGTCGGATGCGCCGGCCTGCTGACCGCGGTCGGCATCCTGTTCGCCGGCCGCCGCCACCTCGCCCCGATCGACGCCCACCTGGTCGAGGCGACGTACGACGAGGCACTCGCGCTGACCGTCGCCGACAGCTGATCTGGCCGTACTCCCGACGGTTCCGATCCCGGTCGGTCACGGCTTCGGCCCGGCCTCGATCGAGTGGCCTCACAGCGAATTCCAGCCGTGGCGGGAATTTCGGGCCCGCTAGGCGCCGGAGGGGGCCCATTTTCCCGCCATGGCGGGATTTCGGGGGTCCGGAGCCCGGCGGGTCCAGAGTCCGGGCGTGGCCGGGGTTTTCGGCCTCCCGGGCGCTGGGTGGCAGCCCATTTTCCGGCCGTGGCGGGGTTTTCGGGCCGCCGGGCGCTGGGCGGCGCACCATTTTCCGGCCGTGGCGGGGTTTTCGGGGTGGTGCGTGCTGAGGGGGCGATTCAGGACGGCCGCACCAGCGGGAACAGGATGGTGTCGCGGATGCTGAGCCCGGTCAGGTTCATCACCAGCCGGTCGACGCCCATCCCCATCCCCCCGGTGGGCGGCATGGCGTACTCCAGCGCGGTCAGGAAGTCCTCGTCGACCTGCATGGCCTCGGGGTTTCCGGCGGCGGCGAGCAACGACTGCGCCGTGAGCCGAGCCCGCTGGTCGAGCGGGTCGATCAGCTCGGAGTAGGCCGTGCCCTGCTCGGCGGCGAAGATCACCAGATCCCACTTCTCCGCCAGCCGGGGATCGCCCCGGTGCTGCCGGGTCAACGGCGCGTTCTCCTTGGGGAAGTCGGTGTAGAAGACCGGCGTCGTGGTGGTCGACTCGCACAGCTCGCCGTAGATCTCCTCCAGCACCGCTCCCCAGCCGGCGTCCGGGTCGAGCTCCAGCTCGATCGCCTCGGCATGCCGGAGCAGCACGTCCAGCGGGGTGTCGGCGGTGATCTCCTCGCCGAGCTTCTCCGACACGGCCTCGCAGATGGTCTTCACCGGCCAGTCGCCGGACAGGTCGTACTCGACCACGGCGCCGTTCTCGTCCGCGCGGCGGGCGATCGGCGATCCGTAGACGGCGATCGCCGCCTCCTGGATCAGCTCCTGGGTCAGCACCCGCATGGTGTTGTAGTCGCCGTAGGTCTCGTAGACCTCCATCGAGGTGAACTCCGGATTGTGCTTGAAGTCCGCGCCCTCGTTGCGGAACTGCCGGCCGAGCTCGAACACCTTCTCGATCCCGCCGACGACCAACCGCTTGAGGTGCAGCTCGGTCGCGATTCGGAGATACAGATCCAGGTCGTACGCGTTGATGTGGGTCTCGAACGGCCGAGCGTTCGCGCCGCCGTGGATCAGCTGCAGGATCGGCGTCTCGACCTCGGTGAAACCGCGCCGGTGCAGCGACTCCCGGATGCTGCGGACCACGGTCGAGCGGGCGTAGGCGATGTCGCGCGCCTCCGGCCGGACGATCAGGTCGACGTAGCGGGCTCTGACCCGGGCCTCGGGATCGGTCAGGCCCTTGTGCTTGTCCGGCAGCGGCCGCAGCGACTTGCTGTTCAGCTGCAGGGCATCCACCGCGATCGACAGCTCGCCGCGCCGGGTGGTGATCACCTCGCCGGTCACCCCGACGTGGTCGCCGAGGTCGATGTCGTGCAGCCACAGGTCGTACGTCGGCTGTTCGACCCGGTCCTGTTCGATCATCACCTGGAGATCGCCGCTGCCGTCGCGGAGCGTGCCGAAGCCGAGCTTGCCCAGCTTGCGCTTGAGCATGACCCGGCCGGTGACCGAGACCGTACGTCCGGTCCGGGTGTCCGGAGGGAGCACACCGGCCTCGGACCGGACCCGGGCCAGCGTGTGGGTCCGGGGCGAACCGACCGGATAGGGATCGACCCCGCGCGCCCGCAGCCGGTCCACCTTGTCGCGCCGGACCCTCATCTGGTCCGGCAGGTGCGTGGTGGACAGGGCCGCCGCGACCGCGTCCGGCTCGCTGGGGATGAAGGCCGTGACCTGCGCCGCGTACTCCTCGCCGGACCGCTCGAGTGCGCCGGCACTCGCCTCGCGGCCGTGCCGGTGCAGCAGCGACAACGACGGCGCGGTGAGGAAGCCTTCGGCGCTACCGGCGGCCGTGCCGACCCGGGGCAGGTCGGAGATGTACTCGAAGCAGATGAACCGTGGCTGCCAGGCCGGCTGGTACTTGGCGTTGGACCGATACAGCGACTCGAGCTGCCAGTTGCGGCTGGCCAGCACCAGCGCCTGCCGCCACAGCCGGGCCAGCGGGCCGGCCCCGATCTCGGCACCGCGCTCGAACGCCTCCCGGAACATGGCGAAGTTCAGCGACACCCGACCGATTCCGAAGGTCGCGGCGCGGTCGGCCAGCCCGGCCACCATCAGCTCGACCAGGCCGTTGTCTGCGGTCGGGTCGCGTCGCATCAGATCGAGCGAGACCCCGGTCCGTCCCCAGGGGGCGAAGCTGAGGAAGCCGCGGACGCGCCCGTCGGCGTCGTGCACCTCGACCATCAGGCAGTCGCCGTCGAGTGGATCGCCGAGCCGGCCGAGGGCCATCGAGAAGCCGCGCTCGTCGCCGCCGTCACCGCGCCACTGGGCGGCGGCATCGGTGAGCAACCGGAAGTGGATCGGATCGATGGTGGAGTGCCGGTTGACGTGGGTGGTGTAGCCGCGCCGCTGCAGCCGGCTCACCGACTGCCGGACCGCCTTCATGCCGGGTCCGTTCAGCGAGAACGTTCTCAGGTCGAGGATCGCCTCGTCACCGATCTCGTATGCCTCCAGGCCGGCCGCCGTATAGGCCGCCGCGCCGTTCTCGCCGGCGCCCATCACCGCGAGCGACCAGCCGTTGGCCCGGGCCTGGGCACGCCACCGCTCGATCGCGGTCGGCCAGTGCAGCGGATCGCCGACCGGGTTCCCGCTGGCCAGGCTGACCGATCCGACGACCCGATAGGACACGCCGGCGGGCGCGGTGGCGGGGTCGCCGTTGCTCCAGACCACCGACTTGTCGCGCCGGGTGGCGAAGTAGCCGAGTGAGTCCTCGTCGCCGTAGCGCCGGAGCAGGGTCCGCACCCGGGCCTCGTCGGCCGCGTCCAGGGTGCGGGTCGAGCGCGGCGCCCGGAACAGCAGGTACGTCGACCAGATGATCACCGCCGCGCCGATCACGCTGATCAGGAAACGCACCCACAGCGGGGAGGTCACCTTGTCGGCGCTGACGAGCCGGCCGACGTCACCCAGCATCTCGCCGAGCACATGACCGACCGAGGCCGCGACGCCGGTGGTCTCCCCGAACCGCTGGGTCAGCCAGGTGCCCAGGGTCAGCGTGACGATCCCGCCGACGACGAAGCAGGTCGCGGCCGCCCAGAGGTTGCCGCGCACGCCGCGGGCCGAGAACTGCTTGCGGACCCGCCAGGCGATCACCGTGACGACGGACATCAGCACGAATCCGATCACCACGGCCGGCCGGATCTGGACGATCATGGCCAGGATGCGCGCGAGCTGGGGCAGCACGAGCCACCAGATCATCAGCGCCCACCACGCGGCGCGGAGCCGGCGACGTAGCGCGACGGCGACCAGGATCAGCAGCGCGGCATAGACGAGGTTGGGCACCACCGGGATGGTGAGGACGGAGATGATGTCGTTCTCGTGAGCGAGGTAGCGGTGCAGCGGTGGGATGAAGACGCCGACGATCACGAACAGCGCATAGAGGAATCCGGCCGTGGCGAAACGATCGGGCCACCGGTCGTCACGGATCCGGCTCCCGATGATCTCGGCCAGCTGACCGGCGGGCGGACGGGCCAGCCCCGGGGTGGGCTTTGCCACAGCGGTCATCGGCGGAACCCTCTCGAACGCGGCCGGCCCGTCGGGCACTCCGTCAGGGTGCCGACCGGATCATTGCGGTGATCGTACCGACCGGTCTCGTCGTCGGGGACGGGAGCGAAGCCTTCGACCGTCTACTCCGGCCGCGTTGAGCATGCGCAGTCGTCGCTGCAGCCTGTGTGATCGCTGATCTCGCGTGCGTTTCCAGGGGCGCAGCAGGCGTCGCCGCGCCAGGCGTCGACGCCTTCCTTGACGGCGACGGCCGCAATGATCATGGCTGCGACCGGATCCGCCCAGGACCAGCCGAACAGGGCGTTCAGACCGAGACCGATCAGCAGAACGGCCGACAAGTAGGTGCAGAGCAGAGTCTGTTTGGAATCGGCGACGGCGGAGGCGGATCCGAGTTCGCGGCCGGCGCGGCGCTGCGCCCACGACAGCAGCGGCATGATGGCCAGGCTGAGAGCGGCCAGGATCAGCCCGACGGCGGAAGGGGCGGTTTCGGCGGACCCGGCAAGGGTGCGCACCGCGTCGATGGTCACGATGATCGCAAGTCCGAAGAACGAACCGGCGATGATCTTCAAGGCGACCTGTTCGCGGGCGCGCGGGTCCGGCCCGGCGAATTGCCAGGCCACGGCGGCTGCCGACGACACTTCGATGATGGAGTCGAGCCCGAATCCGATCAGCGCCGAGGAGGAGGCCTTGGCGCCGGCGGTCAGCGCGACCACGCCCTCGATCACGTTGTAGGTGATCGTCGCGGCAACCAGCAGACGGATTCGGCGTGCCAGGAGAGCCCGTCGCGCAGGGGAGGGGCCCAGCGACAGCAATGTCATCGGCCGGCGGCCCGGGGGCGTGCGGTGGCCGCATCGACCTCTCCGCCGCAGCAGGCAGGGTCGACCACCAGAACCACGTCGAGCAAATCGCTCAGGGCGTGGCCGAGGCGAGGATCGGTCAGCGCGTAGCGTGCACGGCGGCCCTCGGGCACGGCGACCACGAGACCGCAGCCGCGCAGGCAGGCCAGGTGGTTGGACATCGCCTGCCGAGTCACGCCGATCGTCGCGGCCAGATCAGCGGGGTACGCCGGCCCCTCGTGAAGCGCGAGCAGGACGCGGGTGCGGGTCGGGTCTGACAGGGCGTGACCGAATCGGGACAACGCATCGGTCGGCGAGGAGACGATCACGGTCTGACGATACATCCGGAGCTGTATTCACGAAACGGTGAATCGGTGCACGTCGGGCACGATCCGGACGACGCTGATGCTGCTCATCCATTGCCGGATCTGCTCTGCGGCGGCGTGTTCGATCTGGTGGAAGTCGGCGACCCGCATGTCCGGATCCGTGGTCAGGGTGGCTTCGACACTGAGCCGGTGACCGAGCCAACGGAGCCGGGTGTCGGTCACGTGCTCGACACCGGGGACGGTCGCCAGGATCTGCTCGGCCCGATCGACCAGGGCGGGGTCGACACCGTCGAGCAGCCGTCGCCCGATGTCGCGAGCGGTCCCGACCAACAGAACGACGATCGCGATGCTGATCAGCAGCCCGACCAACGGGTCGGCGAGCGGGAACCCGGCCCAGACACCGATGACACCGACCACCACGGCCAGCGAAGTGAAACCGTCGGTGCGGGCATGGACGCCGTCGGCGACGAGGGCGGCGGAACCGATTCGACGGCCGACGCGGATCCGATAGACCGCGACCAGCTCGTTGCCGGCGAACCCGATCAATCCGGCAACGAACACCCACGCCAGGTTCTCCACCGGTTGTGGCTCGAAGAACCGGCGCACCGACTCGTAGTCCGCGAGGATCGCGGAGAGGACGATCATGCCCACGATGAACAGACCCGCCAGGTCCTCGACCCGGCCGTAACCGTAGGTGTAGCGGCGGGTCGCGACCCGCCGGCCGAGAACGAACGCCACCCACAACGGCACGGCGGTCAACGCGTCGGAGAAGTTGTGGATGGTGTCTGCCAGCAGTGCCACCGAACCCGAGATCAGCACGACCATGATCTGCAGGGCGGCGGTCGCGGCCAGGATCAGCAGGCCGATCTTGAGCGCCCGTACGCCGTCCCGGCTGGCCTCCACCGCGTCGTCGATCGAGTCGGCGGCGTCGTGGCTGTGCGGCACGAACAGGCCGTAGACGAAGCCCTTGATCCCGGCCGGGTGCTTGTGCTCGTGCGCGTGCTGACCATGGTCGTCCGGGTGGCCGGCGCCGGGCCGGCGTCTGATCATCGGATTCCTTCGATGGTGTCCACCTGCTTATCTGCGCTTATACGCAGATATTAAGCGTCGGCGTCCGCCACCGCAAGGTATGGATTCGACGGGCGAATCGGCCCCGGACTAGTGGCCGGAGTGGTCGATCGTGTGGTGGCGGGGCTGGCCGAGGCTGTGTTCGGCCTGGTGGATGGCGTCGGTGACGAGCTGGGAGGCGTGTTCGTTGGCCAGCCGGTAGAACACCTTGGTGCCTTCGTGCCTGCTCACCAGGATGCGCGCCATCCGGAGTTTGGCGAGGTGCTGCGACACCGCGGCGGGAGCCTTGTCGACCGCGGTGGCCAGGGTGTTGACCGACAGCTCACCGCCAGCGAGGGCGAGGATGATCTTGACCCGGGTCGGGTCGGCGAGCATGGCGAACACCTCGACGGCCAGCTCGACGAACTGCGGGTCGACTGTGTCGACCACGGCCTCGCCGATCGGGGTGTCGAAGGTCACCGGCTCATCATAGGAAAGAGACCATTGCGACACACGGACCAGCAGGTCGGCCCACGTGGAGACGGTCGGGCACCGGCCTACGCACCGACGGTCTGCCGGAAGGGGTCGGCCGGATAGACGCCCATGATCTTGACGTCGGTGGTGAAGAAGGCGAGCTCCTCCAGTGCGCGGGCCAACCCGATGTCGTCTGGATGACCGTCGACCTCGGCGAGGAATTGGGTGGCGGTGAATTCACCACCCACCATGTACGACTCCAGCTTGGTCATGTTGATGCCGTTGGTCGCGAACCCGCCGAGCGCCTTGTAGAGCGCAGCCGGCAGGTTGCGGACGTTGAACACGAAGCTGGTCACCACCGGCCCGTTGCCCGCCGGCGCCTGGATCGGCTCCGGTGACAGCACCACGAAGCGGGTCGTGTTGTGGTCCTCGTCCTCGACGTCGCGCGCGAGCACCTCGAGGCCGTAGATCTCCTCGGCCAGTGGTGGCGCGATGGCCGCCTGGGTGACGTCTCTCCACTCCGAGATCTCCCGGGCCGCGCCGGCGGTGTCGCCGGCGATCACCGGGATCCAGCCGTGCCGGGAGATGATCTTGCGACACTGGCCGAGCGCGTGCACGTGACTGTGCACGGTCTTGATCGTCTCCAGCGTGGTTCCGGGCACGCCCATCAAGTGGAACCGGATCCGCAGGAAGTGCTCGGCGATGATGTGCAGGTTCGAGGTCGGCAGGAAGTGGTGGATGTCCGCGACACGACCGGCCAACGAGTTGTCGATCGGAATCATGGCCAGCTCGGCGTCGCCTGAGTCCACGGCGGCGAACACGTCCTCGAACGATGCGCAGGCGACCGCCTCCAGTGAGGGGTAGTTCTCCCGGCAGACGATGTGGGAGTTGGCGCCGGGCTCGCCCTGGTAGGCGATCCGGCGGTGTGGGGGTGCGCTCGTCACGAGGAACTAGTTTGCATCCTCGCGGCGACGATCCGGAGGGCTTCCCGCAGGCTGACCGGCCGGCAGCCGGCCGCCAGCGCATCGGCCCGGACCTGTGGTTCGGCGCGCCACAGGGCGAGCCCGCGACGGATCAGGACGCCGAGTGGCTTGCGGTGTTCGCGGACGTCCCGGACGAAGCGAAGCAGCAGGGTCAGCGTCCTCGGCCGGTCCAGATACAGAGCCTCGCCCAGCACGCCGGCCGCCCGGCAGCGGGCGACGACGTCCGGCGCGAACAGCCCTTCGGCCACGAAGCAAGGCGCGCCGTCCAGCTCGAGCCGCCGGCTGCCGGTCCGGCGACTGGTCGAGATGTCGTACGTCGGCACCTCCGCCCGGCCCGACTCGCACAGCGCGACGATCGCTGCCATCGCCGCGTCCGCGTCCCAGCTGCCCGGATCGTCCCAGTCCACGATGCCGAGAGCGTGCGGCAGACCCGGATGATCGCCGTCGTAGTAGAAGTCGTCCAGCGCCAGCTGCGGGCAGCCCGACAGCCGGGCCACCCGGGACTTGCCGCTGCCGGACGGCCCGGCCAGCAGGACGACCTGGGCCACGAAGCGCCCGCCCCGCGCGGTCAGTACGCCGAGCCGCCGGCCAGCGAGAGCGCGCCGGTGGGGTGCCAGACGGTCTTGATCTCCAGGAACGCGCGCAACCGGGCCGTGCCGGGGGTCGCCGCAAAGTCGGGGCTGCCCTTCGGTGCATAGACCCGCTTGACCGTCTCGGCGGCCGCGCGCTCGAGATCGGCCCGAAGCTCCGGCTCCGCACCGGTCAGGTCCAGCGCGTTCACGTCGCCGTGGGCGGCCAGGTGCGGGGCGATCTCGGCCGCACTGCCGGTCAGCAGGTTGACCACGCCGGCGGGCACGTCCGAGGTGGCCAGCACCTCACCGAACGTGATCGCGACGCACGCATCCGGCTGGGCTGCGACCAGCACGCACGAGTTGCCGCCGGCGATGATCGGCGCGATGACGCCGACCAGCCCCAGCAGCGGCGCCCCGGCGGGAGCGACGGCGGCGACGACTCCGGTCGGATCCGGTGCGGAGTAGGAGAAGTACGGCCCCGACACCGGGTTCGCGCCGCCGAACACCGCCGCCAGCTTGTCCGTCCAACCGGCATAGTGCACCAGCCGGTCGACGGCCAGATCGACCTCGTCGGCTCGGGCCGGCGTCGGGCCGAGCCGCAGCAGATCGTCGAACTCGGCCCGGCGGCCCTCCAGCATCTCTGCGATCCGATAGATCACCTGACCGCGGTTGTACGGCGTCGCCTTCGACCAGGCGCCGAAGCCCTTCCGGGCGGCGACCACGGCGTCCCGGGCGTCCTTGCGCGAGCCCTGGGCGGCGTTGGCCACGAAGCCGCCATCGGCCCCGTGGATCGGATAGGTCCGACCCGACTCCGAGCGCGGGAATGCGCCGCCGACGTACAGCTTGTAGGTCTTGGTCACCGGCACCCGGCTTGCGCGCGCCGGGCTCATTCGTCGCCCGCCGTCGGCTCGTCGTCCGCGTCGAGATAGGCCGCCAGCCCGGCCGGCCCGCCCTCCCGGCCGAAGCCGGACTCCCGGTAGCCGCCGAAACTGGCGGTCGGGTCGAACCGGTTGAACGTGTTCTCCCAGATCACGCCGGCCCGCAGCGCCGCCGCCATCCCCATGGCCCGTGAGCCCTTCTCGGTCCACACCCCGGCGGACAGGCCGTACGCCGTGTTGTTGGCCTTGGTCACCGCCTCGTCGGGGGTCCGGAACGTCATCGAGGTCAGCACCGGGCCGAAGATCTCCTCCCGGGAGACCCGCATCGACTGGGTCGCCCGGGTGAAGATCGTCGGTGCCACGAAGTAGCCGCGATCCGGCAGCGGGCAGGACGAGGTCCAGGGCTCCGCGCCCTCCTCCACACCGGCCTCGACCAGGGCGTTGATCCGCTCCAGCTGACGGGCGGAGTTGATCGCCCCGACGTCGGTGTTCTTGTCCATCGGGTCACCGACTCGCAGGGTCTCCACCCGGTCCTTCAGCCGGTCGACGAACTCGTCCGCGATGGACTCCTGCACGATCAGCCGCGAGCCGGCGCAGCAGACCTGGCCCTGGTTGAAGAAGATGCCGTTCACGATCCCCTCGACCGCCTGGTCGACCGGTGCATCCTCGAAGACGATGTTGGCACCCTTGCCGCCGAGCTCGAGGGTGAGCTTTCGGCCGGTGCCGGCCAGCTCGGACTGGATCCGGCGACCGACCGCGGTGGAGCCGGTGAACGCCACCTTGTCCACGCCCGGGTGGGTGACCAGGTGGGATCCGATGTCGCCCGCGCCGGTGACGATGTTGACCACCCCGGGCGGCAGGTCGGCGTCGGCGATGATCTCGGCCAGCACCAAGATCGACAACGGCGTGGTCTCGGCCGGCTTGATCACCACGGTGTTGCCGGCGGCGAGCGCCGGCGCGATCTTCCAGGCTGCCATCAGCAAAGGGAAGTTCCAGGGGATCACCTGGCCTGCGACGCCCAGCGGGCGAGGCTCCGGACCGAGGCCCAGGTGCTGCAGCTTGTCGGCCCAGCCGGCGTGGTAGAAGAAGTGCTGTGCCGCGGTCGGCACGTCGAAGTCGCGGGTCTCCTTGATCGGCTTGCCGTTGTCCAGCGTTTCGATCACGGCGAGTTCGCGGGACCGTTCGGCGATGCCGCGGGCAATCCGGAACAGGTACGTCCCGCGCTGGGCGCCGGACAGCTTCGACCAGACGTTGTCGTACGCCGTCCGGGCGGTGTCGATCGCCGCGTCCACGTCCGCGGCGCTGGAGGTCGACACGGTCGCCAGCACCTCGCCGGTGCCGGGATCGACGCTGTCCAGATCGCCGCCGCGTCCCTCGACGAACTCCCCACCGACGAACGGCAGATAGCGATCCTTCACCCGGGCGATGGCGCGCGACTCAGGCGCCGGGGCGTACTCCCAGCCGAGATCGGGCGTGGTCAGCGTCATGATCGACAACCCTTCAGTCCGTTGTCACGTAGTCGGGGCCGGAGTAGTGCCCGTCGGTCTGCGTCCGGCGCTGCATGACCAGGTCGTTCAGCACCGACGACGCGCCGAAGCGGAACCAGAACGGGTCGAGCCACTCCGGGCCGGCGACCTCGTGCACCGCCACCAGAAATCGGATCGCGTCCTTCGTCGTACGGATCCCACCGGCCGGCTTGACCGCGCGCTGCTGGCCCGTCTGCGCCCGCCAATCCTTCACCGCCTGCAGCATCACGTGGGTCACCGGCAGCGTCGCGGCGGGGGAGACCTTGCCGGTGGAGGTCTTGATGAAGTCGCCACCGGCCAGCAGGGCCAGCCAGGACGCCCGCCGCACGTTGTCGTAGGTCGCCAGCTCCCCGGTCTCCAAGATCACCTTCAGCCGCGCGTCGCCGCAGGCCGCCTTGACCGCCTGGATCTGATCGAAGACGAGACCGTAGCGACCGGCGAGGAACGCGCCCCGGTCGATCACCATGTCCACCTCGTCGGCTCCGGAATCCACGGCCAGCCGGACGTCGGCCAGCTTCACCTCCAGGCTGGCCCGGCCGGACGGGAACGCGGTGGCGACCGAGGCGACCTTCACCCCGGACCCCGCCAGCTCGGCCACCGCCACTCCGGCCAGGTCGGGATAGACGCAGACGGCGGCCGTTCGTGGGGTGTCGGGGCGGTCCGGATCGGGCAGCAGCGCCTTGCGGCACAGGTTGCGGACCTTGCCCGGGGTGTCGGCGCCCTCTAGCGTGGTCAGGTCCACCATCGAGATGGCCAGGTCGATTGCCGCCAGCTTGGACGCCTTCTTGATCGACCGGGTCGCCAGCGTCGCCGCCCGCTGCTCGATACCGACCGGGTCCACCCCCGGCAGTCCGAACAGGAACCGTCGCAGGCTCGAGTCGTCAATGGTGGCGTCGGCCAGATGCGTCGGCAAGCTCAACTCGGCACCGGTGACCATGCCTGTGATCCTAGTGCGCCCGCCCGAGACTAGCCTTCGTCCCGTGCACCCGAACAGTATCGCCGTCGCACTGGGACAGACGGCGATCTTCGGTGGACTCGGCGCCGGCGAGCTCGCCGAACTGGGCGCCGCGTGCCGATCACGCAGCTATCGTCGTGGTCAGTTCCTCTGGTATCAGGGCGACTCCGGCGACTACTTGGCCGTCGTCGCCGAAGGTCAGGTGAAGGTCACCGCCACGACTGTCCGCGGCGACGAGATGGTGCTCGCGACCCTGACCCCGTACGCCGAGGTCGGGCAGCTCGCCGTGATCGACCAGGGCCCGCGCTCCGCGTCGGTCGTCGCCCTCGCACCGTCGACGGCCATCCTGGTCAGCCGGCCGCAGCTGCTGGAGCTGATGCAGCACAGTCCCGAGTTGCTCGACGCGCTGCTGGTCTCGATGGGCCGCCTGGTCCGTCAGGTGACCGACCGGGCCACTGACCTGGTCTACCTCGATCTCGGCGCCCGGCTGGCGAAGCTGCTGCTGCAGCACGACCGGGAGCGGCCCGGTGGCCGCCACGAGGTCGAGCTGGGACTGACCCAGACCGAGCTGGCGCAGATGGTTGGCGGCTCCCGGGCCGCAGTCAACCGGGTGCTGCAGGACTTCGCGGGCCGGGGCCTGATCCAGCTCGACGCCCGGGCGATCGTGATCCGCGACCGGGACGGACTGGCCCGTAGGGCGAGCGCCTGAGCCTTCGTCGACGCCGCAAAAACTACCCAGCGAAACTGTTTCAGTTGTCGAGAACAAACCACATGTTGATCACGCAGCGTGACGCGTTTCTTGGTCTTGAACACAATCGAGTGGTTCGGTAGTTTCGTAGTGAATTTGCTGCCTTTCACGGGAGCTGAGATGAACGCCGGATCACAGGCAGCAGGGCTCGATAGCGGCCGGCGCGCACTCGCAGAGCGGGCTGCGTCTATTTTGCGAGACGAAATTGCGAACGGCGCACTTGCAAATATCAACGCCGCCAGTCAGGGGTGGTCAGCGCATCGTGGGGGTGTTGCCACCTCCGAGATGACCCGCAGACTGGAGTCCGAGTTCGTCGGGCTGCGTAACGCGGTGCTCGACCTCATCGCACCGCCCTCTCGAGAGATTGCCGGATCGGCAGCGCCACGAAACAGCCCGTGGCTGGACCATGCTGCTGGGCGCAGCCCGTCGGAGACGGTACCGTTGCCCGTGCTGCGAGCGGTACGCAGTGTGCCTCCCGGCAGCACGGCAGAGATTCGCACTGGTCTGCGGAACGACGGACCCGAACTCGCTCAGATCGGTTTCGGGTGGAGCGATCTCGTCGCCGATCCCGACGGCGTGATTCCGGCAAGCTGCCTGCGGCTCCTCCCCGGACGAGTTCACGTTCCGGCTGGTGGCGTGTTGAACCTCGTGATCGGCCTCGACGTGCCCGGCGACGCGCAACCGGGCCTTTACCGCACGCTACTCGAGGCTACCGAGCCTCTCGGCTTGCGCGCGCTGCTCATGTTCCCGGTCGGTGCACCTTGAGTAACGACCACCGGTCAATCCGGCGAAACGGGGGGAGGTGGGAATGAAGCGTTGCCCAAGCTGTGACGGCGAGAATCCCGCGGCGGCCAAGTATTGCTGCGAATGTGGGTCTCCCTTCGCGCCGGCGGAGACGGCGGCGAAGCACCCGCCTGCCGCGTCGCGCGCTGCGGCTGAGAGGCGGCAGATCACCTGCCTGTTCTGCGACATCGTCAAGTCTGTCGAGCTCGCCGAGCGGCTGGATCCGGAAGAACTCCAGGAAACTATGGAGGCTTATCGGCGCGCCTGCACGTCCGTTGTCCGTCGCTTCGAGGGGCACGTCCAGAATCTGCCGGGCGACGGGATCATGGTGTATTTCGGATTTCCGTCCGCGCACGAGGATGACGTCCAACGAGCTGTTCGCAGCGGACTGGGGATCGTCGAGGCCATCGGCAGGCTCAACGGGCAGATTCAGAGTGAACGCGACCCGTCCCTCCACGTCCGGGTCGGCATCGATACTGGCGTGGTCGTCGCCGGTGCGGTGCGCGCCGACCAGGGGTTGGAGGGCTTGGCGGCTTTCGGTGTGACGCCGAGTGTCGCCGCACGATTGCAGGGGCTGGCCGCGCCGGACGCGGTCGTGATCAGCGCAGCGACGTATGGACTGATCGCCGGCTACTTCGACTGCCGCGAACTGGGCTTTCGGTCCATCCGTGGCCTCTCACAGCCGATGGCCGTCTATCAGGTGATGCACGAGAGTGGCGCGCGCTCTCGGCTCGACGTGGCTGCGCAGCGCGGACTTTCCCCGATGCAAGGGCGCGACGGGGAGCTCGGAGATCTGACCGAGCGTTGGGCGAATGCCCGGGCGGGTCGTGGCGGCGTCGCGCTGGTGGCGGGCGAGCCGGGCATCGGGAAGTCCCGCCTGATCTGGGCACTGCAGCAGCACGTGGCGCAGTCGCCGGACGCGTACCTCATCCGCCTGGCCTGCTCGCCCTACTTTGCGAACACGGCGTTCTACCCGATCATCCAGCTCCTGGAGCGCTTCTTGGAGTTCGGGCCGGACGACAGCGTCGACCAGCGTCTCGACAAGCTCGACGGCCTGCTGGCCCAGTACGGTTTCGAGGCGCCGAGCGTGGTGCCGATTCTGGCTACGTTGTTGGGAGTGCCGTTCGAGGCTCGATACGTTCAGCCCGAGGCGCCGGCGGAGCGCCAGCGGCAGTTGACGATCGAGGCGTTGGTCAGGATGATCCTGATCCGCGCCGCACATCAGCCCGTTCTCGTGGTGGTCGAGGACCTGCACTGGGCAGATCCCTCGTCGATGGATGTCCTGACGCAATTGATCGAACGCGTGCCGCAGACTCGTCAGCTGGTGGTGTTCAGCTTCCGCCCGGAGTTTGTGCCTCCCTGGTCCGACCCGCGGTTCGGGCGGTTGAACCTCAACCGCCTTGGCACCGACGCGTCGGCGAGGATCGTTACGGAGGTCGCCGGCATGCCGGTGCCCGCGGAGCAGCTTGGTCAGCTGGTGGGCAAGGCTGATGGAGTGCCGCTCTACCTCGAAGAGTTGACCAAGCTGCTGGTCGAGCAGGGCCTCATCCGTGGGAACGGACAACGCCGTTCGGCTCGCCCGTTGCCGGAGCTGGCCATCCCGGCAACGCTGGCCGACTCGCTGACGGCACGACTCGATCGACTGGGCGACGCCAAAGGTGTCGCGCAGCTGGGGGCGGTCATCGGCCGGCACTTCTCGTACGAACTGCTTGCCGCGGTTTCCGAGGAAACCGTGAGTATGGACTCCGGAGCGTTGAGCCAGAACCTGGCGCGGCTGGTCGACGCCGGGGTGCTGTTCGTCGACCGCGATCAGCACGGCGAGACCTACACCTTCAAGCACGCCCTGATCCAGGATGCGGCCTATACCTCTCTGCTGCGATCGACACGGCGGCAGTATCACCGGCACATCGCGCAGGCCTTGTCCGAACAGTTCCCGGGTTCGGTCGACACCGCGCCCGAGCTGCTGGCCCGTCACTACACGCAGGCCGGCATGGTTGCCGAGTCGGTGCCGTGCTGGCTGCACGCCGGCGAACGTGCATCGCGTGCATCGGCCTACGTCGAGGCGATCGCGCACCTGACGACCGGCCTCGACCTGCTCGCCGAGCTACCGGATGGCCCGCAGCGGTCCGGGGTGGAGCTGCAGTTCCGCCTGGCGCTGGGCCCGGCCTATATGGCACTCCGGGGATATGCCGCGCCGGAGGTCGAGGCCTGTTATCAGCGCGCGCGAGAACTCTGCCGAGAACTCGGCGATACGCCGCAGCTGGCGCCCGTCCTGCACGGGTTGTGGAGCTACTACATCGTGCGTGCCCAGCACACGAGCGCCCTCACCTTGGGCGAACAGGTCCTCCAGCTCGGCGCCACTGCCAACGACGACTGGCTGCTACTACAAGGCAACATGGAAGCTGGCTGGTCGCGCTTCTTTCTGGGCCAGTTCGAGCACGCGCGGATCCACCTCGAGCGGGTCATCGAGCTTTATGACCACGACCGCTATGGCTCCCACGCCTTTATCTACGGCGACAACTTGGGGACCTCCGCGAGCGGTGCACTCGCGCAGGTGCTATGGATGATCGGCTACCCCGACCAGTCGCTGCGACTCACCCAGGCAACCCTCGCGACACTTCGGACGCGGGTCGAGCACCCCTACAGCGTCGCCTTCGGTCTCGACGTAGCTGCCTTCATGCGCCAGTATCGAGGTGACGCGGCGGCGACTCGCTCGCTGGCCGACGAGGCCTACACCCTCTCCGATCAGCATGGGCTGGCGTTCACCGGCGCGATGGCCGCCATCTTCAAGGGCTGGGTGCTCACCCGAGAGGGGCGGCTCGACGAGGGGCTAGCACAGTTGCGCCGCGGACTGGCCGACCAGCTCGCGACTGGCGCCGAGCTGGTCAGGCCGTACTGGCTCTGCCTGATCGCCGAGGCATGCCTGCATTCGGATGCCGTCAGCGACGCGTTGGCGCTCCTCGACGACGCCGAAGCGGCCGCCGACCGCACCGGCGAACGCGTCTGGGAGGCCGAGATCCACCGCCTGCGCGGCCAAGGCCTACTAGCCGCATCGAAAGCAGTGAATCCAGAAGGAATCCGTTCGGCAGAAGGCAGCTACCGTCGAGCACTGGACGTTGCGCGCCGCCAGGGTGCGCGATCGCTCGAACTGCGCGCTGCCGTCTTCCTATGCCGGCTGTGGCTAACCCAAGGCCGCGAGCGCGAGGCGCGTGAACTGCTGGCTCCCATCTACGGATGGTTTACCGAGGGACACGATGCACCTGACCTAATCGAGGCAAAGAAGTTGCTGACTCAGCCTGATTCTTCGAATATCAACGAGCCCTACTCGACTCTTCTCGGCAGAGGTGAATGATGGACGATCGAAACGCCCAAGTCGGCTGGACCGAGGCGCAGTGGAATCGGGTCCGCCAAGAAGTGCTGCGAGCCTGGCAGAGTGCACGAGTGGCCGGTTCGTTCCTTCCCGTCTACGGGCCGCTTCCACCGAGCACCCTGGTGGTCCCAAGCGAGGTATTGGATTCTAGCGGCACGCTTGACGATCGAGCGACCGCGTCTGTGCTCGAGATTTCGATGACCGTCGATCTCACCCGCCAGCAGGTCATAGAGGAGGATCTGTCGAGTGCCTTGTTGGAATTCCGGCGAAGGGCTACGCAGGTGGCTCAACTCGAGGATTGGTACATCTTCAATGGGCAGTATCCGCGGGGAGGCCCTCAGCCCGCGCCAAGCGCCAGGTTGGATCGCTATCTTGCCCAACAGAGTGCGATCGAAAGGGAGTGGACAGTAGATATGCCCTTTCGCCCAGATGTCGCGTACTCAAATTCGCGATGGTTGTCGTTGAGCGGCGTAGAGCCTCCGGCCACGGGTGTGGTTCCCGTACGTCAGAAGGCAAGTCTGCTGGCGCGGAATCCGGGCGCACTAGGGCTGCTTGAGGGCGCTGAAGTCGTGACGGCCGACGATCTGGCTGATTACGACGGGAACCTGTCGCTCGCTCCGCGGCCGGTGGGTGGAATGTCGGACCGAGAGCTGACGACGACGATCGTCAATGCGATCGCGACCCTCGACCGAAACGGATACGTCGCGCCACATGTCTGTATCTTCGGGCGCGGGCCGTTCGTGGCCGTCAATACGCCACTCAATAGCGGGGCGTTTCCACGTGACCGGATCGAGCCGCTGATCGGACGCGAGATACTTCACTCCAGCGCCATCGACATAGCTCCTGTCGGGGTGGGGCCCGAGACGGCGCAGCAATGGCCCTTGCGGGGGCTTCTGTTGTCACTGGCAGGCGGCCCCATAGACATTGCTATGGTAGTTGAAGCCACGCCCGAATTCAGGCAGGTGGATGCGAGAGGGCACTACATCTTCGCCGTCGTAGAACGTTTCGCTCTCCGCATCAAGGACCGAGCCGCCATCGTGACGATGGCGTTCAGGAACTGACGTCGACGAGGATTGTTGGCATGGTCCGACTTACCCACAACGGGCTGAAGATTTGGTACGCGACGCCGGACGCGCCGGCACCGGATGGGACACTGGAGCAACGCCAGGGTGTTTCGGTGACGGTGGGCGTCCGTCCCGCCAATCCGTCCAATGCGGTGAGCGTGCGCTACCGCGTCGATGGGCAGGTCGGCCAGTCGATCTCCGCACTTTTGGTCGCCAACGACTTCCAGCAGCAGACACAATACTTCCGCGCCACGTTTCCGACATTCTGGTCGGGGGATTCTGTGGAGTATATGCCGATCGTGTCGTGCAATGGCCGCCGTGCCCCGGATCCGGAAACCGCCAGCGCATTTCCCACTAGGTTTCGCCTCAGCCAAGAGAGCGCGGCAGTACCTGCGAGCCGACCGGCCGAGCGCACAGCCGAACGGCGGCCCGAGTTCGCGGCCAGGCTGGAGCATCTGGCACACGTGAGGGTTGAGCTCGCGAGAGAACCGGAGCTCTTCGGCGAGACACCGGCCGGTTTCATCATCAACTGGCCCCCGGTGAGCGGGACCGTGGATGGACCCGCGCTCCATGCCAGCGTCGTTCCAGGAGGGGTGCATCAGACCGCTGTCCGTCCGGATGGTATCGGCATCCTGACCGTCACCGTGACGATCGAGACGCATGATCGAATCTTGATCGCGGAGCACGCCTCTGCGACGGTCGACTTCGGAGAAGACTGGCGGTCGTGGCTTCCGGTCAGGAAATGGCGTCCGACGCTGCCGGTGCGGTCCGCGATCAGGATGGTGAGTTCCGAGCCGAGGTATGGCTGGCTCAACCGTCTGCAGTGCCTTGGTATCGGCGAGGCACGACTGTACGAGTACCTCTACGCCTACGATCTGTACGCAGTCCATTGAGCGCGGGAGTTCGCGGTGCCTAAGACGGTGATCGTGCTCGGCGGCGGGATCGGTGGTATGAGTGCCGCGCACGAGTTGGTCGAGCGCGGGTTTTCGGTTCGCGTCCTGGAGCGGCGGGACGTGCCGGGTGGCAAGGCGCGCAGCGTGGTCGTCCCGAGCACCGTTCCCGTACAGAACGTCGGCGCGGTTTATCTCGGCAGGCTCACCGCGCCGACGCGACGAGATCTGCCCGGTGAGCACGGCTTCCGCTTCTTTCCGCGCTTCTACAAGCACATCATCGACACGATGGCGCGGACGCCGTATCGAGGCTCGCGCTCCGTCGCAGAGAACCTGGTGGACACCACCGGAACCATCTTCGCGCGGTTCGGGCGGCGCGCACTGAAACTGCCGACGACGACGCCGTCGACCGTGCCCGAACTGTTCACCCTGGTCACCGATCTCGAGTCTTTGTACGGTACCGAGCTCGGGATCTCGCCCGAGGACTTTGCCTTCTTCGGCGAACGCATTTGGCAGATCCTCACCAGTTGCTCCGAACGCCGTCTCGATGAGTACGAGAAGATCGGCTGGTGGGACTTCATCGGTGCAGCGGATCGATCCGAGGCGTATCAGAAGTTCTTCGGTATCGGACCCACCCGCTCGCTCGTTGCAGCCCAGGCGAGGGTCGCGAGCACCAAGACCATCGGTGACCTGGGTGTCCAGCTCCTGTTCAACCTGTCGGAGCCCGCCATCAGCACCGACCGCGTGCTGAACGGCCCGACCAACGATGTGTGGATCGACCCCTGGCTTGCATATCTCCGCGAGCGAGGCGTGGATTACCAGCTCAACACCCGTGTGCACTCGATCGAGATGGACGGTGGCGTCGTCGGCGGCGTGACCGTCGAGCACGATGGCGTGATCACCGAGCTTCATGCCGACTACTACGTGTCGGCGCTGCCGATTGATGTCATGGCGACGATCGTCACCGACCAGGTGGTGCGCGCCGATCCGCGGCTGGCCGACATCTTCCAGCTCAGCAAGAACACGGCCTGGATGAACGGCATCCAGTTCTACCTTGATGTCGATGTCCCGATCGGCCGCGGGCACCAGCTCTACGTCGACTCACCGTGGGCCCTGACATCAGTTTCGCAGGCACAGTTCTGGTCCGATGTGGACCTCAGCCGGTTCGGCGACGGAAACATCCGTGGTGTGATCTCGGTTGTCATCTCTGACTGGGATGCGCCCGGCTTGAACGGGAAGCCGGCCCGGGAGTGCACCCGAGCCGAGATCCGGGACGAGGTCTGGGACCAACTAGCGCGTAGTCTGAACGTGCAGGGTGCGAGGGTTCTCGACTACCAAGACCTGGTTCATTGGTATTTGGATCTCGACGTCGATCCACTGCTCAAGAGCAATGCCGAGCCGATGTTCGTCAACCTGGTCGATACGTGGCGGCTCCGGCCACAACCAGTGACGGCGATCCCCAATTTGTTTCTGGCCGCCGACTATGTGCAGACAGTCACTGATCTCGCCACGATGGAGGCTGCGAACGAGGCGGCCCGACGCGCGGTCAACGGCATTCTCGAGCACTCCGGGTCGGACGCGTCGCCGTGCCGGCTCTGGAACCTTCACGAGCCGGAACTGCTGGAGCCCTGGCGCGCCAACGATCGAGCGCGTTACCTGCGGGGTCTACCGTGGGACGACACCGGGGTCCGACTCGGCCTATCTGCCCTTGCTGCCCTCTATTCGGGATCGAGGGCGCTCGAGGATTCGATCGTCAACGCAGTCAGTTCCGCTACCCACGTGGAGGATCTGCTGACCTATCTCAGAACGGGTGAGAGCCGGTCCGACCTGCTGCAACGATTGACGTCCGAACCGGGAGCGCCGTCGTTCGATCTGCTTCGAGCGTTCGCCGCGTTAACTCGTGCAACCGGCAGCCCGGTGTCGTCGCTTGCGACGTCCACCCTCGAAGCACTCTCGTCAACGGGCCGGGACCTGCCGAAGCCGCAAGTGTCACGCATCGCGCCGGGCAGCGTGCGATTCGTCGAGCCCTGACGTGACTGTTCATGCCGATACCCCGGCGGTCGAGCGGCAGCTCGCGCAGTACCGGGACGTGACCTATCGAGCTCTGCTCGGACAGCTTCCCACCCGCGAGCCACGACGCTACCTGTACGACCTGATCTCAAGCCAGCTTTCTCATGTAGGCAAGGGCTTGCGGCCGGCGTTGTGCATCGCTACCTGTCGTGCCTTTGGTGGTTCGATCGAGCAAGCGTTGCCGTCGGCAACGGCGATCGAGCTGCTGCACAACGCTTTCCTTGTCCACGACGACATCGAGGACGGGAGCCTGTACCGGCGCAACCGCGGCACGCTGTACGTCGAGGAAGGCGTCCCGATCGCACTGAATGTCGGCGACGCCATGAATGCCATCAGCATCAGTTCGCTGACCGAGAATATTCCTGTCCTGGGAGCAGATCTCGCCTACCGAATCTTCCACGAGGCGCAGCACCTAGTGCTGCAATCGGTCGAGGGTCAGGCGCTCGAGCTCGGCTGGACGCGCGACAACGTGTTCGACCTGACCGAGGACGACTACCTGCGGTTGGTACTGAAGAAGACCTGCTGGTATACATCGATCCACCCTTGCCGGATCGGGGCGCTGATCGGCACGGCTGGAACCATCGATGCGGACCGCTTCAACCTATTCGGTTTTCTGCTCGGTGCTGCATTCCAGATCCAGGACGACGTTCTGAACCTCGTCGGCGATCGGAATCAGTACGGCAAGGAGATTCTCGGCGATATCTGGGAGGGCAAGCGAACGCTCATGCTGGTCCACGCCCTGCGCGAATGCTCAGCCGATGAGCGCGAAAAGCTCGGCTCCGTCTTCTCCGTCTCACGCGAGCAGCGCACCGAGCAGGACGTCAATTGGGTCTTTCGGCTCTTCGAACATTATGGGAGCATCGATTTCGCGCGAAGCACCCTTCGTCAAGTGGTACACGCTGCTCTGGACGAGTTCGACGTTGCGTACCGTGACGCGGCGCGCTCCGCCGACCGTGACTTCATCCGTGCCTTGATTCCGTTTCTGGGCGATCGAGAGGTGTGAACCGGGATCCGCCTACCAGCATCGGATGCGTCCGATCGGGGCAGTCACGCACCGCTCAGGCCGCACTCTCCAGCAGCGCCCGGACAGGCGCCGTACCGGCCAGCTTGGACAGGCATCGGGCACGGGTCGGACCGATGCTGCCGACCGGCATGTCCATCAGCACGCTGATCTCCTCGTACCGGATCGGCGGATCGGCGACCAGCAGGCTGACCAGTTCCTGGCTGCGCTCCGGCAGCTCGGCCAGGCCGGTCCGCACGGCAGCAACCCGCTCGTGGTGCAACAGGTCCGCGTCCACCTCCGCGTCGACGGCCGTCCAGCTCGAGGTCTCCAGCACGTCCGGATCCGCGAGCAGGGTCGTCCGGCGCTTGTGGTCCACGAGCGAGCAGGCGGCGTGGTATGCCGTCGTCTTGAGCCAGCCCGGCAGCGCGTGAGGATCACGCAGCGTGTGGATGTGGGTGAACGCCTTCAGCCACACCTCCTGGCTGATGTCGGCGGAATCCTCGGGTCCGAGCCTGAAGTGGCGGCAGACCGAGCTGATCAAGGGCTGGAACTCCGCGACCAAGGCGTCCCAGTCGCACTCGGCCGGTGCTTCGTACCCCTCCGTCGCCGTCTGACATTCGGTCCCCGCGATGTCGTCCATGTCGGCCTCCCAACCAAGATGCAGGACGAACTTTCGCGCCCAAATCTCCTCGGACGGGCGTGCTCGGAGTGTGCTGTGGAGCACAGGTGAGCTGTCTGCTCGGCGACAGCCGGCGAGCCGGTTGATAGTGGGTCGGCCGAGCCCGCGGCCCCGCCGAGTCAGCGGCGGGCGGTCAGGCAGGAGCGAATATCGGCGGCGGAGGTCGAACCGGACCGGCCCGGGATCGGGACGGCCGCCTCGACGCCGTCCAGCAGGCCCTTGGCATAGCCGGTCTCGGCGGCCAGACTCAGCCGCTTCGTGGTGCTACCCCCGGTCAGCGCGCCCATCTCGTTGTAGACCCAGGGCACGTCGGCGAGGAGCTCGACGAGGGCCAGGTTGCCCGGCTCGAGCGGAGCGCGGCCGTCGAACGAGTTCTGGCGTACGCCGACCGGGCGACCCTGGGCCGCGGCGCGCTCCCGGGCGATGATCTTCGCGGCTCGGTCGCTCGCCTTCGCGACCTTCGGCTGGTCGAAGACCGTACGTCGGGCTCCGGTGCCGCGATACATGGTCGGATAGTGCCCGTTGCTCGACACCCCGCGCTGGCTGTACGTCGCCTGGAACGCCGGGCCCTGGCCGTGGTCGTCGTGCACGCTGATCGCGAGGTCCGCCTTTGCCCGGTTCGCGATCTCGGCCCGCTCGGTCAGGCTGACGCTGTCGCTGGCCCGCCGCTTGGTCAGGATCACCCGGTAGCCGTCCGCCCGCAGCCCGTCTGCCACGCAGCTGCTGATATCGAAGACCTCGGTCATCTCTGGCTGGTTCGGGTAGTCGAAATCCAGCAGGCCGTTGGTCGTGCGGCTGCGGATCGAGCGACCGCTGTGACCTGGATCGATGACGATCACCGGCCGCGTGACCGGCGTCGGCGTCCTCGTCGCGGTCGGGGCGGGGGTGGGCGTGGTCGAGCGGGTCGGGGTCGGATCGGGCCGCGCCGACGTCGTCTGCGGCTCCGAAACCGTGGGCGACGCGGTCGGGTCACCGGGGACGTAGCTGCTCCGGGATCCGACGGTGGGCTCGCTCGTCGGTGTCGGGCCGGCCGCCGTCGCGTCGCAGGCGGTCAGTGTCGCCAGCAACAGCGTCGCCGCCACCGCGCGCCCGACCGTCGTCACCGGGCCACCCTAGGCCGCCGGGCGCCGATCTCGAATCTCCCGGCCTCGATCTCGGATCCCACGCTCCGATCTCGGATCCCCTGGACCGAATCGGATCCCCTACAGCGGATCCGACGTCGCACAGGGGATCCGACGTCGCACAGGGGATCCGAGGTCGTAGAGGGGATCCGACGTCGCAGATGGGATCCGAGGTCGCAGAGGGGATCCGAGATCGGGGCGGGGCGCCCATCAGCAAACCGTCAGCGTCCGGAGACGGCGCCGTCAGGTGCTCGTCAGCTGGATCCGATTCGATCATCGCGGTCGTGCCGGTCGTGCCGGGCGTGAGCAGCGTCACCGCGGCGACGGGCAGACCATGGCGATCGGGTGAGGAGCTGTCATGCGTCGACCGGTTCATCCCACTCCGGACACCCGCCGCGCGGGTGGGCGCCGTCGGCGGTCGGCCGCGGTGGTGGTCGCGGCCCTGGTCGCCGGCTTCCTGCCCGCGCTCGGCGCGCCGCCGCTCGCGGTGTCCGCTCCCGCGGCTCCCGCAGCACCGGCGACACCGTCCGCACCGGCGACACCGTCCGCACCGGCGACGTCCAGCCGGGATCGGCTGGTCCGGATCGACGGGTTCGCCGACGAGGCGGCGATCGTCCGGCCGACCAAGCGCCAGGCCCGCGCGGTTCGGCTGCCGGTCCGGGTCCGGGTGGACGGCCACGTCACGTCGCTGGTGGTCCGGCTGAACGGACACCCCGTCACCGGCCGGCGGGGAACGTACGTCCTCGACCGGGCGGCAGCGCTGAAGCTGGGGGAGAACCAGCTCTGGGTGGAGGCATCCATTCGCGGCCGGGCGCGGCCCGCGGTGGCCGCGCGCACCTTCTATCTCGGCTACCGCGCATCGGGCGTGCTCTCGGGATCGGTGACGGTTGGCCACGGCGACGCTCCGGCGGCGGTCGCCCGGCTGCGGCTGCCGGCCACCGGAATCCAGACGAGCGCCGCCACCGTGAACGGCGCCTCCGTCACGGTCCCGGACCGCGACGGGACCGCGCGGACCGTGCGCTGGAACCTGGCCCAGCTCGGGTCGCTGCGCCAGGGCTCGAACCGAGTCTGGGTCCGGGTGCTGACCCGAGACGGCCGGGTCGGGGTGGTCGCCCGCACGTTCCAGCTGGACGGCCGTCGACCGGTGGTTGCCGCGCGGGTCCAGGACGAGCGGGTGCACGTCGGGGCCACCCTCACCCTCGACACGTCCCGCTCGCGGCCGGCCGGCACCGGGCGGTCGGCGTCGTCGAGCTCGGCCGTCCGCTGGACCCTGCTCAGCCGCCCGCTGTTGAGCAAGGCCCGGCTGGGCGCCACCAACGGCTCCGGCCGGCAGGCGACGGTGCGGCTACGTCCCGACGTACCCGGGCGGTATCTGGTCGGCGTCCGGATGGGCAGCGGTTCGACCGCCGGCTACGACGTGCTCGAGGTGGTGGCGACGTACCCCAACCCGCTGGTGCCGTTCAACACCATCACCTACCCGGACGGCGCGACCACGCCGGCCCTCCAGCTCGGCGACCAGACCGTGAGGTCGGACGGCCAGGGCATCGCGGTGTACGTCCTGGATCGGCGTTCGCTCGGGGTCACGGCGGTGCAGGGCTATCCGACCACATCGGCCGGCTACTCCGCGCTGAGCAGCTACTTCGACACGCTGACCGACTCCTCGATGGTGATCGTCACGCTGCCCGGCAGCAAGGCACCGGCCGGTGGCAGCAGCCTGATCGGCGTCATCGACAAGATCGGCGGGAACGTCTCCCGGTCCTACGGATTCGTCGACGGCTACTGCTGGACGGCGACGCCGAACAAGTGCTCGACCGAGGGGTCGCACTGGCAGTCCAGCGACATCGACACCGGCTCGTTCAGTTACATCGGCGTGCCCGGCCTGGCAGCGGGCCAGGCGTGGCGGGCGACCGCCACCCGGAGCGGCACCACCGACGGCGTGCTGCAGGGCTGGCTGACCCTCGGCGTGGCGGACCAGTCCGGCACGGCGGATGAGTACACCGTCATCCCCGGCACGGATGCCTACCAGGACGTCGACACCTGCACCTCCGACGGTTGCGCCGTTCAGATCGGCGACCAGACGTACGCTCCCACCGCCGGGGTGACCAACGGGATGCACGTCGTCGTCGTGGACCGGACCACCCTGAAGCCCCTGGCGAACAAGACGGTCACCACGCTGACCGACTTCGTCAGCACCCTCGGCGCCGGTTGGAGCCCGAAACCCGGCACGCTGTTCTACACCTCGCCGATGTTCTTCGACGACCAGCGGCTGGTGGTCCTGCAGAGCATCGGAAACGGTCAGCTCACGGGGACCGTGAACTTCATCAACCTGTCCCTGATCGACCTGCTCGGCGGCACGACCGAGACGTTCCAGCAGAGCATCGACGGCAAGCACCGCTACGCCCTGGTCGGCGCGGCGACCAACATGCCCTTCCACGGCAACGCCGGGCTCGAATCCAGCACGGTGATGGCCACCTCCGGGGCGATCCAGAAGAAGGCCAGCGGCCAGATCTCGGGCATCATCACACCCAACCGGCAGATGCTCTACACGCCGCAGAGCGGGGATCCGGTCGGGCCGACGAACAACGATCTCTACTCGATCATGTACCAGCCGGCGCAGGCTTGGCCGTACGCCGCGGACACCGACGTGCTCAGCTACATCGCCGCCGGGATCGGCCTCGGCAACCCGGATGTGCGCTCGGCCTACACCAACGCGAACTACAAGTACAGCTGGGGAGGCTTCTACGCCGCGCTGACCGAGCTGCAGTGCACCGGACAGTCCTTCTGCGGCACGGAGTTCACCGACGTCCAGAGCCAGTTGAAACTGGAGTTCACCTACGTGCCGCAGGTGTTGGCGTTCATCGACAACATGCTGTCGCCCTACATCCAGTCCGGCAGTGACCCCTACTTCAACGTGATGAACGTGACCAATCAGGTTTCGGCCGCGATCAAGCCGACGTCGTCGGACGACGCGAGCATGGGATTCTTGTCGATCTTCGTGGACTCACTGTTCGTCGGCGACGCGGTCGCGGGCGCCGCCGGCATCGAGGCCGAGCCGTTCATCGGCCTGCTGGCGAGCAGCCTGAGCATGGCCAGCGACATGATCCAGACCCCGGACGGCGGCTCGGCCAGCACGGTGAACTCGACGGCGGAACAGCTGGCCAGTCAGATGGCCGACCAGCAGACCGCGTCCGTGGAGGGCCTGGACCGGATGCAGGACATCTTGCTGACCGACTGGGGCCGGCTGCACGACGTCGGCGTCAAGCTCGGCTCGGATCCTGACTGGACCTGGGACAGCGGCGACACGCCGGACGCTGTCGACACCCTGAACGCGACCGCGCGCAGCAGTGCATACACGGCGCTGATCCCGCTGGAGTGGACCCCGTACGCCCTCAAGCCCGGATCGACGGAGACGCAGACCAACAATCCGGCGCTGTACGTCTGCAACCAAGGTGGCGACGCGGCGCCGTATCCCGGCAAGCCGTTTGCCAAGGCCACGGCGCTCGGCCAGCTGCAGATGGTCAGCGCGCCGACGAACAACAGCAACGCCAACGACACGGTCAACACCTGGGAGGCCTGGGTGCTCGCGCAGAACCTCGGCACCTGGGACTACGAGCATGCCCAAGCGACGCTGCCTGATGACAGTCTGCTGACCGACATCTACGGCCCGGACTCGACCGGATCGTCCGGCGCCTTCCAGTACCAGCCCACCTGGTGGCACAACACCTTCCCGGTGCCGCACTACACGATCTGCAACAACAACGGCTCGTACAACACGACCTGGTCCCAGCACTACGCGCCGCCGAGGATCACGCTGCCCCTCAACTGAAGGCGGACTCGCCCGTCAGCGCCTGGCCGATCACCAGCTGGTGCACCTCGGTGGTGCCCTCGTAGGTCAGCACCGACTCCAGGTTCGCGGCGTGGCGGATCACCGGGTATTCCAGGGTGATCCCGTTGGCGCCGAGGATGGTCCGGCACTCCCGGGCGATGGCGAGTGCCTCGCGGACGTTGTTCAGCTTGCCCAGGCTGACCTGGCGGGGATCGAGCTGTCCGGCATCCTTCAGCCGGCCGAGGTGCAGGGCCAGCAGGAAACCCTTCTGCAGCTCCAGCGTCATGTCGGCGAGCTTCGCCTGGGTCAGCTGGAACGCGGCCAACGGGCGGTCGAAGATCTCGCGGGTGGCCGCATACGAGATCGCGGTCTCCAGACAGTCGCGAGCGGCGCCCAGCGCACCCCAGACGATCCCGAACCGGGCCTCGCTCAGGCAGGACAGCGGACCGCGGAGGGTCTTCACCTCGGGTAGCACGGCGTCGGCGGGGAGCCGGACGCCCTCCAGCACCAGCTCGGAGGTGATCGAGGCGCGCAGCGACAGCTTCTTGCCGATCTTGGGCGCCGAGAAGCCCTCAGTGTCGGTCGGCACCACGAAACCGCGGATGCCGTCGTCGTCCCCGCCGTCGGCCACCCTGGCCCAGACCACCGCGACGTCGGCGACGGACCCGTTCGTGATCCACATCTTGGTGCCGTCCAACACCCACTCGTCGCCGTCGCGCCGGGCCCGGGTACGCATCCCGGCCGGGTTCGAGCCGAAGTCGGGCTCGGTCAGCCCGAAGCAGCCGATCGCATCACCGGCGGCCATCCGCGGCAGCCAGGCCTGCTTCTGCTCCTCGCTGCCGAACTTCCAGATCGCGAACATGGCCAGCGATCCCTGCACCGAGACCATGCTGCGTACGCCGGAGTCGCCGGCCTCGAGCTCAAGGCAGGCCAGGCCGTACGAGACCGCGTTGGTGCCCGCGCAGCCGTAGCCCTCCAGGTGCATGCCGAGCAGGCCGAGCGCCCCGGCGTCCTTCATCAGGCCGAGGTCGACGGTTCCCTCCTCGAACCAGTCGGCCACGTTCGGCCGGACCCGTTCGTCGACGAACTCGCGCACCGCCGCGGCGATGTCGCGTTCCTCGTCTGAGAACAGGTGATCGACCTTCAACAGGTCCAGCGGTCGCACGGTAGCCACCTCGTCAGTTCCTCTCCACCAGGCCGATCGCGGCCTTCTCGATCTCGTCCTCACTCAACAGCACATGGTTCGCGGCTCGGCCGAGGGGTACGAAGCTGTCTCGGCTCGCGACCCGCGCGATCGGACCGGGAAAGCCGGCCTCGACCAGTGCGGTGATCACACCCTCGCCGACTCCGCCGCTGTGCCGGGTCTCGTCCACCACCAGCACCCGGCCGGTCCGGTAGGCGGCATCGATGATGTCGTCGACCGGGAGCGGCGACAGCCAGCGGCAGTCCAGCACGTCGGCCCGGATTCCCTGTGACAGCAGGGCGTTCGCCGCGCGGAGGCTCATCGGCACACCGTTCCCGAACGTGATCATGGTGAGCTCGGGATCGTCGACCGGATAGTGTCGGGCCCGCCCGATCGGTACGTCGGTGCCACGGTCGACGGCGAGCCAGCCGTCGTCGCCGGCCGAGTGCAGGTCGCGGGTGTGGTAGAGCGCGATCGGCTCCAGCACGACCGAGACGGTGCCGTCGGTCGCCGCCGCCGCGACGCAGCTGCGCAGCATCGACGCGGCGTCGTCGCCGCGGGCCGGGCAGCCGACCACGAGGCCGGGGATGTCGCGCAGCACGCCGACGGCGTTGTCGTTGTGGAAGTGGCCGCCGAATCCCTTCTGGTACGCCAGACCGGCAATCCGGACGACCATCGGATTCGTGTACGCACCGCTGGAGAAGAACCGCAGCGTGGCCGCCTCGCCGCGGAGCTGGTCCTCGGCGTTGTGCAGATAGGCGAGGTACTGGATCTCCGGGACCGGGATCAGCCCGGCCAGCCCGGCCCCGAGCCCGAGGCCGAGGATCGACTGCTCGTCCAGGATCGTGTCGAACACCCGGGCGCTGCCGAACCGGCGCTGCAGGCCGCGGGTCACCCCGTAGACGCCGCCCTTGGTGCCGACGTCCTCACCGAAGACCAGTACACGGTTGTCGGTCTCCAGCAGGCCGGCCAAAGTCTCGTTGATCGACTCGGCCAGCGTGCGCCCCGCCACGTGCCCTGAGCTTGTCGAAGGGCTCAAACGGTGCCCTTCGACAAGCTCAGGGCACGTAGTCGTCTGCTCAGCGCGCGTAAATCGGGGAAGCGGGGCCATCACCTCGGCGGCGGACTCCAGCCGACGACCGCCGGCCAGCGCTGCGGCCTCGGCCCGGACCTCGGAGCCGATCGCGTCGTAGCGCGTCAGCACGTCGGCTGCGGACGCTCCGCCGGCCAGCAGCAGGCGGGCCGTTGCCAGCAGGGGGTCGCGGTCGTACGCGGCTTCGATCGCGCTCGGCTTGCGGTAGGCGATCTCGGCGTCGGAGCCGGCGTGGCCGAGGAAGCGGACCGTGCGCAGGTGCAGGAAGACCGGTCGCCGTTCGGTCCGGACGTGGGCGACCGCGTCGGCGATCGCCGCTCGCGCGACGGCCGGCTCCGCGCCGTCCGCCGGGTCGTAGCGCAGACCGGGCCGATGGCCGTACGCCTGCTCGGTCCAGCCGTCCGGGGTGGGTACCGAGATGCCCAGGCCGTTGTCCTCGCAGACGAACAGGATCGGCACCGGCAGGCCCCGGAAGGACGCGTTCAGTGCGGTGTTGATCGCGCCGACGGCGGTCGAGTGGTTCGCCGAGGCATCCCCGAACGAGCAGACCACCACCGCGTCCTCGGGATAGCCCGGATCGACGCCGAGCCGCCGCGCGCGGTGCAGGGCGAGCGCGAGACCGACCGCCCGCGGCAGGTGGGAGGCGATGGTGGAGGTCTGCGGGATCACGTTCAGCGCGGCATGCCCGAACACCTTGTGCCGGCCACCGGCGATCGGCTCGTCGGCCAGCCCCATCAGTCCCTGCAGCACGTCGCGGACCCCGGTCGATCCCGCGACCTGCGCCGCCCGGGCCAGATAGAACGCCCCGGACCGGTAGTGCAGCAGGGCCGGGTCGGTCGGCCGGAGCGCGGCGGCGACGTACGCGTTCGACTCGTGCCCGGCCGAGCCGATGGTGTAGAAGCCCTCGCCCCGCGCCTGCAGCTCACGAGCCACCACGTCCAACCAGCGACTGCCCGCCTGCGCCTCGAACACCGCCCAGATCTCGGAGTTGTCAGGCTCTGGGCGAGCTATAGCGCGCTGAGAACCTGACAACTCGGAGAGGTGGGTGCGCAGGGCGGCGTCCAGGGCGGCTGTGGGCGAGGCGGGCATCGGCGGGTGGGATGGTTCCGGGGTCAGAGCCGGTACGTCGTGTCCGGGGTCAGCTCGACGGTGTCCATCTGGGCCTTCTGCAGCCGGCCGGAGTAGTCCCAGTTGACCGACTGCCAGCGGGTGAACTGGTCCAGCACCCAGATGCCGGACTGGCGTGAGCCGTTGCCGGACTTCCCGTTGCCGCCGAACGGCAGGTGCGCCTCGGCGCCGGAGGTCGAGTTGTTGATCGACACCATTCCGGCGCCGATCCGGTCGCGGAACGTGAACGCGTCCTTCGGATCCGTGGTGTAGATCGAGCTCGACAGCCCGTAACCCGGCGCGTTCGCCAGCTCGATGGCCTCGTCCAGCGTCCGGTACGTCGTCACGCCGACGATCGGCCCGAACGTCTCCTCGTCGAAGATCCGGTCACCCGGCCGGACCCCGTCGACCACCACCGGGTGGTAGAACAGCCCGGCCGCGGCATCGCCGACGAACCCGTCGCGCGGATTGTCCGCGCCGATCCGGCCGCGCGGCCCGACCACCGTGTGGTGCGGCTGGATCCAGCCGAGGAACTCCTCGTAGCGCTCGGCGAACTTGGCGTCCAGCAGCGGGCCCATCAGCACGTCCTGGGTCGGATCGCCGACCCGGGCGGCCGAGACCGCGGCGGTGAACCGGCTGAGGAACTCGTCGTGCACCGACTCGTGCACGATCACGGTGCCCAGCGACGTACAGCGCTGCCCGGCCGTGCCGAAGCCGGAGAACAGCGCGCCCTCCACGGCCAGGTCGAGATCGGCGCTCGGGGTGACCACCAGCGGGTTCTTGCCGCCGAGCTCGAGGCAGGCGGTCTGCAGGTGCCGGCCGGTGAGCGCGCCGATCTCCCGGCCGACCGCTGACGAGCCGGTGAAGCCGACCTTGTCGATCAGCCCCTGCTGCAGCGAACGCTCCAGCCCGGCGAAGGTGTCCGGACCGTCGCAGTGCACCAGGTTCAGCACGCCGTCCGGCAGCCCGCCGCCGCGGACGAACAGCTCGAAGAACGCGTTGGAGACGACGGGGGAGTAGTCCGCCGGCTTCCAGACGATCGTGTTGCCGGCCAGCAGCGCGGGCACGATGTACCAGGACGGGACCGCCACCGGGAAGTTGCCGGCGGTGATCACCGCCACCGTGCCGACCGGCTTGCGGAACGTGAACAGCTGCTTGTCGGCCATCTCGCTCGGCACGGTCTGGCCGTAGAGCCGGCGGCCCTCGCCGAGGAAGAAGTCGCAGGTGTCGACGATCTCGCGGACCTCGCCGAGCGCCTCTGCGTACGGCTTCCCGATCTCGGCGGTCACCAGCCGCGCCAGCGCCTCGGCATTGTCCTCGACCAGCCGGCCGATGTGGGCGATCGCCCGGCCGCGGACCGGTGCCGGCACGTCCGCCCAGGACGCCTGTGCCTTGCGGGCCGCCTCCGCGGCCCCGACGAAGGTGTCGCGGTCGCCGTACGACACCTCGCCGACGACCTCCTCCAGTCGCGCCGGATTGGTGCTCGCGACCGTCCGGGAGCCGATCGTGGCCGAACCGTTGACCACCGAGGTGAACGTCACGCCTGTTGTCCCTTCACCCGGGCGATCGAGCGGCCGAGGGCTGCGATCGCGGCGTCGATCTCATCCTCGCTCACCGACAGCGCCGGGCGGAACCGGACCGAACGCTGACCGCAGGGCAGCACGATCACGTGCTCGACGTCGTGCAGGTCGCGCACCACCGCGTCTCGGTCCGCCGCGGTCGGCACGTCGACGGCGAGGAACAGCCCGCGCCCGCGAGCGTTGCTCAGATAGCCGGCGTTGAAGGTGGCCAGCAGCTCCAGGCCGGCCAGGAACCGGTTGCCCTTCACCGCGGCCGCATCGATCAGGCCGTCGGCTTCCACGATCTCCAGCACCCGGCGGGAGCGGACCATGTCGGCCAGCCCGCCGCCCCAGGTGGAGTTGATCCGGCCGGAGATCGCGAACACGTTGTCGGCCACCTCGTCGACCCGCCCGCCGGCCATGATGCCGCCGAGCTGGACCTTCTTGGCGAACGCGACGATGTCGGGGGTGACGCCGAGCTGCTGGTAGGCCCAGGCCGTCCCGGTCGTCCCGGCGCCGGTCTGCACCTCGTCGAACACGAACAGCGCGTCGTGTTCGTGCACGATCTCCTTCACCTTCGCGAAGAACTCGCCGCGGATGTGGTTGTCGCCGCCCTCGCCCTGGATCGGCTCGGCGATGAAGCAGGCGATGTCGTGCGGGTGCGCGGCGAACGCGGCGCGGATCTGCTCCAGCGCGTGCTCCTCGGCGGCCTCCACCTCGGCCAGGTGCTCGGCCAGCGGGAAGGTGATCGCCGGGACGTCGATCCGTGGCCAGTCGAACGTCGGGAACCGGGCCGTCTTTCCTGGCTCGGTGTTGGTCAGCGACAGGGTGTAGCCGCTGCGACCGTGGAACGCCTTGGTCAGGTGGATCACCCTGGTGCCCAGCTCGGGGGATCGGCCCGCGGCCTCGTTCTGCCGGCTCTTCCAGTCGAAGGCCACCTTGAGCGCGTTCTCGACCGCCAGTGCACCGCCCTCGACGAAGAACAGGTGGGGCAGCGCGGGGTCCCCGAGCACCCGGACGAAGGTCTCGACGAACTCGGCGTACGCGGTCGAGTACATGTCGGGGTTGGCCGGCTTGTTGGCGGCCGCCGCGGCGAGCTCGGTCATGAAGGTCGGGTCGTCGACCAGCGCGGCCGGGTTGAGGCCGAGCGGGGCGGAGGCGAAGAAGGTGTACATGTCCAGATAGCGCTCGCCGGTGCGGGCGTCGACGATCGTGCTGCCGCTGCTGCGCTGCAGGTCGAGGACCAGTTTCATGCCGTCGGTCAGCACGTGGCGCGCGAGCACCTCGTGGACATCTTCGGGGGCCACATGAGTCTGTTCGGCCACGAGATCCTCCTCTGAAGAACAGTGAATGCGCCAAGATTTGGCGCATATCGCGAGTGTAGACGAGAAGGTCTCCCGACTTCTAGGATCCGGCCGAGACGCGCCGCGACCACCCGGGAGTTGCGCTCCGGTCGCCGGCCAGGCTCAATGTGAGCGTGAGTCTGACGAGTCCGGATCCGGCCACCATGCCGGAGCAGCAGCTCGTCTCCGTGCGGATCGTCAACCATCTGCTGCCGTACCTGCCGCGCCGGCTGGCGGACCTGGTCAGCGCCGTTATGGACGGCTACCAGACCTCCCGCGCGCGCCAGTTGTTCCTGCTCGCCGCGGGTCTCGCCTACCACGCGTTCCTGGCCGTGTTTCCCGCGCTGGTCGCCGGCGTGCTGATGTTCGGGTTGTTCGCGGAGCCGGAGGAGATCATCTCGATGGTCACCCGGGCGACCCAGGGGCTGCCCGACGAGGCGCAGACCCTGATCGTCGACCAGGTCAAGGTGCTGGTGACCCAGCCCGAGGGTCTCGGCGCCGGGTTGGTCGTGTCGGTGGTGATCGCTGTCGTCAGCGCATCGTCGGGAATCAGCAATCTGATGACGGCCATCAATGCGATCTATGGCATCGTCCAGCGGCGCGGCTATTTCACCCGGCGGCTGATCGCGTTCGGCGCGATGCTCGGCGGCGTCGTCTTCATGGTCGTCATGCTCGGCCTGGTCGCCGTGCTGCCGGCCGTGGCCGGCATGATCGACTTCGGGGTGCCGGGCTGGGTGGTGGAGGTGTGCCGCTGGCTGGTGACGGCCGTCGTGTTCGCGCTCAGCCTCTCGTTGATGTACCGCTTCTTTCCCGAGAACCCGCCACCCACGTTTCGCTGGGCCTCGCTCGGCGCGATCATCGCGACGTTGCTGTTCCTGATCGCCTCGGGCGGCTACTCGTTCTACATCTCGAACTTCTCCAGCTACAGCAAGACCTACGGCACGCTGGCCGGCATCATCATCACCCTCATCTGGTTCTGGATGCTGTCCTTCGCGGTGCTGCTCGGGGCGCAGATCAACGTGGAGGTGGCCGGCCGCTCGCTCAAGGCGCAAGAGGCGGCACGGGCGGCGGCCGAGCAGGCGGCCGCGGCTCGACTCGCGGAGCTGGAGGCCGAGCCCCGGCGCGCCGCCGAGTTCGGCGAGCGGGTCATGACCAGGGTCGAGCAGGAGCTCGACAAGCGGTTCGAGAAGCGGGGCACCCAGTCCGATCCTGACCCCCAGTCGCCGGCCCAGTCGCCGGCCGAGCCGTCGACCGACGGCTCGAACGAGGCACCTGCCGAGCCGTCGACCGGCGACTCGGTGAGCGCGAACGCCCGCTCGGAAACGACCTAGTCGGAGATCAGTCCGAGCGCCGTCGCGATGGCCGACCGCAGCCGGTCGAGCACCTGCGCGGCCGCGACGCGGGAGACGGTCAGATCCTCGCGGCTCTCGGCCAGCGACCGACGCGCCTCCAGATAGCACTTGAGCTTCGGCTCGGTGCCGGACGGGCGGACCACCACCCGGACCGCGGCCCCCGCCAGTAGGATCCCATCGGTCGGCGGCAGGTCGGGGGAGCCGAGCGCGAGGTCGGTGACCTCCACCGGCTCGCCGGCGAGATGACTGGGCGGACCCGAGCGGAGCCGCGCCATCGCGTCGGTGATGATCGACAGGTCGTCAACCCGCACCGCCCACTGACCGGTCGCATGCACGCCGTAGGTCCGCTCGATGGCGTCCAGCCGCTCGGCCAGAGTGCTGCCGGCGGCCTTCAGCTCCGCCGCCAGCCGCAACACCGCAACCAGGGTGGAGATGCCGTCCTTGTCCGGTACGGCGGCCGGGTCGACGCAATAGCCGATCGCCTCCTCGTAGCCGAACGCCAGTCCGGGCACCCGCCCGATCCACTTGAACCCGGTCAGCGTGGTGGCGAACGGCTGGTCGTACGCCCTCGCCATGGTGCCCAGCAGCGTGCTGGAGACCACCGAGCAGGCGTACGTCCCGTGGACGCCCCGGCGCAGCGCGTCGTCGCCCAGCAGCGCGCCGAGCTCGTCGCCGCGCAGCATCCGCCAGGTGCCGTCGATCGGCGCCGCGACGGCACACCGGTCAGCGTCCGGGTCGTTGGCGATCACCAGGTCCGCCTCGAGCTCGCGGCCCAGAGCCAGCGCCAGGTCGATCGCGCCCGGCTCCTCGGGATTGGGGAAGGAGACGGTCGGGAAGTCGGGGTCGGGAGCTGCCTGCGCGTCGACGACGGCGGCAGCTGCGAACCCGGCCCGCGCCACCGCTTGTTCGACGACGGCGGCTCCGACGCCGTGCAGCGGCGTGTACGCCCAGCTCAGCTCGCGCGGCGCGGCCGGTGGGACCAGGGTCGCGATCCGGTCGAGGTAGGCCTCGACCAGGTCGTTGCCGAGGGTCCGGTAGTCCGGCGAGCGCGGCACGTCGCTCAGCTCGTGCTTGGTGATCTCCTCGATCCGGTCAGCGATCTCGGCGTCGGCTGGCGGCACGATCTGGGAACCGTCGCCGAGATAGACCTTGTAGCCGTTGTCCTGCGGCGGGTTGTGGGACGCCGTCACCACGACCCCGGCCACGCAGCCGAAGTGCCGGATGCCGAAGGCGACCACCGGCGTCGGCAGCGGGCCGGGCGTGATCAGCGCCTCGAAGCCCGCGCCGGCCATGATCTGGGCGGTGTCCCGGGCGAACGCGTCCGACTTGTGCCGGGCGTCGAAGCCGACGATCACCCGGCCGCCGGCGAGCCCCTGGTCGATCAGGTACGTCGCCAGGCCGGCCGCCGCCTGACCGACCAACACCCGGTTCATCCGGTTCGGCCCGGGCCCGAGCGCGCCCCGCAGCCCGGCGGTGCCGAACTGCAGCCGGCCGGCGAACGCGTCGGCGAGCTCGTCGGCGGCCGCCCGGTCGCCGCCGGCTGCAGCGGTCAGCAGCCGTTCCAGCGCGGCCCGGGTGTCCGGGTCCGGGTCCTGCGCCGACCACGCGGCGACCGCCCGCTCGAGGTCACTCACCGAACGTGCCCTCAGCGCGCGTACTCCGAGCCTTCACAGCCGCTCCGCAATACCGGACAGGAGCGCGGTCAGCCGCGGCGCCGCCGCGGCGCCGGCCTCGAGCACCTCGTGGTGGTTCAGCGGCTCGGGTGAGATCCCAGCGGCGAGGTTGGTGACCAGCGAGATGCCGAGCACCTCCGCGTCGAGCTCGCGGGCGGCGACCGCTTCGACGGTGGTCGACATCCCCACCAGGTCGCCGCCGAGCACGCCGGCCATCCGGACCTCCGCCGGGGTCTCGAACTGCGGCCCGTGGAACTGGACGTACACCCCCTCGGGCAGGTCCGGCTCCACCTCGCGGGCCAGCGCCCGCAACCGCGGGGAATAAACCGCGGTGAGATCGATGAACCGGGGGCCGACCAGGGGAGTCGCCCCGGAGAGGTTGATGTGGTCGGACAGCAGCACCGGCGTTCCCGGCCCCCACTCGCGACGCAGCCCGCCGCAGCCGTTGGTCAGCACGATCATCGACGCGCCGGCGGCGATCGCGGTCCGGACGCCGTGCACGACGGGCTCGACCCCGCGGCCCTCGTACAGGTGCGTGCGGCCGGTGAAGACCGCGGCCACCTTGCCGCCGCTGGTGCGGACCAGCCGGAGCAGGCCGCCGTGACCGAGCACCACCGGGGCCGCGAAGTGCGGCAGCTCCTCCAGCGGGCACTGCCCGATCTCGGTGCCGAGCGAGCCGGCGGCCGCCGACCAGCCGGAGCCGAGCACGAACGCGAGGTCCACACTCCCAACTCCGAACCGGGTCCTCAGGGCGGCGGCGGCCTCTTCGGCACGTTCGTACGCATCGACCATGGCTGGCACTGTATCCAGCACCGCCGATCCGTCCCCGCCCCACCGGACCGTCCCCTCCTGCTGCGGCTTTCAGCCGGGAGAGCGAGCCGGGAGAGCGAGTGCGCGGACGGATACCGGGTGCAGGGGGCCGGCCCGGTTGCGGTCAGCCGTCAGCGACCGGCGACCTTGGGCGACGGGCCTCCTTCGACGGTGAGGTAGTCCAGGTGGACGGGGGCGGTAGCACCGATGCCGACGACCTTGACGAGGTTGCGTCCCTTGACGAGGTCGACCTGAACTCGAGCCGTCTTCCAGGCACCGCCGGTGCCGGGCAGGCGCAGCCGATAGCGGGCCGTCCCGGCGACCCTGGAGCCGGACGTGACAGTCACCCAGACGTCCGCGGCGCGGCCGGTGGCGGTGGCGTAACGGAGCTGGATGGAGCGGGACCCGCCGGTGCCGCCACCGGTGACGGCGAAGGACACGGTCGCGTCGGTCTTGTCGAGGTTGGTGGCGTAGCCGCGTCCGGAGTAGCCGGCCGTCTCGTTGTCGAAGACGGCGCCGAGTGACCAGCCGGCGACCGTGGAGTCGTAGCGGACCGGCCCCTCGGTGGGGGTGATCTTGAGCAGTGCGGAGCCGTGGGTGGGGAGATCGGCGGAGTAGGAGGTCATCGTGCCGAGGTCCTTGCGGGCCCACAGATCGCGCACCTTGACCTGGTCGGTGATGCCGAGGTCCTTCGCGAAATCGATGGCCCGGGTGTTCGGCTCGTCGCCGCGGTTGAACAGGCCGACGATCCACGATCCGTCGCTGAGCTGACCGATCCAGCGCTCGGTGTCGCGAGAGCCGGTGTCCCAGTTGTAGCCGTGGTTGTTGTTGAACAGCGGCTTGCCGGCGAGGCCGTCCTTGCTCAGGGCGATGACCTCCGGGTTGGTGAAGACCCAGGCGCTGTCGCCGATGGTGTCGACGGTGTCGGAGATGCAGATCGGTGAGCCGGCGATGGTGAACAGCCCGACGGTGGTCCGCCGTTCGTCGTCGCTGGCGTAGGAAGACGCGATCAGGAAGTCGGCGTCGAGACCGATCAGGCCGGGCCCGTTGACGTCGCTCCAACCGGTGAGTCCGGTGAACGGGTTGCTCCACTGGGTCCAGTAGGGCCGCCAGTCCTGACGGCCGCCGCTGAGCCGACCCCAGCCGCCCTTGTCGGCGTCGTCGTTGATCCGGAACGAGTCGCCGCGGGACCGTTCGAGTTCGCCGTGGTTGGCCATGTTGGGCATGACCAGCGAGACGACCATGTCCTTCCCGGCGGCCTCGTCGATCCAGTCCAGCAGCATCTCGTAGGACTCCCGGCCGTGCTCGCGCATCACCACGCCGAGGTTCTGATCCCAGCCGGTCTCGAACCAGGCCAGGAAGTCGACCCGCAGCCGAGGCACCCCCATCGCCTTGAAGTGCTCGACGTAGCCCTGGACGTACTCCTTCGCGCCGTCGCGGTGCGGGTCGACCCAGTAGATCTTGTCCTTGGTGAACGGATCCCAGTCCGCGGTCAGGTCGGCCACGGCGATGTCGGGCCGGCCCTTGACCTTGATCGACCGGTCCTGGCGGGCGGACTCGGTGATCCAGAACGGGTTGTAGTAGATCGACAGCTTCATGCCGTGGCCGGCGAGGTAGTTGATCCAGTACGGGAAGTCGTGGGTCCACTCGTCGTTCTGGGAGACGATGTAGCCGTTCTTGTCGACGCGTTGGCTGGACTCGATCCAACCGTCGGTGCAGATCGTGTCGTAGCCGTACGGAGCGAACTCGCGGATCACCCAGTCGAGGTTCTTCTTCCAGACGTCCTCGGGGATGTTCGCGTTGTTGGGCAGGTTGTAGCCGTACGTCACCCACTGCAATCCGGGCTGGCCGGTTCGCATCCGCAGGCTGTTCCTGGCGGCCGGGCGGGGTACGGGGTTGCCGATGGCGGCGATCGGGTCGGCGGCGGCGGACTGCGCGCCGAGACCGGCGAGAAGGGTTCCGGCGCCGATGGCTCCGGATGTTCCGAGGAATGCGCGTCGACTTACGGCCATGGGGCACCTCCGTGTGCGGGGGACTGGGTGTCATTAGTTTCACAACAGAAGCTCCCGCATGTCAATGCTCCCTTGCGAGGCACAATCTGCCGTGCGAGACTTCCTCAATGAAAGTATCCGGGTCCCGCCCGGCTAGGCGGGAGGGATCGACGGAGAGGGTGTGGGAGACTCCGGCAGTGACGAGCCCCTCCCTGTCACCGTGGGACGTGCGGAGCGACACCGAGCGAACCGTCGCGCTGGAGGTGCTGCTCCACGGACCTGTCTCCCGCAGTGAGCTCGCCCGGCGGCTCCGGCTCTCGCCCGCGTCGTTGACCCGGCTGGTGGCGCCGATGGTGGCCGACGGCCTGCTGGAGGAGACCGACGGCATGGGCACGAGTGCCCTGGGCCGCCCGACCCGGCCCGTCCGCATCGCCGCCGGCGCCGGCCACTTCATCGGCGTTCGCCTCACACCTACCGAGGCACACGGCGTCGTCACCAATATGCGCGCCGACATTCTCGGCGTCGCCGTCGCCCGGCTCGACGACACGACCCCGGCCGGCGTGGTCGGCACCGTCGGAGACGTCATCGATCGCCTGCGGACCGACCAGCAGGTGGATCCCTACCGGGTCGGCGTGAGTCTCGGCGGCCTGGTCGACCACCACGCCCGGGTTCGATCCGCTCACTTCTACGACTGGGCGGAGCCGGTCGACCTCGCCGCGGATGTCCGCCGAGCGACCGCGATCCCTACCGTGATCGACAACGACGTGATGGCCCTGACCCGAGCCCAGTCCTGGTTCGGTATCGGTCGCGGGATGGACCGGTTCGCCGTGATCACCCTCGGTGTCGGCGTCGGCCTGGGCATCGTCATGCACGGCGAGCTGATCGAGAGCCCGGACGCCGGCCTCGGGCTGATCCAGCACTTCCCCCTCAACGATTCCGGACCGGTGTGCCCGGCCGGCCACCACGGCTGCGCGCAGGCCATGCTCACCGACGATGCCATCGCCGCACAGACCAGCGTGGCCATCCGGCGTGCCGTCAACCGCGACGAAGCGCTCGACCTCGCCGCTGACGGAGATCCCGCGGCGAGGGCCGTCGCCGATCAGTCCGGCCGCGCACTCGGCCGGCTCGTCGCCGCCGTCGCCAACCTCACCATGTGCTACCGCATCATCGTCACCGGCGAAGGTGGACGCCTTGCCGCCGTCGCCGGGGACGCCATGCGAGCACAGATCGGCATCGAACGTGACCCCGACGCCGGTCAGCTCGAGATCCACAATCCGGCCCTGACCGTGGCCGACTGGGCCCAGGGGCCGGCCGTGCTCGCCATTCAGACCCTCGTCCGGCCGTCCGCCTGACACGAGAACGCAGATGGTGCCCGGCGCGGGCCCCCGGTCGTGACCGGCTGCCTCCCGGCTCGGGCGGCGAGAACAGATCAGCTACCAGCCGGAGGTGCAGGGGCGGTTGCGCAGTTCGGCGACGTAGTCGCCGGGCGCGCCCGCGGCCTCGGCGGCGTCGGCCAGCAGCCCGAGGGTACGGGCGCTCGGCGTGCCGCCCTCGAAGTCGTCCAGGACGTACACCCAGGCAGCCGCCTCGCCCTCCAGTGTGTCGATCCGCACCCGCACCTTGCGATAGAGCCCCGAGTCCGCGCTCTCCCAGCTGTCCAGGGCGCTCTCGTCGGACTCGGTGATGTCGTACAGCGCCACGAACACCTGCGAGTCGGGATCCTCGACGACCGTCGGCAGCGCGCCGTCCCAGCCCTCGCCGCCGAACGTGATCCGCCATCCGGTCAGCCAACCCGTCTGCTGCAGCGGCGAGTGGGGGCAGCGGGCCGACATCTGCAGCGGGTCGAGATTGCTCCCGTAGGCGGCATAGAGCACGAGAGCGAGCGTATAGCGAACCGGCCCCGGGGCGTCGGCGTCGCGACCCGTAACGACACGGTGCAAGAATGCGGCGGGTGACCCGTGTCGTCATCGTCGGTGGAGGCCCCGGAGGCTACGAGGCGGCCCTCGTGGCCGCTCAGCTCGGCGGGGAGGTGACCCTGGTCGACACCGACGGCATCGGTGGCTCGGCCGTGCTGACCGACTGCGTACCGTCCAAGACGTTGATCGCGACCGCCGAGGTGATGACCGGCGTCCGGGAGTCGAACGAACTGGGCATCCGGTTCGGGGCACGCGGCGACAGCGACGCGGAGAACGCCGTGCACGTCGACCTGGCGGCGGTGAACGGTCGCGTGCTCGATCTCGCCGACCGGCAGTCGGGCGACATCGCGAGCCGGCTGGCGAGCCAGGGCGTGCGGATCGTCCGCGGCCGGGGACGGCTGGACGGCCGGGAGCGGGTGATCGCCGAGACCGAGGACGGCGAGCAGGGCTTCGACGCCGACGTGGTGCTGATCGCGACCGGCGCGCACCCCCGGATCCTGCCCGACGCCGTACCGGACGGGGAGCGGATCCTGACCTGGACCCAGGTGTACGCGCTCGATCAGCTGCCGGAGAAGCTGATCGTGGTCGGATCCGGCGTGACCGGGGCGGAGTTCGCGAGTGCGTACGACGCGCTCGGCGCCGAGGTCGTGCTGGTCTCGTCCCGCGACCGGGTGCTGCCCGGTGAGGACGCGGACGCCGCCCAGGTGCTGGAGGACGTGTTCGACCGGCGCGGGCTGACCGTGATGTCGCGGGCCCGGGCGGCGTCGGTCACCCGCGACGGTGATGTGGTCACCGTCCGGCTGACCGACGGCCGCGAGGTCACCGGCTCGCACTGCCTGCTGGCGGTCGGGTCGATCCCCAACACCGCCGGGATGGGCCTGGAGGAGGCCGGTGTCGAGCTGGATCGCGGCGGTTTCATCACCGTCGACAAGGTGTCCAGGACCTCGGCCCGCGGCGTCTATGCGGCGGGGGACTGCACCGGGGTGCTGATGCTGGCCTCGGTGGCCGCGATGCAGGGCCGGATCGCGATGTGGCACGCACTGGGCGACGCGGTCGCGCCGCTGGACCTGAAGATCGTCTCCAGCAACGTGTTCACCGCACCGGAGATCGCGACGGTGGGGATGAGCCAGGCCCAGGCGGACGTGGCGGTGCCGAAGGTGGCGACGGTCAAGCTCGCGCTGCAGGGCAATGCCCGGGCGAAGATGCAGGGGCTGCATGACGGCTTCGTCAAGGTCTTCTGCCTTCCGGTGACGGGTATCGTCGTCGGCGGAGTGGTCGTTGCCCCGCGGGCGAGCGAACTGATCTATCCGCTGGCCATCGCGGTGTCGCAGCGGCTCACCGTGGACCAGGTGGCGGCCTCCTTCACGGTCTATCCGTCGGTGTCCGGCTCGCTCGCGGAGGCCGCGCGGCAACTGCACCTGCACGGTGAGGCGCTGACCCGCGCCTAGCCACGGCGGCGCCAGCCCAGGCCGACCCGACCCGGTCGCGGCCCCCTCCCGAACCCTCCCGACCCCGGATCGCGACTTCGCGCGGGTTGGTGCTCCTTCGCTCGCGCACGACGGCGCGCGAAGTCGCGGTTGGGCGCGCGAAGTGGGCGGGATGGGTGGCCGCTGGCTGCGGGAGATCGCGTCGACTCAGTCGACTCGCATCTCGCCCATGGCGTCCCAGGAGTCGCCGTCGATCTGCCTGCTGACGATCTTGGGGGTCGCGGCCAGCGCTGGAGGCATGTCCTGGACCGCCTGCTTGAAGTGGTCGCTGTTCACGTGCGGACCGGCGCCGTCGTCGGTGAACGCCTCGACCAGGACGAACTCGTTCGGGTCCTCGACGCTTTGCGACCACTCGAACCACAGGTTCCCCGGCTCCTGCCGGGTGGCCTGGGTGAACGGGGTGACCAGGTCGATCCACTTGTCGGTCCACTCCGGCTTGACCGGGAACTTGACCACGATGAAGTACATCCGTCCTCCGCCCGCAGCTGATCGGCAACGTGGCCCAGGCTAGTCCTGCGGGCCGGATCGTCGCCGGGGTCGCCCGGAACGCCGAACTACCATGGCCGGGTGCCGAACGGTTCGCTGACCGCCGAGTCCGGCGTCGACGTTGACCGGCTCGTGGCCATGTTGCGGGGCCGCCGGTGGACCGTGCTCAGCGGCGCCGGCGTCTCGACCGACAGCGGGATCCCGGACTATCGCGGACCGACGTCGGTCCGGGCGACCCCGATGCAGTACGGGGAGTTCGTCGGGTCCGAGCTCGCGCAGCGGCGCTACTGGGCCCGCTCGTACGTCGGCTGGCGCCGGATCGGCACCGCCCGGCCGAACGACGGGCACCGCGCGCTGGCCGCGCTGGAGCCGTTCGGGCTGGCCGGCATCGTGACCCAAAACGTCGACGGGCTGCACCGTGCGGCCGGCAGCCGGGACGTAGTCGAGTTGCACGGCGACATCGCCATGGTGATCTGCCTCGACTGCGGTAGGCGGACGCCGCGGACCGCTCTGCAATCGAGGCTGGCGCGACTCAACCCCGGACTGGGAGAGGTCGCCGCGCCGGACCACGGGCAGCTGCGACCCGACGGCGACGCGGTGGTGCACGACTGGCACGACTTCGTGCTGGCGACCTGTCTGGGCTGCGGCGGCCGGCTGAAGCCGGATGTGGTGTTCTTCGGCGAGAACGTACCGAAGCCGCGGGTCGAGGCGGCGTACGCGCTGGTCGAGCCGGCGGACGTACTGGTGGTCGTCGGCTCGTCGCTGACGGTGATGTCCGGACTGCGGTTCGTCCGCCACCAGGTCAAGCGCGGCCGCGACGTGGTGATCGTGAATCGCGGCCCGACCCGCGGCGACGAGCTGGCGACGATCAAGCTGGACGCGGGATGCTCGGAAACGCTGACCGAGTTGCGCGTGGCGCTGACCGACGGTTGAACGTCGGTCCCGGGGTCAGGGCGCGACGATCGCCACCGACGCCGCCTTGCGCAGCTGCAGGCCGAGCACGATCAAGATGATGCCGAAGACGATCGCCCAGATGCCGAGCAGCCAGATCAGCGTGATCACTCCGGCCTTCGGTGTGATCAGCACGACGATGCCGAAGATCACCCCGATGGCGCCGGCGACCACCCCCCAGACCCAGCTCCGGCCGGATTCCTTGCGCAGGCTGATGTTGGCGATGATCTGCAGCGCGCCGATCAGGATGGCCCAGATGGCCACCAGCACGGCCAGCACGGCCAGCGAGATCTGCGGCCAGAACAGCACCAGCGCGCCGAACAGCAGGCTGACGATGCCCAGGAAAACCCGGAGACCGACGCCGGGGGAGCCGCGGAACCGGATCGCGTCCACGATGTCGACGATGCCGTCGACCAGCGCGAAGATGCCGACCAGGAGCGCCAGGGCGACCGCTGTCTGCAGCGGCCAGAACAGGGCGAGGATGCCGAAGATGATGGCCAGCGCGCCGCGGACGATCTGCCAGATCCAGGCGTGCCGCGCGGTCTTGCTGAACTCCTCGGAGACATAGACGACGGGTTCACTCATGGCGCCCATCCTGCCGCTCCGGGGCCTGGTCGCGCCCGGCGGCGCGCGGTGCGTAACCCTTCCGCGATCTTCTGTGTTTCAACCGCCCCGCGCAGGAAAGTGGCCGGTTCCGGCAGTTATGAATCGATTCAGCTTGCCGGTTCTGCACAGTTTCCGAAGGGACAGTTTCCGGTGAAGGGTCGGTCACTGAGCGCCGTCAGCGCGAACGAGCCCGATCTAGTCGAACAGGTCGCCGAACATGTCGCCGATGCCGGAGCCGATGTCGCCGAGGCCCTCGCCGACGCCACCGATGCCCTCGCCGATGCCGCCCATCAGGTCGCCGACGCCGTCGCCGATCCCGTCGAACAACCCGCCGGCGCCGCCGAACAGGAAGCTGCCGATCAGCGCGCCGGTGAGCAGGTCGCTGCCGCGCCAGCGGCTGTAGTAGCCCTGCGCCCACGGTGCGTACGCCTGGCCGCCTTCCCAGTACGGCACCCGTTGGGCGCCGACCTGGACCGTCCGGATGTAGGGGTCGGCGCCGGCCAGCACCCGCTCGGCGTCGGCGGGGCAGGCGGGCACCGAGCGGGGCACCCCGCCCGGGGGCGCCCACTCGACGTCCTGCGAGGAGGGGCCGTGTGCCGGGTTGAAGAAGCATGGCGGTCGCTTGGCCGGCAGCGGCTCTCCCCGCACCCGGGCCTTGACGCAGGCCACCGCATAGCGGCCGTCCTCGAGGATCTCGGTGACGTGCTTGATCTCCTCGGGCCGGGTGACCGCGTCGAGGCTGGTCTTGGCATTGTCGTACGCGTCCAGCGCGCGCTGGTAGTCCTGGTTCATGGCCTCGTCGAGCGGATGCCCGGCGACGTCGACGTCCAGTCGCTGGAGTTCCTCGCCGAACTTCGTCACGTCCTCGTCGGCCGCACGCTTGGAGGTGGTCAGCTGCGTCTCGAGCTCACGCCGCTCGGCCGCGTCGCGTTGGGCGATCGCGTGCCGGCGATAGAGCGCGACACCGCCGCCGACCACGATCAGGATCAGCAGCAGGACGAGCAGTTCGGGCATGGCTTTCAGTCTCCCCCGAGGATCTGTGCACTCGCTGTGCCCATGGGCAGTTTTTAGGTCACTTTTAGCCCGGTTCGCTGACGCCGAACCGGGTTGATCATGGATCGACGATCTCGCACAGGGTCGACCCGCTGGTCACCGTCTGACCCGGCGACGCTGCCAGGCCGGTGATCTTGCCGCCGCGGTGGGCGTTCAGCGGCTGTTCCATCTTCATCGCCTCCAGCACGACGACCAGGTCGCCGGCCTCGACCACGTCTCCGTCGGAGACGGCCACCTTGACGATCGTGCCCTGCATCGGCGAGGTGAGCGCGTCGCCGGACGGCGCGCTCGCCCCGGCCCGGCCGCCACTGCGCCGCTGGGGCTTGCGGGCCCGGCCCGGGCCCCCTGCTCCGTTCCCGCCCCCGACGCCGGCGCCGAGCCCGGCCGGCAGCACCACCTCGAGCCGCTTGCCGTTCACCTCGACCACGACCCGGGTCTTCTCCACCTCCTCCGGCGCGTCGGCGGGCGTGCCGGCGTACGGCTCGATCTCGCCGTCGAACTCGGTCTCGATCCACCGGGTGTGCACCCCGAAGCGCCCGTCGGCGGCGACGAACGCCGGGTCGGCCAGCACGGCCCGGTGGAACGGCACGACGGTCGGCATGCCGTCGACCTCCAGCTCGCGCAGCGCTCGCCGGGAGCGCGCCAGGGCCTGCTCCCGGTCGGCGCCGGTAACGATGATCTTGGCGATCAGGGAGTCGAAGCTGCCCGGCACGGTCATCCCGGCCAGGTAGCCGTCGTCGACCCGCACGCCCGGGCCGCCCGGCGGGCGCCAGACCGCCAGGGTGCCCGGTGCGGGCATGAAGTTGCGGCCCGCGTCCTCGGCGTTGATCCGAAACTCGATCGAGTGTCCCCGCATCGGCGGGTCGTCGTAGCCCAATGGCTGCCCGTCGGCGATCCGGAACATCTCCCGGACCAGGTCGAGGCCGGTGACCTCCTCCGAGACCGGGTGCTCGACCTGCAGCCGGGTATTGACCTCGAGGAAGGAGATGGTGCCGTCCGGGCCGACCAGGAACTCGCAGGTGCCGGCGCCGACGTAGCCCGCCTCGAGCAGGATGGCCTTCGACGCCGCGTACAACCTGTCCATCTGAGCAGCGGACAGGAAGGGCGCGGGTGCCTCTTCGACCAGCTTCTGGTGCCGCCGCTGCAGCGAGCAGTCCCGGGTCGAGACCACCACAACGGTGCCGTGGGTGTCGGCCAGGCACTGCGTCTCGACGTGCCGCGGCCGGTCGAGATAGCGCTCGACGAAGCACTCGCCGCGGCCGAACGCGGCGACCGCTTCGCGGGTGGCCGACTCGAACAGGTCCGGGATCTCGGCCATGGTGCGGGCGACCTTGAGGCCCCGGCCGCCGCCGCCGTACGCCGCCTTGATCGCGATCGGCAGGCCGTGCTCCTCGGCGAACGCGACCACCTCGTCCGCGTCCGCGACCGGATCGGGCGTGCCGGGCACCAGCGGAGCGCCGACCTTTTCCGCGATGTGCCGCGCCTTGACCTTGTCGCCGAGCGCGTCGATCGCGGCCGGGGGCGGGCCGATCCAGGTCAGGTCGGCGTCGATCACGGCCTGGGCGAAGGCCGCGTTCTCGGCCAGGAAGCCGTAGCCCGGGTGGACGGCGTCCGCACCGCTGGCCGCGGCGACGGCGACGATCTTGGCGATATCGAGGTAGCTCTCGGCCGGCGTGGCACCGCTCAGGGCGTACGCCTCGTCGGCCAGCCGGACGAACAGCCCGTCGGCGTCGGCGTCGGCATAGATCGCCACGCTGGCCAGCCCCGCGTCGGCGGCCGCGCGGATGATCCGGACGGCGATCTCGCCCCGGTTCGCGACGAGCACCTTGCTGATGGCCACCCGGTTCCTCCTCGTCGAGCCCTCCGGTTGCACTCTAGCTACCGCTGCGGCAGTGCCTGGCGGGCCCGCCGTGCCGGTGCCTCGCGGGCGCGCCGTGCGCTAGGGCGGGACCATCATCCGGCGGCGCTCCCGGATCCGCCGGAAGACGCCGGTGATCGCCCAGCCGACCAGCACCCCGAGGGCGATCGCGATCATCGTGGAGGCCGTGGTGAGCACGGTGGTCAGGCCGCTGGAGTCACCGTCCAGGATGGTCGTCACCCCGACCAGCCCGAGCGCGCCGGGAACCAGCAGCCAGAAGGCCGGGGTGAAGCTGACCATCGCCGGCGGGCCGGTGCGCTGGCGGGCGACGAGGGCGGCGACCGGGGTCATGGCGGCCGCGCCGACGAAGGCGGACAGTACCCCGCCGAAGAACAGGTTGCCGAGGACCTGGGCACCGTAGGCGACATAGAGCACCAGCAGGATCCAGCCGAGCGACCGGGCCCGGGCGGCCCGGTTCAAGACCACGCCCAGGCCGAACACGGCGACGGCGATCCAGGGGCCGATCGGGCCGAGCGGGCTGTACGCGCGGCTCAGGTCGAGCGTCGGGATGCCCACCAGGGCGGCAGCGGCGACGATGCCGAGCGCCAGCAGCACCAGCTGCATGGCGCCGGCCGCCAGCCGGCCCGCGCCGGAGATCATCTGGTTGGTGGCCAGCTCGATCATCGACGTGGTCAGCTGGGCACCGGGTAGGAGGAGCGCGAGCGGGGCGATCAGGCAGGGCAGTACGCCGAAGTCGAGGTTGGTCCGGGACAGCAGGAACACCGACAGTCCGACCACGAACGCCGCGGTCACGGTGACGAGGACCTGGTAGCGGGCCGGCAGCCGGGCGCCGGCCAGACCCAGGGCGCCGACGAAGGAGCCGAGCAGCGCCGCGATGCCGATGCCGAGCAGGGACCCGCCCAGCAGCACGGCCAGGGCCGCCGAGGTGAGGATCTGGCCGACCAGCTGGACCGGAGGCGGGTACGGCGGTGGCATCGCCCTGATCTTGGCGATCCGGTCGATGCCCTCCTTCGTCGTGGCGAGACCGCGCCGCGCCGCGGTGACCACGTCGTCGATCTCCTCGATCTGGTGCAGCCGCAGGCTCTGGGTGCCGGTCGCGACCACCGACGTACGCACCTGGCCGCGGACGCGCGCCGACACCATGATCACCGTCGGTAGCGCGATCGACTCGGCGTGCCGCAACCCGTTGGCGAAGGCGATGTCGTCCATCGCCGCCTGGACCGACACCACGTCGTAGCCCGAGTCGATCATCGCCTCGCCGGCCTCGCTCATCAGGGCGAGCGCCTCGCCGTCGGCATCGGGCCGGATGGTGGTGTCCGACTCCGACGACTCGGGTGCGGCCCGGCCGAGTGCGACCAGGATCGGCACCGCGAAGGCCAGCACGGCCAGCGCGATGATCACCGACCAGACCGGCACGTCGCTGTCGGCACTGGCGGGCGGGGTGGCCGGGCGCTGCACGGTGGCCGTGGTGGTGCTCGCGCTCGGCTTGGGGGTCGGGGTGGCCCGGCTCGGGGTTGCCGTCGGCGTCGGTGTCGGCGTGCTCGGCTCGGTGGGACGGATGGCGGAGGTCATCGGTCCGGTCGGTTTCTCGGTCGGCTCGTCGGTGCTCGTGCCGGTGGCGTCCGGGCTGGTCGGTGTCTGCGTCGGCTCGGTGGGCTCGTCGGTCGCGCTCTGGGAGGCCGCCGTCGGCCCGCCCTCGCCGGGTGTCGGGGCGTGTGCGGACGCCGGCAGCCCCGAGCCGAGCGCGATCAGCAGGGCCAGCCCGCCGAGCACCGTGGCAAGACCCGCCGAGATCGTGCCCAGCCGGCGTACGACGGCCGGTCCGGTGAGCCGGGTGCGGGTCTTCACGGGTCCCATCGAACACCAGTGTCATGACGGTTCGGGAGTGCCGTGACGGTTCGGGCGGCCACCGCGGGGAACCGGCGGGCTGGCCGGTGAACCAGGCCGGACATGGGTGTGGGCCTTCTTCCAGTATGAGTGGAAGAAGGCCCACGGTGTGGCTGGAGTGAAGTGACGTCTCCGGCCGATCTACCGCACCGAGCATCCCATCAGTCCGTCACCGACTGCTGCGGCGAGTCGCCTCGCCGAATGGATCTCTGATCCGATCGATCGAGCACTCCGGGGAGCGCTCGACGCCGAGTCTTCCCTCATCGGGCCCGCCGCCGCAAGCCCTTGGGAGCAAGGAAATCCTGAGAGTTCTGCGTCCACCGGGTTGTCCACCGACATGGTGTGTGTCGTGCACCGAAACGGCCGCCTTCTCCACAGCTCGTGGATCGAGCTGTGGACAACGGCGGGGCGGCGGCGGCGACTGACGCATTTCGGGCGCTCGATCGTCCGCCGGTGGCCGAGCCGGCCGCGAACGCGGTTCGAGCGCCCGAAGTGCGACATCTTCCCGCCGAGAGGCGCGCCACTAGTCTGAGCGTCATGGAGCCCGAGCCCGACAGCAAGGACTGGACCTGGACGCTGACCCGGCGCTGCGATGAGTGCGGTCTCGCGGCGGGGGAGATCCCGTTCGAGGAGGTTGCGGTCAGGGCGGAGCTGGCCGCCGGGGAGTGGGTCCAGATCCTGACCGCCAGCCCGGCGGTGAACGTCCGCCCCGAACCCGGTGTCTGGTCGCCGTTGGAGTACGGCGCCCACGTCCGCGATGTCTACCGGATGTTCGACACCCGGCTTGCGCTGATGCTGACCGAGGACGATCCGGTGTTCGCCAACTGGGACCAGGACCAGACGGCGCTCGCCGAGCGCTACCGGGAGCAGGATCCGGAGCAGGTGGCCGATGAGCTGGAGGAGGAGGCCGAGGCCTTCGCCGAGCGACTGCAGAGCGTCCGGCCGGACCAGCTGGAGCGGACCGGCCGGCGCTCCGACGGTGCCGTGTTCACGGTGGAGACGCTCGCGCAGTACTTCCTGCACGACGTCGTCCACCATCTCTACGACGTCACCGGCCAGCAGGACGCCGCCGCCATCATCGCCCCGGACCCCGAGGACCCGGCGGAACCCGAGGACTGAGGCCAGACCTCGGCGGACCGGCCGAGGTCAGGAGGTACGTCCGCCCAGCGCGGCGAGGTCGGCTCGGCAGCGGCGGTCCAGGTCGTCGAGCTCGTCGAGCACTGCGTCCAGGTCGGCCCGTCGCTGCAGCAGGTCGGAGCGCCGCCGGTCGATCTCGCCGAGCAGGAACTCCAGCTGGCCGGACTCGCCCGGCGGATCGTCGTACAGGTTGATGATGTGCGCGACCTCGTCCAGCGTGAATCCGAGCCGCTTGCCGCGCAGGATCAGCCGCAGCCGGACCCGGTCCCGCTCGGTGTAGACCCGCTGCTGCCCGTTCCGGGTGGGGGCCAGCAGGCCGAGCTCCTCGTAGTGCCGGATAGTGCGCAGGGTGGTGTCGAACTCGTCCGCCAGCTCACCGATCGACCACGTCCGCGTCACGGAGAACGATCCTAGATCAGGATGACGCTTACGTAAACGTAAGGTATGCTGCGGTTCAATAGCCGGTCGACGACGAGGGGGCCCGATGAGCGGATTCGCGCTGAGCGAGGAACACGAGGACTTTCGCGCAGTAGTCCGCGAGTTCGCCGCCGCTGAGCTCGCCCCGCACGTCGCCCACTGGAACAGCCTGCACGAGCTGCCGCTCGACGCGGTCAAGGCGATGGCCGGGCTCGGCCTGTTCGGCCTGAGCGGCCCGGAGGAGTACGGCGGCGCGGGCGACTTCACCAGCCTGTGCATCGCGATCGAGGAGGTCGGCCGGGTCGACCAGTCGCTCGGCATCACGCTGGAGGCCGCCGTGGGCCTCGGCAGCAACCCGATCGCCGGCTACGGCACGCCGGAGCAGAAGGAGCGCTGGCTGCCCGACCTGCTGGCCGGCCGCGCGCTGGCCGCGTTCGGATTGACCGAGCCGGGCTCGGGCTCCGACGCCGGCGGCTTGGCCACGACCGCGCGCCGCGACGGCGAGGACTGGGTGATCAACGGCGCCAAGCAGTTCATCACCAACTCCGGCACCGACATCACTTCGATCGTGACGGTCACCGCCCGGACCGGCGTGCGCGAATCGGGCAAGCCCGAGATCTCCGCCCTGATCGTGCCCACCGGCACCCCGGGTTTCGTCGCCGAGCCGGCCTATCGCAAGCTCGGTTGGCACGCCTCCGACACCCATCCACTGACCCTGACCGACGTGCGGGTCGGGCCCGAGGCGCTGCTCGGCACCCGCGGCAGGGGTTACGCCCAGTTCCTGGCCACCCTCGACGACGGCCGGATCGCCATCGCCGCGCTCGCCCTCGGCTCCATCCGCGCCTGCCGCGATCTCGCTCGGGACTACGCGCTGGAGCGGACCTCCTTCGGCGTCCCGATCGGTCGCAAGCAGGCCGTCGCCTTCCAGATCGCCGACCTGGACGCGATGGCCCACACGGCCCACCTGCTGGTCTACTCCGCGGCCGCGATGAAGGACGACGGCGTGGATCCAGCCGCGATCGCCCGGGCCGCGAGCATCGCCAAGCTGGTCAGCACCGAGCACGCGGTGAGCGCCGCTCGGATCGCGACGCAGGTCTTCGGCGGCTACGGGTTCATGGAGGAATATCCGGTCGCCCGCTTCTATCGCGACGCGAAGGTGCTGGAGATCGGCGAGGGGACCTCGGAGGTCCAGCGCCTGCTGATCGCCCGCGGCCTCGGATTGCCGGTCGAGTAGCGTCCGCCCTGGGGGAGAGGAAGGAGCCGTCCGTGGGCGAGGAGACGCTGCACACGGCCGAGGTGGCCGCCGCGCGGGTCCGCACGCTCGCCCCCGGCGAAGCGGCCGCCGCGAAGCTGGCGAGCCAGGGCAAGCTGTACGTCCGCGACCGGATCGGGTTGCTGTTCGACGCCGGCACGTTCGTCGAGGACGGTCAGCTCGCCAATGCGGCCGCCGGGAACCTGCCGGCCGACGGCGTGGTCACCGGTCGCGGTCTGGTGGACGGGCGGCCGGCTCTGGTGGTGGCCAACGATCCGAGCGTCAAGGCCGGGTCCTGGGGCGCCCGGACGGTGGAGAAGATCATCCGGATCACCGAGGTCGCGCTGTCGAGTGAGCTGCCGATCTTCTGGTTCGTCGACTCCGCCGGCGCCCGGATCACCGATCAGGTGGAGCTGTTCCCCGGCCGGCGCGGCGCCGGCCGGATCTTCCGCAACCAGGTGGCGCTGTCCGGCAAGGTGCCCCAGATCTGCTGCCTGTTCGGGCCGAGCGCGGCCGGCGGGGCCTACATCCCGTCCTTCTGCGACGTCGTGATCATGGTCGAGGGCAATGCATCGATGTATCTCGGCTCGCCCCGGATGGCGGAGATGGTGGTCGGCGAGCGGGTCACCCTGGAGGAGATGGGCGGCGCCCGGATGCACGCCGAGGTCTCCGGTTGCGGTGATCAGCTGGCGGTCGACGACACCGACGCGATCGAGCAGGCCAAGCACTACTTCTCTTATCTGCCGGGGAACTGGCGGAGCGCGCCACCGACGTACGCGGCGGGCGAACCGACCCGTGACTTCACCGACGATCTGGTGCCGGCCGACGAGACGGCCGGCTACGACATCAAGACGGTGATCGATGCGCTGGTCGACGCGGACTCGTTCCTGGAGCTGAAGCCGTTGTTCGCCCCCGAGCTGGTGACCGGGTTCGCCGTCCTGGAAGGCAATCCGATCGGCGTGATCGCGAACCAGCCGGCGGTCCGGGGCGGGGTGCTGTTCGTCGACTCGGCGGACAAGGCGGCCCGCTTCATCTGGCAGTGCGACGCCTACAACCTGCCGCTGCTCTATCTCGCCGACGTGCCGGGCTTCATGATCGGCAGCGCGGTCGAGCGGCAGGGGATCATCCGGCACGGGGCGAAGATGATCACCGCGGTGGCCGAGACGACGGTGCCGCGGATCTCGGTGATCGTCCGCAAGGCGTACGGCGCCGGCCTGTATGCGATGTGCGGTCCCGGCTTCGGCCCGGACGCCTGCCTGGCGCTGCCGAGCGCCAAGATCGCGGTGATGGGGCCGGAGGCGGCGATCAACGCCGTCTATGCGAACAAGATCGCGGCCATCGCCGACGACGGAGAGCGGGAGGCCTACGTCGCGAAGCTGCGGACGGAGTACGAGGCCGACATCGACATCCTCCGGCTGGCCGGTGAGCTGGTGATCGACGCGGTGATCACACCCGGTGAGCTGCGCGGCGAGCTGGTCAGCCGGTTCGCGGCCGCGGCGACGCGCGACCGGCACTTCAGCGACCGGCGGCACGGCATCCCCCCGGTCTGAGCGAACCCGCCCGGGCTCGGTGAGAATGGCCCCGTGGCCCTGATCTCCCGACTGCGTCGGCTGCTGCGTCCCCGCCGGGCCGCCGCCCCGGTGTCCGAACCGGCCTGGTCCGAGTACGCGCCCCGGCGCGACGGCAAGCCGGATCCGGGTGAGGTGGTCTGGGCCTGGGTGCCGTTCGACGAGAACGACGGCCGGGGCAAGGACCGTCCGGTGCTGGTGCTGACGATCCAGCGCGACGAGGTCCGGGCGCTGATGCTGACCAGCAAGGACCACCACCGTGACGCCGCCGACGAGGCACGGTGGGGCCGCTACTGGATGGATGTCGGGTCCGGCCCATGGGACCGCAAGGGCCGGCCGAGCGAGGTCCGGTTGGACCGGCTGCTGCGGCTGCCGATCGGTGCGGTCCGCCGCGAGGGAGCGGCGCTGGATCGGGCCACCTATCTGCTCGTGGTCGAGCAGGCCCAGCGGGTGCAGCGGTCGCGACGAACCTGACCTGCGAGCTCGCTCGGGAACGCTTGCCCGCAAGGGCAGCGAACACTGCACGATCGTGGGTGAGTTCGGCCTACGCGGGGTCTCGTCACGGCTTCATCCTGGGGAGGAGCCCCCTGACGAACCCGACCGAGGAGTAGCCGGTGGCGCAGACAGCGCGGGCGGTCGCGACCGAGCGGCCCGAGGCCGGAGCTCAGCGCGACCCGCACCGGCCCGGGGCTTCGTCGCTGGGGGCATCCGCTCCGGCCGGCATGGACGGCTACCTCCTGTCGTTGCAGCGGGCGGCGGGCAACGCAGCCGTCCAGCGGGTGGTGGCGCCGCCGGCCGCACCCTCGGGGGACGGTGGCGGAGCGGGCGCAGACGTCTCCGACGGCGACACGGCGCCGATCTCGGTGCCCGACCCGATCGCCGAGCACGCCGACGCGATCGACGCCGACTCCGACGCCTCGATCGCCGCCGTCCGGGACGCGTCCCAGGGCCGTCGCGCGGCGTTGCTCGCCCAGCAGGCGCAGACCGGGCAGGCCGTGGACGCCGGCTTCGGCGCGGCGATAGGGCGGGCCGGAGCCGCCGTCGAGGGCGGCATCGAGCGGGTCTCCGGATGGCTCCGCGGAACGGCGGGCACGGTGATCGGGACGGTGACCGGCATCGCCGCGAATGCCGCGGGACTCGCCGCCGGCGCCGCCGCCCGGATCCGTTCCGGGGCAAGCGCGGCGAGGGGGCTGGTCGACAACACGGTCGGTCGGATCGCGTCCGGGGTGCTGTCACTGGCTCGCGGCCTGCCGATTCCGAACCTGCCCGGCGTCGGCCGGATCCGGACCTGGATCCTCGGTGCCGCCGAGCGGGTGGCCGGACGGGTCCGGTCGGCGATCTCCGGGGTCACCGGGTTCCTGGCGTCCATCGTCGGCGAGACGGCCGGCCTGATCGAACGGGTGGCGCGGGCGGCCCAGGGTGCCATCCGAAAGATCGGCGACAAGGTCCGATCCATGATCGACCGCGGCATCGCCGCCATCGCCGCAGCGCTGCGCCTGGTCGTGCAGACCGTCACGAACGGCCTGCGGTCGGCCTGGAGCGCCGCCTCGTCGGCCGTCCGGCAGCTGTTCGGCACCTCAGCGGGACATCTCAGCGCCACCGAGCGGGAGGCGGTGGCCCGGATCGAGGCCAACCGGACCGACGGCCATGCCAATCTCGACGTGGGCCCGGATCCGGCCACCGACGTGGCCGAGGTCGCCGCGGTTCGGGCCGAGAACGCCGCCACCGTTCAGCAGACCGCGGCGGCGCAGGGCGGGATCGTCTCGCGCACGCTGGCCTCGGCCGGGGAGTACGTCGGCCGGCTGCGGGCCGGCATCGCCTCCGTCGCCCAGCGGATCGGCAGCTTCGTCGCAGACCTGTTCGGCCGCGCCCGCGAGGCGGTGACCGCTGTCGTCCGGCAGGCACTGGAACTGGTCCGAGGCTACGCAACCCGGGTCGCGGAGGGGCTGCGGAGCATCGCCGCTACGGTGCTCGACCTGGTCCGGGCGCCGGTGCGGGCGCTGGCCGACGTCGCCCGCTCCGTGCTCGACGCCGCCCGCTCCCTGCTCCGCTCGGTGGTCAGCCGGATCCGGGAGTTCCTCACCGGCGGCACGCCCAGCGGTGACCAGTCGATCGGCGCGCCGCTGGAGCCGTTCACCACCGGACAACTGAAGTCGGCGGCCGGGATGGCGTCGCCGCCCGTCGCGGCGGCCGCCGTCGCCATTCCGATCGTGATCGGCATCGAGATCGGGGTGATCTTGTGGTGGCTTGCGGTCGCCGCGTTCATCATCGCGTTCCTGGTGCTGCTCTATCTGGTCATCCGCGAGCTGCTGAAGGCACGGCCGCGGCCCATTCCGCGCGACCGGCCGCGCGAGCGGGCCCGCCGACGCCGCAAGCGCACTCCCAAGCCGTTCCGTTGGAACCTGCGCTTCCTGGGCGGCATCCTCGACTGGAACGGCAAGCTCGACCCCGGTCCGCAGCCGATCCACGGACACCACTCCTGGCCGAAGTACGTCGGTGGCGCGCCCGACCAGCCGCTGATGGACGTACGGCACGACATCCACTTGCACGTGATCCATCCGGAGCTGCACATCGACATGGCCGCCTTCGCCGCCGCCCGAGGCTTCACGTTGCCGGCGAACGCCCCGGCGACGGCCTTCATCGCCCACCTCCGGGCGAATCCGGGTGACAAGGCCGCGTTCATCGCGGTGATGACCTCCTACTACCTGCTCGTCCACACCCAGACCGATCCGGGCATCCCGCCGGCGGCGTACGGCGCGGGAATCGCGTACTCGGCAGCCAGACTGTAGGAAGAGTTTCGCGAGCAGTCAGGAGACACGTCGTGCGGCGGATCTGGTCGGTGGCCATCCCACGTGACGGTCGCGACGAGGATTCCTGGCGCCGGATCGGCGATGTCGTGCGGGGCTGGAGCCGCCGAGCGACGATCACTCCGGTCGGCGACGTGATGTGGCTGGCCGACACCGAATCGGCGGAGGTGGCCGATGCCTTGTCCGACGAGTTGGCGGCGCTCCGCGTCGAGCCGCTGCGGTCGGCGCGGACCGTGTACGACGACGAGGACTACGCCGAGGCCGACCTGATCGGCGTCTTCGGTGTGGACCTCACCCTCGACCCGCCGTTCGTCCTGGACGCCGACCGGGCTCTGACACCGGATCCACCGTGTCCGCGCTGCGGGCACCACGACGCCTTCGATGTCCGGGTGAGCGAGCCGCTGCGGATCGATCCCACCCTGCTCGACGGCCGCGCGGCCGACGGCTCCCGGCCCGGTCCGCGCGGTTGGGAGGTGGCGAACCTGCCGACCGGCGGGCTGCTGCTGTCGGCCCGGTTGCTGGACCGGTTCGAAGCGGCGGGGATCCGCGGCCTCGAGCGCGAGCCCGTGCTGCACCCGGACGGGCGGGTGTCGAGGCGGGCGGCGGCAATCCGCGCGGGCACCGTCGTCCTCACCCCCTGCCCGCGGCACACCCGGATCGAGGGCGACCCCTTCTGCCCGGTCTGTGGCACCGCGCACGGCAGCCTCGACGGCTTCTTCTGGATGCCCCGGGGCGCGGTCGGCGACGCGGATGCGGTCTCCCGGCATCCGCATGGCGCGGCAATGCTGTATCTCAGCCGCCGGGCGTACGACCTGCTGGACGGGGTGCCGGGGGTCCGGCGCGGCGACCCGGTGCGGATCTGCGCCGACTGACCCCGACAACTCGGTTGCGACCGCCCTGCGGATCCGCTGGGGTGGAGGAATGACCACGACCCGACGAGCGAATGTGTACCGCGCCGGCGACGGCGAGCTGATCGGTCGGCTGCTCTCTGGCGCGGACGGCATCACCCCGGTGACGCTGTTCGGTGGGCCGTTGGCCGAGCCCGGCGGCTGGGCCACCGCCGTCGACGTGCTTCGGGCGCGGGGCCTGGCCAGCCTCGCCGAGTCGTGGAGCTACCGCCGCGACGACGGTGCCGACGTGGTGGTCAAGATCATCGCGGCGTATCCGGACCGGCTGCTGCTGGTGGAGGCGCCGTATGGTTTCGTCAGCCACGACTCCCCGCGATACACGGTCGACACTCCGACCGACCGGTTGAGCCGGATCGGCTGATGATCGCGGCCGGCACGGTGGCTCAGTCGACGTCCTCGAAGTGCTCGACCTGGGGTGGTGCGGCGAAGTACGGGCCGATCGCGCCCCGCCACTGCACGAAGCGTTCGGTGCCGCGGAAGTTCTCCTCGTGGGCGGCGACGGAGTCCCACTCGACCAGCAGAGTGAACCGCAGCGGGCTCTCGATCCCGCGGGTCATCCGCACACTCCGGCACCCCGACGTGCTGGACAGCACCTCGCGGGCACCGCGATAGGCGGTCAGGAACGCGTCGGCATCCGTCACGTCGAACTGGGCGACCTCGAGGACCATGCCGCGATCCTAGGGTCGCCGACCGGCCGGCTCTGCGCAGGGGCGCGCCGACCCGGCTTCGGTGGAGCTCTCCGGTGGACGCGACCCCGAGGCCATCCAGAGCGCGGCCGTGCAGTCCATCGGGGATCCCGACCGAGGTGCGCTGTCGATCGGGTCTCGGTGGGTTGGGGTGGCGGCGGTCGAGGACGGGCTGCACCGTGCGCCGGAGAGCGCTGTCCTCGTGGGTGACGAGTAGCGCCTCGATCGCGGCCTCCGCCTCTGGTCTGGGTATCTGCTGAGCCGTGCAACTGCGCAGATTGCGCGTAATACGGTCGGCGTGCCGTCGCACATCGTTACAGCGGGATACGGCGAGCCGTCGAGCTGTACTGATATCGCGGGAACGCGGCGCCGTCGGCCGGGCGCTGGAGCAGCTCGACGAGTGCCGGACCTATGTCGCCACCGTCCTCGGCGGCAAGGTGGAGCACCATCCGACGGCGGCGAGCTGTGACGCGGCCTGGTCCGGCTCGAGGTCGCCGCCAGCAGTCGTACGGGCTAACCCCGCAGTTGCCGCAGTTGCTGCCGACGCTTGATTCCCAGCTTGGCGTAGATGTTGCGCAGGTGATACTCGACCCCTTTCGGCGTCAGATACAGCGCCACGCCGACTTCCTTGTTGGTGTACCCGCGAGCCACGAGGGCCGCGACGTCCTCTTCCCGTTCGCTCAGGACCAGTGGGTTCGGTGCGGGAGATCGGAGTCCGCAGGCGACCAGTTCAGCAGTGCAGCGCTCCAGCTGCGGTGCGGCGCGAAGCCGGGCGAATTCGTCCCGGGCTCGGGCGAGGTGGCTGATCGCGTCGTGCCGGTTGCCGAGGGCGTGTTCGAGGCACCCCATGGTGTGCAGCAGTTCTGCGCGGACGAATGGGACGAGTCCGGTCATCGGGTCGTCGAGGTCGTCGGCGTAGAGCTCGCGTGCTGTCCTGGGCTCGCCGTCGGACTCGGCCAGCAGTCCGCGTAGCCAGCCGAGTCGGCTCGGGCTGGGTCCGTCCGGCCGGTCGGCGATCGCCCCCTCGTAGACCTCCAGGGCCGCGCGCGCGGTGGACGGCTGGCCCAGCGCCAGGCAGGCCTGGATCCAGGCGGGCATGATCCACCGCTCCGCCCGCGTCCAGGACACGCTCCGCATGAAGTCTGCGGTGCCGAGTGGGGCACAGATGGCGACGACCCGATCCCAGTCTCGACGAGCCAGCGCGAGCTTGGTCTCGTGGTGGGCCACGGTCAGCCGGACCTGGACCGACGGTATGTCGGCCAGCCCGGCCTTGGCGAGGGCGAGGTGTTCTGCGGCCGCCTGCCACTGACCCCGGGCCGCCGGTACGTCTACCGACAGTGCGTGAGCGAGCGCTGCGCTCCAGGTCTGAGCGCCCGCTTCCGCCAGTGCGCACGCCGCCGCGGCGTCGATGGCAGCGCCGTCCCAGTCGCCGAGGCTGTAGCGGGTGGCCGAGCGCAGGACGTGGATGCGGCTCTGGTTGGTCGACGGCCGCCAGAGGTGGATCAGTCCGATCGCTGCGTCCAGATCTCTCAGCGCTTCCTCCAAGTGCCCGGCGTGCCAGTGCACCATGCCCCGGACGGCGAGCAGGTCGGCTTCCCACGACGCGCCGTCTGGGGTACGGGGCACGTCGTGCAGGGAGGCCAGGGCCGCACGGACGTCGCCGCTCTGCCAGAGCGCGATACCTCTGGTTGTCGCAGCATCGCCGCCCAGCTCGGGATCCTGAGCGTTCTCGGCGTCCTGCAGGACAGCGACAGCGGCTTCCGCCTCGTCGATGCGGACGTACAGGATGGCCGCTTCGAGGGCGGCGCGCTGCCGCAACGTCGTCTCACCGCTCGCCTTGGCCATCGTCAATGCGGTTCGCAGCAGCGTCTTCGCCTCACCGATCCGGCCGGTCTCCCTGGCCAGCAGACCGAGAGCAAGGTTCCGTAACGCGGTCGGTGCGGATTCTTCGGCCGCAGGGCCCAGCGCAGCCGCACGATCGAGTTCGAGCGCCTCGACGCACTCGATCAACGCACGCAGGAGAAGATTCTCCCGGGCGGCCGGATCTGCGGCGATGGAACGGGCCTGGAGCCGGTGGGTCGCCGCGATGCCGTACTGCAGCGACGAGCGGGCGGTCTCGGCAGCGCTGATCAACTGTTCGGTCAGTACGGGATCGGGCCGGTCCGCGGCATAGACCAGATGCGCGAGCCGGCGGTTGCCGGTAGTCGCCTGCGCGGCCCTGGCGTGGAACTGCCGGCGCCTCGACGGGGACAGGTCTGCGTAGATCGCCTCGCGCAGCAGGGCGTGAGCGCAGTGGACTGCTCCGGATGGGGTCACCCGGAGCAAGCCGGCGCGGGCGGCGATCGACACGGCCGCGGCCGGCTCGTCCACTTCGGACATCTCACCGACGACGAGCAGGTCGCTCGGCTCGGCCAGGACAGCGCAGGCCTCGACCAGTCGACGAGTCGGCGGATCGACCGCCGCGAGGAGGTGGCTGGCGGCAGCGGCTGTGGACGGGGGTAGGTGGGCGTCCGACTCGAGCTGGGTCGGATCGGACGCGCCGACGAGAACTGCGTTGACGAGCAGAGGCACGCCGCCGGTGCGACTGACGAGCCGGTCGATTGCCCCGGGCGGCACCGACCATGACCTGAGGCTCGCCGCAAGCTGGCGGACTGCGGCCGCCGTCAGCGGTCCGGGCCGGACGAGGTGAGTTGCGGCTGGCTCTGTGGTCAGGTGCTCGCCGAAGTCCGCCGATCCCGGTCTGACGACGATGATGGACAGGACGGGGTCGGAACGTAGCCGTCGAAGGGCGAAGCGCACCGCCCAGGCAGAGGGCCGGTCCATCCACTGTGCGTCGTCGATCGCGAGGGCGGTCACCTGTCCGGCAGTTGTTCGGGCCCGCCCCAACCGGTCGAGAATGGCCCGGCCGACCTCCACATCGGACGAGGTCGAGAGCCATGGATCGTCGAGCAGGATTCCGGCGGCGCCGTAGGCGACATGCTGCTCGAACTCGTCGCAGCGCAGCCACAGCGCTTCACCTATGCCCGCTGCGTCGGCGAGGAATGCCTCGGCCAGGGTGGATTTGCCCATACCGGCCTCGGCCTCGATGACGACGACTTGGGGCGTGCCCGATCTGGCCGCCTCCAGTGCACGGTGAAGAGTTGCCAGTTCCGCATCGCGTCCGGCCAGGACGGCAGGCCTGTCGATCACGGTCGACACCGTCAGCCCCGATCCTGCCTCGTCCTGCGAGCCATCCGGGGCGCTGCTTCGGCTTTGTTCCGCACCTTGGCATTTTCACCACTGGCGCGCTGATTACGCCAGACCCAGAATCAAGCGTGCGGGTGACAAGCCCGCCGGCGCCGGTCTGCCCCTCGCCAGCTCCGGGCCGGTCGACCCACCTAGCGGTGGCGGCGTTTGACCGCTGACGTCGTGGCCGCAGGCACACCGATCCGTTCCAGACTCAGCGGCTGGCCGTGGCTGACCAGGGTGATGTCGACCGTCTGCGCGACGGTCGGGTTGCTCGTCGTGTTGGCCGGGAAGTTGTTCGGGCTGGCCAGACGGATGAGGTAGGAGCTGCTGATGGACAGCGGACTCGTCGCGAGCGCCGGTTGGTAGTTCCCCTTCCAGGTGAGCGGCAGGCTCTCGAGCGACGTGGTGGCCTGGGTCGCCTGCTGGAAGCCGATCGACGGGCCGGCATCCTGCGAGCCAGCCTGATAGAGGGCCGGCTGGGTGGCGGTGATGGCCGGGATCCGGCAGGTCCCTTCCACGCATCCTTCGACCGAGAACCCGGCCCGACCGTCGCCGCCGGAGATGCTGCTGTTCGGCGTCGAGGTGGTGCCCCCGACGGTGACGGTTCCCGGGCTGGACAGCGGTGTCTTGGCCAGACCGACGTAGCTCGTGAGCTGTTCGGTGCCGTCCTCCGCGGCGAGGGTGGTGGTCACGTAGTCGAAGCTCTGCCCGCTCTTGGAGACTCCGACGGTCGGATAGGCGGTGACGCCGGGTTGGACGCCGATGAAGGAGTCGTAGCTGTAACACGGCGTCGAGCATCCCGACGCCGGGGTGGGGTCGACCGGGTAGAGATTGGTGACGAGGTGCCCTTGCGGATCCCGGTAGTAGACCGACTTGTACGCCAGGTCGCTGGCGTCGAGGACGGGGGCGCCCGGTTGGGCGTTGGCGGCGCTGATCGCGACCTGGACCGGCGCGGCGTCGACGCCGTTGGGGACGGGGGTCGCGTTGCCGTTGTTCGGGGGCGTCAGCGTGATCTGGCTCAAGCTCTCGGCGGGACCGTATGGCGCCGTGTTGGCGAGCACCACCGGCGTCGAGGTGGACGTGCCGTCGTCGTTGGCGTTCTGGACGCGGAGCTGGGTGTAGGCGGGACCGTTCAGCGGATTTTCCCAGTAGAACGTCCCGGCGGGCGTGGTGTTGGTGCCCATGGTGATGGTCGTGACGCCGTTGCTGGTCGACGAGGCGGGCTTGACGAGCGGCATGAAGCCCCCGAGGTCGGTCCAGGTGGTTCCGCTGAGTCCCTGCACCCGCAGCGGGGAGGTGACGGTCTGGATCTGTGTGGTGCCGGCGTCGTCGCCCTCGCTGACGGTCCAGGACAGCTTGCCGACGTCGATGCGGTACACGCCGTTCGTCACGTTGCGGACCGGTCCGGAGAGGCGGTAGGCGGTCAGCGCCGGCGCCGGGCCCGGGATCGGCCCGACCGGGCCGGGGAAGTAGAACGTGTGGTAGCCGTACGGCATCACCGGCAGCGACGGATCGTGCTCGGGGATGACGATCAACCCGGTCGAGCCGCCGGCCTGGTCGCTGGTGTCGACGGTCCACGGGTCCGCGCCGGCCTTGTTGAGGTTGAGACCGACGATGCGGGTATCTCCCGGCCGTTCCAGTGGAGTGAACGAGAGGTAGCCTCGCCAACTGCCGGCGCCGTCGACGCTCGGGTCCTGGGAGCAGCCCGCCTCGCCGACGCCGGCCGTGTATGCGCCGAGCGTGAAGTAGGCAGACTGCTCCTGGGTGGGAAGCAGCGTGATCCCGTCTTCCGGGAAGGCGTTGCCGTCGCTGTCGTAGGCGAGCCAGCAGCCGGCGCCGGACCGGAAGTCGGACCAGAGCTTGATCACGGTCGGCCCATCGGTGCCACTGACGAGACGGAACCGGCCTTGCCGGTACCCCGGGAACCAGCTGCGGAACGACGTCCGGTCGGGGGCATAGTTCTGCGTGGTGCCGTTGTCGTCGATGGACAGCTTCTGCGCGATCAGGGTCGTGCCGTTGTCGCGGAACATCTGGCCGACACCGTTGCCGATGTCGGCTCCGGTCTGGGTGGCGACGGCCCAGTCCGTGCCCCCGGTGGTGTCCAGGCGGGGAACGGGATTGATGGCGACCGCCGGGGCGGCGAGGGTGGTGGTGTTGATCACGGACGGACTCAGGTTGTCCGTCTGGATCAGCGGCATGGTGCCGTTGGACATGCCGACGGTGGCGACCCGGGCGCCATCGGAGTTGGGTCGGTAGCCGCCCGCCGCGGAGAGCGGTATGGAGCTGAAGTTGGTGTCGCCGGTCAGGGTCGCGATGGCGTGGGAGACGTTGGGCTGGCCGCTGCTCAGCAGGCTGACGACATAGACCTGGGTGGAGATGCCCATGACGCAGATGATCAGACGTTGCTGGCCGTCGTTGGGAAGGAACGAGATCGCCGTCACCACTGTCTGGGTCCCGGGGTCGGTGGGGATGTTCATCCCGCCCCACGTGCCGAAGGGAATGGCCGTGAGATCGTCGTGGAACGTGTAGACGCCGTAGTCGGACAGGCCGACGACGACCTCGGCCAGGCTGCCGTTCCACCCGGCGGCGAGCGCGGTGACGCCGATCGAGCGGTGCTCGTACCACAGCGTGGTGGGGTCGCTGACTTCGATGTCGGTGGGCAGTGACGCGACCTTGAGCGCGCAGGCCTCGCTGGCGCAGGAGCCGTTGAACGGCACCTTGTAGACGAGCACCCGGTACGCGTCCGAACCGGTCCCGTTGGCGTAGATGGTGGAGCCCTTGGTGCCGCTGATGAAGATCGAGCCGTTGACCGTGGCCAGGAGGATCGTGTTCAGGTGGTAGTCGTCGCGGCGCTGGGCCGGAATGCCGGCACCGCTGCGGTTGCGCAGGCTCGTCCATGCCGAGAAGAGGTTGATCCGGCCGGCCTCGATTCCGTCGTTGAACAGCGCTCCGCCAGCGGGTGGGACGCTGAGGTCCATGGCGGTGCTCTGCAGCAGGCCGCCACCTCGGGACTCGTTGTCGTAGATGTTGAGGCTGGAGTCCTCCGCCCGCATCCGTTGGTCGTAGCCGAGGCCGAGGAAGTCGCCGGTCAGGTCGTCGCGCATGGTGCGCGGCATCTTGGTGGACTCGTCGTTGGGGTCGGCATCGGCGCCCACGAGGGCAGCGCGGGCCACGTGTTTGGGCGCGGTCGGCTGGGCGGTGGGCTGGGCGGTCGCGGCCGGAGTGGGCAACGCGATGACGGCCAGGACGGTGACCGCGAGGAGGACGAGCCGGGTTCGGTGCTGCGGCCGGTTCGGGCGCGAGTCACTCATGGGTGCCTCTCTGGCTGTTCGGAAGCGGCGGATGGTCGCGTTGGAGGAGGTTGACGGGTGGTTCGGGTACGGGGTGCGGCGGCTCGGGTCTGGGTCGGACGAAGGTGAGGAACTCCTCGCTCGCCGCGCCGATCGCTCCGTAGCTGGCCGAGCGCCCGCGGATGTTGGCCCGTTGCTGGTCGGCCTGCGCGGCCCCGTCGTCGCGCACGTTGACCACCGTGTCGTTGTCCTCGGTCAACGTGGGCGCGCTTCGGGCGTTGAAACTGGCGGATCGCGGCCTGGGAGCCGCGGCGGCATCGGGTCGGACCACTGGGGGATCGACCTCGACGTTCTGGTCCGCGTTGTTCACCGAATCCGGCGGTTGCTGGTTGGTAAGGTCCGGCAGCACATTGTTGGGTTCAGTCGCGTCGTGTGCAGGACCTCGGAATCCGCCTCGCCGGAAGATCTTGGCGTCGTTGGGCAGGTCCTGCGTGTCGTCGCCGACGTCGATGTGGGTGAACTCGTCGAGCTCGATGTCGGCGTTGGCTGCGGCGGTAATGGCATCCGCGCCGGCCGCAGCCATGCCGGCCACGCCGGCGACCGAGCCCAGCACCGTGGAGATGTTGTTGACGTCGCTGCGCTGGTCGTCGGTGAGCACCTGCTTGCCGGTCGTGAACTTGATGGTGTCGTTGGTCAACAGCAGCGCGTTCGAGGCGACCACGCCGAGATTGGCGAGCGTTGCCACACCCTGCGCGGCGAAGCTGGTGACTAACGCCCCGGTGGCTTCGACGGCCGCCGCGCCGAAGAGCGCAGCCCCGGCACCGAGAGTGGCGACCCCGGTGATCACGGCAGCGATGGCGAACGCCACGATGTACAAGACGTCCTCGGTGATGTCGGCCTGCGGGCTGAGACCGGTCGGGTCGACTTTGGTGATCGGGTTGGCGTCGAACCCGGCGTACCGGTTGTGGACGTCGGCGTGGTCGCGGACGAGGAACCGGCCCTGCGTTGGGTCGTACGTCCGGGCGGGGGTCGTCAGGGTGCCGAGACTGGCGTCGGTCCACATGGCGCGCTGGGCCGCGCCGGTGAAGCGGAGCCCGTTCGCTTGCCCCGGTCCGGTGCCGCTGGCCGCGCCGACGACCGAACCGGACCGTCCGTCGAGGAGCGCCGGGGCGCCGTAGTCGCTGTAGGCGTAGGTGTTGGTGACCGCCCCGCCGCTGTCGACGAGGGCGGTGACAGAGCCGTGCCGGTCCCGGAGCAGATAGCCGACGCCGCTGCCCTGGGTGACGGGCGCGGCGGTCGTGGCGAGCTTTCGGCCGGCGGTCTTGGTGGCGGCCGCGGACGGGACGAGCGTGCGTGCCTCGCGGCCCGCCGTGAGGAGGTAGGAGGCAGTGGCCGCGGTGGCGCCGGCCGATCCACAGGACGTGGTCGTCGTGTCGTTAACCAGGGTGCCGTCGACACCGTAGTGGAAGTCGACGCAGGTGGTCTGGTTGGAGGAGTCCGTGGTGCTGGCCCGACGGCGGGTTCCGTCGGCCCAGTAGCTGAAGATGGTCTGGCTGCCGGACTTCGTGGTGACGCTGGCCGGCTTGCCGTCGGGGCGGTACGTGGTGACGGAGCCGGTCAGCGAGGTGAGGACGCGGCCGTCGTCGTCGTGGGTCTGGGACGTGGTGGTCGGGCTGGACGCCGATCCGGTGGTCTGCGCGGTGAGTTGTCCCGCGCTGTCGAGCGCGTTGGTGGCGACCGCGGTCGTGATGGTGGTTCGTCCGTTGCTGGTCAGCGTCGTCGTCCGGGTGGTGGCGGCGATGCTCCCGGACACGTCGAGGGTGTAGGCCAGCTTGGTCACCGGGGTGCCGGTGGCGGTGCTGCCGTTGTAGACGGACGAACCGGTGAGCCGGTCGTAGCTGTCGTAGCGATAGCTGGTGGTGTAGGTGCCGTAGGTGCTGGGGCTCGCGGTGCAGATGACGGTGCACTGGGTGGGTTTGGCGGTGGTGTCGGTCCGCTGCGTCAGGTTGTGGTGGTTGTCGTAGCTGTAGCTGTGGGCCTCGACCTGGTTGCCGGTCGAGTCGCCGGTGATCTGAGTCGCCAGCAGTCCGGTGCGGGTGTAGGTGTGCGTGGTGGTCAGCCCGTTGCCGCGGGTGATGGAGTGGATCCGGTCGAGCCCGTCGTAGGTGTATCCGACGGAGGCGAGCGTCGTGCTGCCGCGGGCCTGGGTTGCGGACTTGAGCGAGCTGTCGGGGTTGTAGAGGTAGCTGGTCGTCGCCCCGGTCGCGTCGGTCGAGGACTGGAGCAGCCCGTTGGCGCCGTAGACCGCGGTGGTCCTGGTCCCGTCCGGATAGCTGACCGAGGTGCGGTTGCGGTCCGCGTCGTAGCCGTAGCTGACGGTGCCGGACTCGTTGGTGACCGTGGCGACGAGGCCGGCGCCGATCTGGCCTGCGGGCACGTAGGTGTAGCTCGTGCTGGTGGTGGCGCTGGGGCTCTTGGCGGTCTCGTTCTGGAGCTGGCCGGTGGTGGGGCTGAAGGTCCGGGTCGTGACGATGCCACTTGGTGCGTTGGTGACGGTCTGTTGGCCGTCGTCGGCGTAGGTGTAGCTGGTGGTCTTGCCGTTGGCGTCCTGGCTGGTCGCGACCTGCCCGGCCGCGTTGTAGGTCAGGGCGATCCCGTTTCGGGTGGTGTTGTCCTGGCTGAGCGCGTTGAGGGTGGAACGGCCGTCTACCGCCGTGGTGATCGCGGAGGTGATCGGGTCGCTCTGGACGCGCGCGGTGCTGGCGGGCGCGATGGTGGTGGTCTGGGTGACGCTGCCCGGCCCGGCGTAGTCGGGCACCATCGTCACGTCGGTGTCGGTGACCGTGGTGGGCCGGCCCAACCCGTCGTAGGTGGTGGCGCGAACGGGGTCGAGCACGGCGCCGGGCCGCGGTCCCGGGACGGGATAGGTGGTCCGGGAGGAGAGCTCTCGATTGAGGGAGTCGTACCGCGTCGTGGTCGCCTGCGACGGGGAGCTAGCGCCGTCGGGTGTGGTCTGGGTGGTGGTCAGGTTCGCTACGTCGTTGTACGTGGTGGCATAGCTGATTCCGGTGGGTCCGACCTTGGACACGGGTCGGTTCAGTGCGTCGTGCGTGGTGACGGTGGTGCGGCCGGCCTTGTCGGTGGCGGTGATGACGGTGCTGTCGGGTTGGCACGTGTCGGTGTCATCGAGATCGCCGTAGCACAAGGATGAAACGATGCGGGCCGTCGGTGCGGAGGTGAAGACCAGACCGGGTGTCGTCGACGGACCCGCGACGACGTTGTCGCTGACCACGCTGACCCGGCCGATGCCGTCGTACGTCGTGCGCTGGATGTGCCCGTCGGGCTCGGTGACGGTGGTGGCCGGCGGCGTGTCGGCGTCGGGCGTGGTGTAGCTCGTCGTGGTGGTCAGCCCGCTGGGCAGTTTGGAGCTGACGATCCGGTTCGCCGCGTCGTAGCCGCGTTGGGTGATCCGGCCGAGTCCGTCGATGGTCTGTACCGGCGATCCCGAGACGAGATCGAGGACGGTGGTGGTGGTCTGCGCGTCCGCGGTGCCGGCACCGACGGTGACGGCGACGGTGCGGGTCACCGCGCCCGGATTCACAGTGCTGGTGTACGTGGTCGTCGACGACGCCGGGCCGCCACCGTTGTTCGGTGGTGCGGCGCCGGCGGCAAAGCTCACCTTCTTGCTGGCGAGCTGGCCGTAGCCGTCGTATCCGTAGGTTTCGGAGGTTCGCGCCGACAGGTGATCTCCGGTCGGTGAGGCCTCCGACGTCGTCGAGGTCTGGACGCTTCTCAGGTCGGCGGTCAGGGTGTTGCTGACGGACTGCAGCGTGATCGCCGGTTGAGGCTGGCCGCCGACGGTGCGGACCTGCGTGATCTCCTTGTCGGTGATCAACCCGAAGGTCGGGTCGTAGGTCATGGTGGTCGTGGTGCCGGTCTGGTTGTCGGTGCTGGTCTCGACCCGGCCGTGATCGTCATAGCTGGTGGTGGTCGACGTCACCCGCGGCGTGTCGGCGACGGTGAAGCCGTCCGGTCCGCTGGTGCCCCAGTTGGTGAGCGTCGTCGTCGTGGGCTGGGCGTAGTTGGGGGTCGGGCTGAAACCGGGGAAGTCGAAGTCGTGTTGCTGGACGAGGAGACCGCTCACCTGCACCTGGCGCGAGCGGAGCCGGTGCATCGAGTCGTAGGTCGAAACGGTGGCGGAGGCGTCGGTGTACAGGGAGGTCGAGTAGCGGTACCCGGGATCGGCGCGCGCGAACAGGAGGTCGGTCGTGGTGCTGACGTAGGTCGGGTAGCCGGCGTAGTTGTGGTTGCCGTTTCCGGAGGGGTTGATGTCGAAGTGGCGGGTCGGGCTGAGCGCGTTGCCGTCGGAGTCGGTGACGGCGAGGTCGCTCGCGACGAACAACTTGAGGGTCGGTGAGGTGAAGTCGATCGGCTTGTAGGTGACCGTGGTCGTGGCGCCGGCCGGACCGATGATCGTCTTGAGGTATTGGCTGGTGGCCTCGGGCACCGGTCCGTACTGGAAGGTCGTCACCCGACCAACCGGGTCGGTGACGGTGCCGGCGCGTCGATTGTTGTCGAAGGTGACGACGCTGGAGGCCGCCAGCTTGTCCGAGCGTGTCGGTGAGGTCACGGTCAGTGATGTCGTGCCGTCCCAGGCGAGGGTGGTGACCAGGCCGTACGCGTCGGTGATGCTCGTCGGGTGGAACTGGTTGGCCCCGATGCTGTCGTAGTCGACGTAGGTCCGGTTGTCGAAGCGATCGGCACGAGCGATGAGATTGCCGGCGGCGTCGAAGTAGTCGCATCGTCCGTCGTCGTAGCGGATCCGGTAGTTGTAGTCCAGGGCTGGCAGCGGGGCGTTCGCGGGCAGCGTGCCGCCGGTGAGGTCGAAGGTCAGGTCCTGCCTCGGGTAGTTGACGAGGTTCGAGGAGAACCGGCCGGTCGGGTCGTACGCATACGAGCCGCCGCTCGCGGGGTAGGCGGTGAGGCCGTTGACGGTGTTGACGAATGTGGTGCCGAGGCTCCATCCGCTGCCGATGCCGAACCGGTCGACGTTGCCGAACGCTCTCGACTGGTCGTACTGGAGGGTGAGATCGATCCCGCTGTCGCCGCGGCTGGGGACGTTCACCAGTGGCACCGACACCGAGAACTGGCCGGTCCGAGCGTCGATCGAGCCGTCGACCCCGCCGCCGAGACTGAAGGCACCGGAGACGGGCTGGGGATCGGCGTGCGCGGCGGGCAGTCGGTCCGGCACGGCGATCGGCACGATCACGTAGCCGGCGATCACGAGGGCGCCGATGACCAGGAATCGCAGCCACGCGAACCCGGAGTAGCGGCTCGAGGTGGACCGTGGTGCTCTCATCTGCCCGCCTCGTCGATCGTCTGCCGCCGGGTCCTACCGAGCCAGCAGGTCTTGCAGGCGCTCGCTCAGCCTGGAACGCAGCCGGTGGGAGATCCGCGCTCTGCGCGAGGAGCGGGCCGCCTGCTGGGCCGCCGGCTCGGGAGCGCTGCCCTTGATGGTCACCGCCGTCAGATCGAGCACGACATGGCTGGGCGCTGATGCCCTGACCCGCACCGCGTAGCGGCCGAGCACAACTCCCGTACCGACGAAGGTGCCGTTTGCGATGGTCATCTTGCCGGGGTAGTTGACGGTCGAGGTCCCGGGGAAGTCGCCCGGCGGGTACACCGACAGGAAACCCCCACTCGTGGCGCCGGTGGACGTCACGTTCAGATGAGCGCCGGGGACGATCACGTCGCCGCCCTCGACGACCACCTCGACGTCGAGCCAGGCTCCGGCTTTCAACCGGAAGGTGGAGTCGTACGCACCGGGAGAGGTGCGGATGACCCGGGACCGGCCCGATGAGGTACGGGTGTCCAGGATCCGTTTCGGTGTGGCGAGCGGGTGCGGCGTCGGCAGGTCGGCCAGGTCGATGCCGGTCACCAGGAAGGTGGTGCTCAGCCCGCTCAACGTGTCGACCCCGACCAACGGGCCGAGCACGGTGTTGGCGATCTGACCCAGTTCCAGCGCGGCCGCGTAGTCCGCGGCCAGCGCTTCCAGGTGCAGGCTCGGACCGTCGGCGTTGACCAGGGACAGCGCCGGGTCGGTGGATCCGGCGCCGCCGCCGATGCCGATTGTCGTCGCCGAGCTGGCGTCGTTGTCGCCGCCCAAGACGACTTGGTCGCCGTCGGCGGCCATCGCCGCGGACGGCGTCATCGCCGCAACAACCGCGGCCCCGGTCGCGACGACGCCGCCCCGGAGCATCCAACGCCGAGTCAGGTCGCGGGAATCGGAACCGACCGGATCGCTTGGCTCTGCAGACACGGGTACCTCCAGGGATGTCTGGGCCGGACGGCTCAACGGCCGAGATGCGGGTCGATCTGGCTCGCCGCTGGCGCGAAAGCCGAGTGAACTTCGGCTCCTCTTCCTACCTCAGTCGGGTTTGCTGTGTCCCTAGGCAAAATGCCTGGCGCTTGGCACCGGACACCTGCGGCGGCCGGGCCCGCTGCGTGGACCGTGCCGTGCTGTCGCCTCTATCGAGGTTCTCCAGGCTTCCGCCGTGTGCCTCGTTTCCATTGATCATGCGAAGCCGATCACGTCGTGAAGCCGGAAAGGCTGCCCGGTGGCGGTCGCCGCTGCGGACGAGGCGCGACACGGAGGGCCGTCGAGCGGCGTGTGTAGAAGGAGGAGGAGAAACACCTCGAACGCTTGAGTGAGATCGTCGACGATCCGTATGTGTATGTGTGAAAGATGGTGTGAAAGAACGGTGTGTATATATGTGATCTCCGATTCCGGAGAGACATATATACACGCTCATTCTCGCGTACGTTGTAAACCGATTGTGGTTAGGTGCGATGAGTTCGGGTCGCTGTCCAGGCTCGGCCGGAAATGCCTGGATAGAGCCAGGACAGCCTGGACAGTATCGTTGAACGGGCTGCGACCTTTCGCTGCCGTTCGCCGGTCCCGGAGGGACCGACCCGGGAATTCGTTCGACGCGTCCTCCGCACGTACGGGAGCCGTTTCCGCACGCTGTGGGGTGACGGCCCGCCCATCGCACGTGCTGCCGGCAATGACACCGCCGCACACCGTGAGTGCATGACGCTCGCCCATGCCCACTGCCGCTCCGCCTACGACCGCCGGGATGGCGGCGCGGCCCACGCCGGCCGTGTCCGGCGGCGTCCTGCCGCGTTCGCCGGGATCAAGGATCTGGACCGGTTGAACACAGCCGACCGGCAGCTGGCGAAGCTGGCGCCGATGACCTTGACTCTGCCGGGGGACGGCTCGGGACGGGTGCGCGATCAGCTTCCGCGGGTGGTGATGGCGAAGGAGTTGCTGCTCAGATCGGTGAAGTTGCCGACCGTCGCATCCACCTGACAGCTGTCCGAGACCGATGCCGCGCTGACCACCAGACCGTCGGGGGAGATCGACAGCGCGCCCGAGCAGCCGTCGGAGAACCGGACCCCGGACGTACCGCCGGCGACCGCGATCAGCGTCGTCGACGGGCGTCCGGACGGCGGGCTGACGAACAGCGGGTTCAGCTGGTCGACTCCGTTCGGCCACACCGGGAGCAGGGATATCCGCAGCGTCCTCCCGCTCACCGTCCGGCTCGGCGCCACGACCTGGATGTCGGTCATCCGCTGCGCCGGATAAGCCGTGCTGGCCGTGTCGCTGTCACCGGTCGCCGTCTCGGTCGCCTCGGCCGCGGACTGCAACCACTGCTGCAGGGCGGCCGTCGGGTCGCCGTCGAGCGCGCCCAGGGCGACCGTCGCCGACACCTGGGTGGTGCCGCGGGCGGGTACCTGGGCCGGTTCGACGGACCAGCCGCACGGTGCGTCGATGCCGGTCACCGCGCTCAAGTTGCGCCGTACGGTGACGTTTTCCCAGACGACGGACGGACACCGGCCCTGGGCGGTCGTCGCCGGCAGCACCTCGAGGAACGGTCCGAGCAACGGCGCCCGCTGTGCGGAGTAGCTGATCGTCAGTCGGGCCGAACGGGTCGCGGCGTCCCAGGTCGCCGATCGGGCGATGCCGAGTCCGGTCACGGTGGGCTGGGACTGTTGCTGGACCGGCACCGCGGTCGGCTCGGCCGACGGGCCGGTGCTCGGCGAACCCCGGCGCTCGGCGATCCAGAACACGCCCAGTCCGATGACGAGAGCGATGGCCACCAGCGACGCGACGGCCTGCGGACTGCGCCAGCGGACGCTGCGCAGCCGATCGACGACGCGCCGCCGAGGAAGCTCCTCGGCGGGCTCGGTCGGGCGGGTCGTCGCCGCCACCACCATCGGTCGGAGGATGGTCTCGCCCGACGGTGCGCCCAGGTCCGGCAGCGGGGGAGCGCTCGACCTGCCGGTGCCCGCTCCGGAGCCGGCCGCCGTCGGATCCGAGGGCGTGGCAGTGGCGGTGGAGTCCGTCGCGGACGTCGACGATCTCGGCCGCTCGATGCCGCGGAGCTCGGTCGCCGGACCGCCCGCAGGCGGAAAGGATGCGGGAGCCAGCTGGGTCTCCAGCGCCGGCAGCTCGAACACCTCCTCCGGCAGTGCCCGCAGCAGGGCCGACGCCTCGCGGGCGGTGGGCCGGCCGGCCGGGCTCTTGTCCAGCAGCTGCTCCAGCGCCTCCCACAGCGGGGCGGGGACGGGCAGCCGAGGCGGGAGGCTGGTGACGTGCCGGTGGGCGATCACGTAGCCGGTGCCGGGGCCGGCGAACGGGGTCCGGCCGGCGAGCAGCTCGTACAGCAGGACGCCCGCCGCATAGACGTCCACCTCGACGTCCGCCGACCCGGTCAGCAGCTGCTCCGGGGCCATGTACTCCGGCGTGCCGACCAGGCCGGTGGACGTGCCGCCGCGGTCACCCAACAGGCTGGACACGCCGAAGTCGGACAGCTTGACCCCGAGCGGTGCGGTCTCGCGCCACCGGGACGCGACCAGCACGTTGTCCGGTTTGACGTCGCGATGCAGCACCCGGCGCTCGTGGGCCAGGGTGAGACCGTCGAGCACCCCGACACTCGCGTGCAGCGCGAGCCCGGCCGGCAGCGGCCCGTCGGCAAGGACGGTCCGCAGCGAACCGCCGTCGACGTACTCCATCACGAAGGCCAGCCGATCGCCTTCGGCCACGAGGTCGCGGACGGCGACAATGTTGGGATGGCGCAGGCCGACCAGGATTGATCGTTCGCGGATGAACCGGCCGACGAGCTCGTGGTCCTCGACGTACTCCGATCTCAGCAGCTTCGCCGCGATCTGCTCACCCGTACGCCGGTCCGTGCCACGCCACACCTCGCCGGCCGCGCCGCGGCCGATCCGCTCGACCAGCTGGTAGGACGCGCCGAGCGCCCGGTCGACACCTTCCGCTGGCACGCCAGCAACCGTACTTGGGACGGGGCGCACGACGTCCGGCAGCCGCCGCTGAACCGATCGGACCTCCCGTTCGTCCTGACCTGAACAACCGTCGAGCCGCGCGGCGCCGACAACGTTCCCACAGCTCGGGGACAGCCGGAGTTGCTTGAGTGGTCGACACCATCCACCGCGACGACCGGAAGGCCAGCCGTGACCGAGCACCCCCACCCGACTCCCGACACCCGATATGACGACCGGCCCGACGCTGCGTCCCCCTTCGTCTCGGCGGCCGGACACCCGCGCGGCCGTACCGTCTTGAAGGCTGCCGGTCTGCTGACCCTCGCCGGCGGCGGTACCGCGGTGCTCGCCGCCTGCAGCAGCGGCGAGACCACGAGCCCCTCGCCGAGCGCCGCCGCTAGCTCGACGGCCGCGTCCTCGCCGAGCGCTGCCCAGTCCAGCAGCGAGCCGAGCAAGGCCGCCAGCTCCGCCACGGAGAAGGCCCCGAGCGGTCCGAGCGTGTCGGAGTCGTCGGTGCCCGCGGGCAGCGGCGTGATCATGGAGGACGCCGACTTCGTCGTCACCCAACCCAGCACGGGCGAGTTCAAGGCGTTCAGCAAGATCTGTACGCACCAGAATTGCGCGGTCACCGAGGTCACCGACACGATCGACTGCAAGTGCCACGGCAGCAAGTTCTCGATCACCGACGGCTCGGTCGTGAACGGCCCCGCCACCCGGCCGCTGGCCGAGTCCAAGACGACGGTGACCGGCGGCAAGGTGTACGTCGACGCCTGACCCGGCTCCGCCTGCCGTCCGTATCCCGTCAGCCGCTTCACACCCCTGGCTGCCACCCCACACCCCTGGCTGCCGCCCCACACCCCAAGCAGGCGGTGTGAAGCGGCAGCGATGGGTGTGAAGCCTCTGGAAGCCTTGGAGGCGCGGAGCGGGCGCGAGCCGGACATCACCGGCGAGTGTCGGGTAGCGGAGCGCCGGGCTTTCACTTCCGACTGAACGAGCGGGCGGTCGGAGACTGCGGCAGCGCCCGGTATGCCGGCCTGCGAGTGAGGGAGGAAGTGGAAGCCTTGGAGGCGCGGAGCGGGCGCGAGCCGGACATCACCGGCGAGCGTCGGGTAGCGGAGCGCCGGGCTTTCACTTCCGACTGAACGAGCAGGCGGTCGGAGACTGCGGCAGCGCCCGGTATGCCGACCTGCGAGCGAGGGAGAAAGTGAAAGCCTCGGAGGCGCGGAGCGGGCGCGAGCCGGACATCACCGGCGAGCGTCGGGTAGCGGAGCGCCGGGCTTTCACTTCCGACTGAACGAGCAGGCGATCGGAGACTGCGGCAGCGCCCGGTATGCCGACCTGCGAGCGAGGGAGAAAGTGAAAGCCTCGGAGGCGCGGAGCGGGCGCGAGCCGGAAAACACTGTCGGCGGGCCCGCCTAGGCTGATGGGGTGCCGACCCGACTGACCCGAACGCCGGCGTTCCGGCCGAAGCCGGGCGAGATCCCGGACCAGCCCGGGGTCTACCGGTTCTCCGACGCCGACGGCCGGGTGATCTATGTCGGCAAGGCGAAGAGCCTGCGGTCGCGGCTGAACTCGTATTTCGGCGACCCGGCCGGTCTGCACCACCGCACGGCGACGATGGTGGCGACGGCTCGGCACGTGGACTGGACCGTGGTGCAGACCGAGGTCGAGGCGCTGCAGCTGGAGTACTCCTGGATCAAGGAGTTCGACCCGCGGTTCAACGTGAAATACCGCGACGACAAGTCCTATCCGTGGCTGGCGGTCACGATGTCGGAGGAATATCCGCGGGTGATGGTCGGCCGCGGCGCGAAGAAGAAGGGCACCCGCTACTTCGGCCCGTACTCCCACGCCTGGGCCATCCGGGAGACGGTCGACCTGGTCCTCCGAGTCTTTCCGATGCGATCGTGCCGGCCGGGGGTGTTCAAGAACCACCGGCAGCTGGGCCGACCGTGCCTGCTCGGCTACATCGGCAAGTGCAGCGCGCCCTGCGTCGGCCGAGTCAGCGCCGAGGAACACCGCGAGATCGCCGAGGACTTCTGCCAGTTCATCGGCGGCCATGCCGCGCCGTTGATCAAGGGGCTGGAGCGGGACATGCGGGCGGCCAGCGCCGAGCTCGAGTTCGAGAAGGCCGCCGTGCTGCGCGACGACATCGCCGCCCTGCAGCAGGCGATGGAGAAGAACGCCATCGTGTTCCGCGACGGCACCGATGCGGACGTGATCGCCCTGGCCGAGGACCCGCTCGAGGTCGCGGTGCAGATCTTCCACGTCCGGCAGGGCCGGGTGCGTGGCGAACGCGGCTGGGTGGCCGACCGGGTCGACGACGGCGGCACCGACGAGCTGATCGAGAACTTCCTGCTCCAGCTCTACGCTGACGCCGACGAGGACTCCGGCATCCCGCGCGAGATCCTGGTCCCCGCGCTGCCCAGTTCGCTGGAGTCGCTGACCCAGCTGCTGACCGAGCAGCGCGGCTCAGCGGTGCAGATCCGGGTGCCGCAGCGCGGCGACAAGCGCACGCTGATGGAGACCGTCGCCCGCAACGCGAGCGAGGCGCTGGTCCGGCACAAGACCACCAGGGCCGGCGACCTGTCCACCCGCAACCGCGCCCTGGAAGAGATCCAGGAGGCGCTGGACCTACCGAGCCCGCCGCTGCGGATCGAGTGCTACGACATCTCCAACCTGCAGGGCACCGAGGTGGTCGCCTCGATGGTGGTGTTCGAGGACGGCCTGCCGCGCAAGAGCGAATACCGCCGGTTCGTGATCCGCGGGGTCGACGGCCAGAACGACGTCGCGGCCATGCACGAGGTGATCACCAGGCGGTTCCGCCGGCTGCTGGACGAGCGGCGACCCGGCGTGGTCGACGACGGCTCGGGCAGCACCGAGGAGGGCCCGCTGCTGATCGACCCGACGACCGGCGCACCGCGGAAGTTCGCGTACGCCCCGGCGCTGGTGGTGGTCGACGGCGGGCCGCCGCAGGTCGCCGCGGCGGCGGCCGCGATGACCGAGCTCGGCATCGACGACGTAGCGCTGTGCGGGCTGGCCAAGCGGCTGGAGGAGGTGTGGCTGCCCGACAGCGACGAGCCGGTGATCCTGTCCCGGACCAGCGAGGGGCTGTATCTGCTGCAGCGGATCCGGGACGAAGCGCACCGGTTCGCCATCACCCACCACCGCAACCGGCGGAGCAAGTCGATGGTCGAGTCGCTGCTGGACGACGTACCCGGGCTGGGGGAGGTCCGGCGCAAGGCGCTGATCAGCCACTTCGGTTCGCTGAAGAAGTTGCGCGCGGCGACCGTCGACGAGATCGCCGCGGTGCCCGGCTTCGGCACCAAGACCGCGCTCGCGATCAAGGTCCGGCTGGACGCGAAGCCGCAGCCGGAGGCGGTCAACACCGCGACCGGTGAGATCCTGACCTGACCCGAGTCTGAACCGGCATGGCAGCGCTTCGTTATTTCGTGATGGCCTCCCTCGACGGCTTCATCGCCGACCGGACCGGGAACTTCGACTGGGCCGCGCCCGACGAGGAGGTGCACGGCTTCGTCAACGACCGGATGCGCGACGTCGGGACCTATCTGTACGGCCGGCGGATGTGGGACACCATGCGCTACTGGCAGACCGCTCCGGACTCGGCCGGGACGGAACCGGTCGCGGCCGACTTCGCCCGGATCTGGCGGGCCGCGGAGAAGATCGTCTATTCGGCCACGCTGACCGAGCTCGACAGTCCGCACACCCGGTTGAGGTCCCGCTTCGACGCCGGCGAGGTCGCCGAGCTGATCGCCTCGGCCGACGCCGACCTCGCCGTCGGCGGTGCGGGGCTGGCCGCGTACGCGCTCCGCGCCGGGCTCGTGGACGAGATCGAGTTCCTCGCCGTGCCCGTGCTGGTCGGTGGCGGCACACACTGGCTGCCGCCCGATCTCCGGCTCGATCTCGAGCTCCTCGACGAGCACCGGTTCGCGTCCGGTTCGGTCGATCTTCGCTATCGGGTGCGCCGCTAGGGGTCCCGCCGCCGGCCCGCTCGCGATAATGGTCCGGTGAGCACCGCCCGCCTTCCCGATCCGCCCGACCCTGACGAGGCCGATTCCCCCGCGGCCGCCGGCGAACTCGCCGGCACCGGGCCCGCGCCGGAGGCCGGCACCGAGCCGGAGGCCGGACCCGAGCCGGAGGCTGGCACGGAGCCGGAGGCCGGACCGGCGCCGCTTCGGCTGGTGATCGTCACCGGCATGTCGGGGGCCGGCCGGTCGACGGCAGCGAACGCGCTGGAGGACCTCGATTGGTATGTCGTCGACAACCTCCCGCCGACGCTGGTGGAAGAGGTGTGCGCTCAGGCTCGGCGGAGCAACCTGACCAAGCTCGCGGTGGTCATCGACGTCCGCACCCGGACCTTCTTCGAACAGCTGCCGACGATGTTCGCGGACCTGAACAGGGCCGGCGTCTTGCCGGAGATCCTCTATCTCGAGGCCGCCGACGACGTGATCGTCCGGCGCCAGGAGTCGGTCCGCCGGCCGCACCCGCTGCAGGGCGACGGTCGGCTGCTGGACGGGATCCACCGCGAGCGGGAGACGCTGGCCACGCTCCGGGCCGCGGCGGACCTGGTGGTGGACACCTCCGCGATCAACATCCATCAGCTCCGGTCCCGGATCAGCTACACCTACGGCGGCGAGGAGGACGCGCCGTTGAAGGTCACGCTGCTTTCGTTCGGTTTCAAGAACGGGTTGCCGGTCGACGCCGATCTCGTCCTCGACGTTCGTTTCCTGCCCAACCCGCACTGGATTCCCGCCCTGCGTCCGCAGACCGGACTCAGCCGCGAGGTCAGCGAGTACGTCCTCAGCCGCGACGGCGCCGAGGAGTTCCTGACTCGGCTGCAGGCGCTGATCGAGGTGATGATCGGCGGTTATGTCCAGGAGGGCAAGCGGTTCGTCACGATCGCCATCGGATGCACCGGTGGCAAGCACCGCAGCACCGCGATGGCGGAGGAGCTCGGCCGCCGGCTGCGGGTCGCCGGGCTGCCGACGAAGGTGTTGCACCGAGATCTGGGGCGGGAGTGAGCGGACTGGACGGGGACAACTACTGGCGGCTCGGCCGGCTGCGCCCGGCGCTGCCGCGGGTGGTCGCGTTCGGCGGCGGGCACGGCCTGTTCGCCTCGTTGAGCGCGCTGCGCCGGGTCACCGACAACCTGACCGCGATCGTCACCGTCGCCGACGACGGCGGCTCGTCGGGCCGGTTGCGGGCCGAGTTCGACTGCCTCCCGCCGGGCGACCTGCGGATGGCGCTGGCGGCGTTGTGCGGCGACGACGAGTCGGGCCGGACCTGGGCGGACGTGCTCCAGTCCCGGTTCGGCGGGCACGGGCCGCTGGCCGGACACGCGATCGGGAACCTGCTCATCGCCGGCCTGTGGCAGAGTCTCGGCGACCCGGTCGCCGGGCTGGACATGGTCGCCCGGCTGCTCGGCGCCAAGGGCCGGGTGCTGCCGATGTCGGCGGTGCCGCTGGAGATCCTGGCCGAGGTGATCGGGATGGATCCGCTGAGCCCCGACGAGGTGTCGTCGATCCGCGGCCAGGCGGCGGTGGCCAAGACCCAGGGCGAGGTCCGCTCGGTCCATCTGATCCCGGAGGACCCGCCTGCGTGTCGGGAGGCGGTCGACTCGATCGACGCCGCGGACTGGATCATCCTCGGTCCGGGCTCGTGGTTCACCTCGGTGATCCCGCACCTGCTGGTGCCCGGCCTGGCCGCCGCGATCCATCGCACCTCGGCCCGCCGGCTGCTGGCGCTGAACCTGGAGCCGGCCGGGGAGACCGCCGGGTTCACCGCCGCCCGCCACATCGAGCTGTTGGCCGAGCACGCGCCGGACCTCCGGCTCGACGTGGTGCTCGCCGACGAGGGGTTCGCCGCGAACGACCCGCACCTGGACTCCTACGCCGCCTCGATGGGGGCCAAGTTGATCGTGGCCGACCTCGCCGCCCGGGACGGTTCGCCGCGGCACGACGTCTTCCGGCTGGCCTCCGCGTACGCCGAGGTCCTGGGCATCTAGCACCGACCTCCGCGGCCACCGTGCGACGAGGCCGAAGCATGGTGTCCGCACACCGGTCAGGCACGACCGTTGCTGACTAGGCGAGTCGTTCGCGACGTCCGACCGGTGCTGCCCTGGCCGCCGGGGCGACCCGCGCCCCGTGGCAAGATGCACCAATGGCCATGACTGCTCAGGTGAAGGCGGAACTGGCGACCGTCAAGGTCACCAAGCCCTGCTGCCGGAAATCCGAAGTGGCGGCCATCCTGAGGTTCTGCAACGGTCTGCACATCGTCAGCGGCAAGATCGTCATCGAGGCCGAGCTGGACACCGGCGCCGCCGCCCGGCGGCTGCGCAACGACATCAGCGAGGTCTTCGACCACACCAGCGAGCTGGTGATCGTCAACGGCTCGGGGCTGCGCCGCGGCACTCGCTACGTGGTCCGCGTGATCAAGGACGGCGAGTCGCTGGCCCGCCAGACGGGACTGATCGACTCGCGCGGCCGGCCGGCCCGCGGGCTGCCGGCGCAGGTCGTCAGCGGAGGTCTCTGCGACTGCGCGGCCGCCTGGCGAGGCGCCTTCCTGGCCCATGGCTCGCTGACCGAACCCGGCCGTTCGATGGCGCTGGAGGTGACCTGTCCGGGACCGGAGGCGGCGCTGGCCCTGGTCGGCGCGGCGCGGCGGATGGGAATCGCGGCCAAGGCGCGCGAGGTGCGCAACGTCGACCGGGTGGTGATCCGCGACGGCGACGCGATCGCCGCGCTGCTCACCCGGCTCGGCGCGCACGAGACCCTGCTGGCCTGGGAGGAGCGCCGGATGCGTCGCGAGGTGCGCGCGTCGGCGAACCGGCTGGCGAACTTCGACGACGCGAACCTGCGCCGGTCCGCCCGGGCGGCGGTGGCCGCGGGTGCCCGCGTCGAAAGAGCGCTGGAAATCCTGGGCGACGACGTCCCCGACCACCTGAAGGCCGCGGGCGTCCTGCGGGTGCAGAACAAGCAGGCCAGCCTCGAGGAGCTCGGTCAGCTGCACGATCCGCAGCTGACCAAGGACGCCGTCGCCGGCCGGATCCGGCGGCTGCTCGCGACGGCCGACAAGCGGGCCGCCGAGCTGGGCATCCCGAACACCGAGGCCAGCCTGAGTGCCGACCTCCTCGACGAGGACTGAGCCCTTTTCACGGCGCTGGGCCGGGTGTCGGGTGGGCAGGCAGACCCGACCGCGACTCGAGCACGGGACCTTGGTCACCAGTTGCGTCGTCGATGAGACCACTGGCGTGAGCGGCTCGTAATCCGATCGGTGCGTTCCGTTAGGGTGAGCGGTGGCTCCACCTCCCGGGGGCCCCAAAGCGACGCTGGAGGGAAACGTAAGCATGACCGTACGCGTAGGCATCAATGGCTTCGGCCGCATCGGCCGGAACTTCTACCGGGCCGCGCAGGCCGCCGGTGCCGACCTCGAGGTGGTGGCCGTCAACGACCTCACCGACAACACCACCCTGGCAAACCTGCTGAAGTACGACTCGATTCTGGGCCGGCTGCCCGGAGACGTGGTCGCCAGCGAGTCCGACATCAGTGTGGACGGCAAGTCGATCAAGGTCTTCGAGGAGCGCGACCCGGGCGCACTGCCCTGGGGCGACCTCGGCGTGGACATCGTGGTCGAGTCGACCGGCATCTTCACCGACGCCACCAAGGCGAAGGCCCACATCGACGGTGGCGCCAAGAAGGTGATCATCTCCGCCCCGGCCAAGAACGAGGACATCACCGTCGTGCTGGGGGTGAACGACGACCAGTACGACCCGGCGTCGCACCACATCATCTCCAACGCCTCCTGCACCACGAACTGCCTGGGCCCGATGGCCAAGGCGCTGAACGACTCGATCGGCATCGTCAAGGGTCTGATGACGACGATCCACGCCTACACCCAGGACCAGAACCTGCAGGACGGTCCGCACAAGGACCCGCGCCGGGCCCGGGCTGCCGCCCTCAACATGGTGCCGACCTCGACGGGTGCGGCCAAGGCGATCGGCCTGGTGCTGCCGGAGCTCAAGGGCAAGCTCGACGGCTTCGCCATCCGGGTCCCGGTGCCGACCGGCTCCGCCACCGATCTGACCTTCCAGGCCGGCAAGGAGACCACCGCCGAGGAGGTCAACGCCGCCGTCAAGGCCGCTGCCGAGGGTCCGCTGAAGGGCTACCTGAAGTACAGCGAGGCGCCGCTGGTGTCGACCGACATCGTCACCGACCCGGCCTCCTGCATCTTCGACGCGCCGCTGACCAAGGTGTCCGGCGACCTGGTCAAGGTCATCGGCTGGTACGACAACGAGTGGGGCTACTCCAACCGCCTCGTCGACCTGGTCGGCCTGGTCGGCAAGTCGCTCTGACCTGATCCACAGCACGTGCCCTGAGCCTGTCGAAGGGCTGCTCTGCGCTTCGACAGGCTCAGCGCGCGTGCGGGCCGCGCTCTCGCGGAGAAGAGGACATCATCGTGAAATCTGTTTCCGATCTCGGCGACCTGACCGGCAAGCGGGTGCTGATCCGCTGCGACCTGAACGTCCCGCTCGACGGCAGCACGATCACCGACGACGGCCGGATCCGGGCGTCGCTGCCGACACTGACCCAGCTGCTCGGCGCCGGCGCGTCGGTCGTCGTGATGGCGCACCTGGGCCGGCCGAAGGGCGCGCCCGACCCCAAGTACTCGCTGGCTCCGGCCGCGAAGCGGCTCGGTGAGCTGCTCAGCGTGGAGGTGAAGCTCGCCTCCGACACCGTCGGAGACTCCGCCGCCGAGGTCGTCGCCGGGCTGTCCGCCGGCGAGGTCGCGATGCTGGAGAACGTCCGGTTCGAGCCGGGGGAGACCTCCAAGGACGAGGCCGAGCGGGCCGCGCTGGCGGAGAAGTACGCCGCCTTCGGCGACGTGTTCGTCTCCGACGGCTTCGGCGTGGTGCACCGCAAGCAGGCATCGGTGTACGACGTGGCCAAGCTGCTGCCCAACGCGGCCGGCACCCTGGTGAAGACCGAGGTGGACGTGATGAAGCAGCTGACCGAGACCCCGGCGCGGCCGTACGTCGTCGTGCTCGGCGGTGCCAAGGTCTCCGACAAGCTGGCCGTGATCGCGAACCTGCTGAAGACCGCCGACACGCTGGTGATCGGCGGCGGCATGGTGTTCACCTTCCTTGCCGCCAAGGGCTACGAGGTGGGCAAGAGCTTGCTGGAGGCAGACCAGATCGAGACCGTCAAGGGCTACTTCGCCGAGGCCGAGGCCAGCGGCAAGCAGATCGTGCTGCCCACCGACATCGTGGTCGCGCCGGAGTTCAAGGCGGACTCGCCGCCGACCGTGGTGCCGGCCGACGCGATCCCGGCCGACCAGCTCGGCCTGGACATCGGGCCGGAGTCCTCAGCGGCCTTCGCCGACGCGATCCGCTCGGCGCACACCGTCTTCTGGAACGGCCCGATGGGTGTGGCCGAGTGGGAGGCGTTCGCCGGCGGCACCAAGGCGGTCGCGCAGGCGCTGACCGAGGTCGACGGGCTGTCGGTGGTGGGTGGCGGCGACTCGGCCGCGGCCGTGCGTCAGCTCGGCTTCGCCGACGACGCGTTCGGCCACATCTCGACCGGCGGTGGCGCCAGTCTGGAATACCTCGAAGGCAAGACACTCCCCGGACTCGCCGTCCTGGACGAGCAGGAAGGCTGAACCCCGCATGGCACGCAAGCCGCTGATGGCCGGCAACTGGAAGATGAACCTCAACCACGTGGAAGCCGTGGGTCTGGTGCAGAAGCTGGCCTGGACGCTGCAGGACAAGCGGCACGACCCGGCCAAGTCCGAGGTCGTGGTGATCCCGCCGTTCACCGACCTGCGGTCGGTGCAGACCCTGATCGACGGCGACAAGCTCGAGCTGGCCTACGGCGCGCAGGACCTGTCGCCGTTCGACGGCGGCGCCTACACCGGTGACATCTCGGCCGACATGCTGGTCAAGCTGGGCTGCACGTACGTCGTGGTGGGCCACTCCGAGCGCCGGCAGTATCACGACGAGGACGACAACACCGTCAACGCCAAGACCATCCAGGCGATCAAGAAGGGCCTCGTGCCGATCGTCTGCGTCGGCGAGGGGCTGGAGGTCCGCAAGGCGGCGCAGCACGTCGAGTTCACGCTCGGTCACGTGCGCGGCGCGCTGGCGGAGCTGACCGACGAGCAGATCGGGGCGCTGGTGATCGCCTACGAGCCGGTCTGGGCCATCGGCACCGGCGAGGTGGCGACCCCGGAGGATGCGCAGGAGGTCTGCGGTGCCATCCGCGACTGGCTGCGCCGGCACCACGGCGACGCCACCGCGGACGCGACCCGGATCCTCTATGGCGGCTCCGTGAAGGCCAGCAACGTCGGCGCGATCATGGCCCAGCCGGACATCGACGGCGCCCTGGTCGGCGGCGCGAGCCTGCAGGTCGACGAGTTCGCCGGCATCGCCCGCTACTACGACCTGCCCACCGCCTGAGCGCGAGAAGCGAACGTACCCGATCCGGTGAGTTAGGCTTGTGCGGTGCATCTGCCTGACCGCTGCTGGACAGCACACTGCTCGATCGACGACTGTGGAGTGAGCAACGCCGTATGACCGTGCCCATCATCATCTTCTCGATCGTGCTGGTGATCACCAGTCTCGCGCTGGCTTTGTCGATTCTGCTGCACAAGGGTCGCGGCGGCGGCCTGTCCGACCTGTTCGGCGGCGGCATCTCCAGCTCGCTGGGCGGGTCCAGCATCGCCGAGCGGAACCTGGACCGGTTGACGATCATCATCGGCGTGGTCTGGCTGGCCTCGATCGTCGCCTTGAACCTGTTGTACAAGCTGGGCGGCTGAGCAGCCGATCCGGCAGTAGGTCCGTGAACGACCCGAAACGCACCGAATCCCAACGACAAGAGTCCCACAGACCCTAGAGCGAGAAGTCGAGGAGAACCGAAGTGGCTGGTGGCAGCGCCATTCGTGGTAGCCGTGTCGGGGCAGGCCCGATGGGCGAGGCCGAGCGCGGCGACGCCGCGCCGCGGCTGATCGTCTCGTACTTCTGCGCCCACGGTCACGAGACCAAGCCGGCATTCGCCGCCGATGCTCAGATCCCCGAGACCTGGGACTGCCCGCGCTGTGGGCTGCCGGCCAACTGCGACGCGCTGAACCCGCCGCCGCCGCCGAAGATCGAGCCCTACAAGACCCACCTCGCCTACGTCAAGGAGCGCCGCTCCGATCAGGAGGCGGCCGACATCCTGACCGAGGCGCTGACCGCTCTCCGCGCTCGCCGGGCCGCCGGCGAGGTCATCTACTGACCCTCGGCCTCGCTCGACCGGCCGCGCACCGCGCTGCCGCCGCCGTCGCGACGTTTTCGGACACTCGACCTCGTCTGGCGTGCCGACCTCGGCGTGTCGCCGATATTTCCGGACACTCGCGATAGGGGAACGGTCCGCAGGCGGCGGGACGGCGCCGGGCGGGTAGCTCAGACGGCCGCGGGGACGCGGGCCGCGCGGAGGAGGACGGCCACCGCGGCGAGATCTTGCAGGCCGACGCCGACCGAGTCGAAGACGGTGATCTGCTCGTTCGCCGTACGGCCGAGCCGCCGTCCCGTCAGCACCTGACCGAGCTCGGTCGCCACGTCGTCCCGACCGATCACGCCCTCGGCCAACGGGATCAAGACGTCGCCGGACTCGGCCAGCGCGGTCTCGACCGTGTCGACGACGACGCGCGCTCGGCGGACGGCGAGGCTGTCGAGCTCGCGATGATCGGAGCGTGGTGGTGCGCCGACCGCGTTCACGTGCTGGCCCGGCCGGAGCCACTCACCACGGATCAACGGATCCCTCGACGGGGTCAGCGTGCACACGATGTCCGAGCGGTCGAAGACCCCCTTGACATCGGGCACCACGACGGCGGCGAAGCCCAGGGCGCGGGCCTCGTCGGCGAACCCGGCGGCGGTCGTAGCGGTCCGGCTCCACACCGTCACCTCCCGGATCGTGCGGACGGTCGAGATGGCCGCCAGGTGGGTCCGCGCGAGCGCGCCGGCGCCCACGAAGCCCAGCCGTGAGCTGGCGGGGGCGGCCAGGGCGTTCGTGGCGACCGCCGAGGCGGCCGCGGTCCGCCACCTGGTCACGTACGCTCCCGGCAGGCTGGCCCGCAGCTCACCGGTGTCCATGTCGAAGGCCTGGATGGTCGACTGCTGGACCGGTCGCCCGAGGCGCGCATTGTCGGGGCAGTCGATGAGGGTCTTCACCACGGCCAGCCGCCACCGCGACGACGCGGCGATCATCGGGACCAACGCCGCCGAGGACCCGTCGATGCGCACGGCGTGCCGGGGTGGGACGAACGCGACGCCGTCGGCGTGGTCGCGATGAGCCTGCTCGACGGCCGCGATCAGCTCGCCGGGATCGAGCCGGGCACCGATCTCGTCGTCGGCCAGGGTCAGCGCGGGCATCAGCGCACCGCCCGGAGGAACGCCTGCGTCCGGGCGTGGCGTGGCTCGGTGATGACCTGCTCGGCCGAACCGCTCTCGACGATCGTGCCGCCGTCGAAGAAGACGACCCGGTCCGCCACGTCGCGGGCGAAGCCCATCTCGTGGGTGACGACGATCATGGTCATCCCGCTCTGGGCGAGATCGCGCATCACGGCCAGGACGTCGCCGACCAGTTCCGGGTCCAGCGCGGAGGTGGGCTCGTCGAACAGCATCACCTTGGGCTGCATGCAGAGGGCCCGGGCGATCGCGACCCGCTGTTGCTGGCCGCCGGACAGCTGCCGCGGGTAGGCGTTGCGCTTCTCCGCCAGGCCCACTCGCTCCAGCAGTTCCTCGCCCAGCCGGACGGTGTCCGCCTTCGGCCGGCGGAGGACGAGCTGGGGAGCCATCGTGATGTTGTCGATCACCCGCAGATTGGGGAACAGGTTGAAGTGCTGGAAGACCATCCCGATCGTGGCCCGGGTCTGGCACATGGCCTTGTCGGACTGCTCGTGCAGCGCGTCGCCGCGCTGGACGTACCCGACGATATCGCCGTCGACCCAGATCTGCCCGGCGTCGACCCGCTCGAGGTGGTTGATGCACCGCAGGAAGGTGCTCTTGCCGGAGCCGGACGGGCCGATCAGGCAGACCACCTCACCGGGCGCGACGTCGAGGTCGACGCCCTTGAGCACATGGTTGGTGCCATAGCTCTTGACCACGCCGTGGGCCCGCACCATCAGTCGCTGGGGTGCCGCGTGCACCGGCTCGGTGCTGCCGGAGGTCTCGATCACGGGCATGGTCAGGCCGCCTTTCGATGACGAAGGACTCGCTGGGTGAGTTGTTCGAGCCGGGAGACCCGCTGGGTGCGGCCCCCGCGGGCGAAGTGGCGTTCGAGGTAGTACTGGCCGACCCCGAGCACGCTGGTCACCGCGAGATACCAGATGCTGGCAACGATGAGCAGCGGGATGGTCTCGAAGTTCTTGGCGTAGATCAGCTGGCTGGAATAGAGCAGGTCCGGCACGGCCAGCACGCTGACCAGCGAGGTGGTCTTCAGCATGCCGATCGTCTCGTTGCCGGTCGGCGGGATGATCACCCGCATCGCCTGCGGCAGGACGACCCTACGCATGGCCTGCAGCCGGGTGAGTCCGAGCGCGGTGGATGCCTCGGTCTGACCGGAGTCGACCGAGAGGATGCCGGCCCGGACGATCTCCGCCATGTACGCGGCCTCGTTCAGCCCCAGGCCGAGGATCGCCGCCATCGCGGGGCTGATCAACTGGTTGGAGTTGAGATGGATCCCTGGCAGGCCGAACGTGATGTCGGGATAGAGCGCGGCCAGGTTGAACCAGAACAGCAGCTGGACCAGGACCGGCGTGCCGCGGAAGAACCAGATGTAGCCGAACGAGATGGTGGACAGCACCGGGTTGTCGGAGAGCCGCATGATCGCCAGCACCACGGCGAGCACGATGCCGATGACCATGCAGACCGCGGTCAGCCACAAGGTGGTGCCCAGGCCCTTGGCGATGTTGACGTCGCGCAGGAAGGCCCAGACGACGTCCCAGCCGACCCGCTCGTTGGTGAAGAAGCTGATCAGGAAGGACCCGGCCACGAACAGCAGGGCTGCGGCCGCGATCCAGCGACCGGGATGGCGTCGCGGGACGACCTTCAGTGTCGGTTCCGCCGTCACGGGCGGCGTAATGGTCGGCGCGCTCATCTCAGACTCCCGGGTTCGGTGCGAAGTTGCTCGCCGGAACCGACCAGGTGGCCGCGATCTCGGCGATCGTGCCGTCGGCGTACAGCTCCTTGACCGCCTCTTCGACCGCCGGCTTCAGCGGCGAGTTCTTCTGCAGTGCGATGCCGGTCGGGCGTGCCTCGTAGACGTCCCCCGGAGCGAGCTCGAAGCGACCGCCGGCCAGCTTGGCCTGGTAGGCGATCGCCGTGCTGTCGCCCATCATCGCGTCGACCCGGCCGCTGGCGATGGCCAAGATGGTGTCGTTCTGCGACGGGAACAGCGAGATGGTGATCGCCGGCTTTCCGGCGTCGGTGCACTGCTTGCTCAGCGCGGGCAGCTGCTCGATGGCCTGCGTGGTGCCCTTCTGTGCGGCGACGGTGTGCCCGCAGAGGGTCTGCCAGTCCATCGCGAGCTGCTGCGGGTTCCCCCTGGGCGCCGCGATGCCCGCGCCGCCCTGCAGGTAGGTGACGAAGTCGACGACCTTCTCCCGCTCGGGGGTGACGGAGAAGCTGGACGCCGCGGCGTCGTACCGGCCGGCGGCCAGGCCGGTCAGGATGCTGTCGAAGCCGGCGTTCACCGGCTGGAACGTGACGCCCAGCTTGGCGCCGACCGCGTGCATGACGTCGACGTCGAAGCCGACGATGTTCTTGTTGCCGGCGTCGAACTGCTCGAACGGCGGGTACGAGGCGTCGGTGGCGAAGTGCAGGGTCTTGCCCTTGGCATCGGCCGGGACCAGGGCGGCGGCCTTGGCCGAGACGGCGGTCGATGCGGCGCCGGACGACTCGGCCGGCCGGCTCGCGCCGCCCGCGCCGGCCGCACCGCCCGCGCCGGCCGCACCGCCCGCGCCGGCCGACGGTCCGGTCTGGGCGCCGACGTCCTGCGATGCGTTGGTGCAGGCGCTGAGGGCGGCGAGGGACGCGACCACGGCGGCCGCGAGAAGTGCTGTGCGTGCTCTCATCTGAGTGGTTCCTTCGGGGTTCACGACGGTGTGAGGACGGGAATTTGGGTTCGGCGGCCGAGCGCGTTCACGGAGGGCGCGGGGCGCTGGCTCGATCGAGGCGCATCACCGGTGCACGCTCTCGAGCTCGGTCTGGACCGCTCCGGAGCGGGCAACGACGGAGCCGGCATGGACGACCAGCTCGCGGCTCGGTCGGGCGGCGACGGCGTGCGCCGCCGTGAGCGCGTCCACCAGGACGAGGTCGGCCGGGCCGCCGACCTCCAGCCGACGATCCGGCAGACCGAGGACGCGGGCGCCGCCAGTGGTCGCGGCTTCGATCGCGAGCTCGATCTCGTCGTCGCGGCGCAGGCCGTTGCGGTAGGCGACATGCATCGCGCGCTCGAGCATGTCGCCGGTGCCGTACGGCCCCCACAGGTCGCGGATGCCGTCGTTGCCGCAGGCGACGGTGACACCGCGCTCGGCGAAATAGGGGAGCGACGGGACGGCGACGTCGTAGACCGCCGCGGTCACCAGCGCCACTCCGGCCTCGGCAAGGGCGTCGGCCAGCTGGTCTCTGTCGGGGCCGGCCGCAGCGCTCGCCGCGTCCGCGTGGCTGATGGCGACCCGGCCCTGGAGACCGAAGACGACCGTGCGCTCGATGATCCGGTACGTCTCCCAGAGGCCGAGGGTTCCCTCGTCGTGCAGGTGGAAGTCGAGTGCTGCGCCGTGCTCGGCGGCCAACCCGAAGAGCGCGTCGAGCTGAGCGATCGGATCGTTGTCAACGCCGGCCGGGTCGATCCCGCCGATCACCGCGGCACCGGCCTGGACGGCCGCGGCAAGCAGGTCGAGGGTTCCCGGGCTGCGGATGACGCCGCCCTGGGGGAACGCGACCTGCTGGATGTCGATCAGGCCGGTGAGCCGCTCGGCCGCCGCCGCGACGACCTCGATGCCCGCTAGTCCGATGCCCGGGTCGACGTCGGTATGGGTCCGCAGCGCGGTCGTACCGGCCGAGATCATCTGCCGGATCAGGCTCTCGGCGTTGTCCGTGCTCGGCAGCCCGAACTCCGTCCGGCGGGCGCGTTCGTTGGCAATCCGGTCGGTGAGCAGGGGCCCGGCGCTGTGCGGGACCCACGGCGTACCCCACAGCGTCTTGTCCACGTGGGCGTGGGCGTCGACGAACGCCGGCAGCGCCAGCAGGCCGCGTCCGTTCTCGATCCGGGTCTGGCCGTCATGGTCGGACTCTTGGGCGAACGGGGGCTGGTAGGCGAATCGGTGGCCGGCGGGGTCGCACGGCGCGACGGCGGTGATCCGCCCTGACTCGCAGATGACGTCCACCGGGGTGTCCGGCTCGGTCCAGAGGCGTACGTCGTGCAGCAGAAGCGATGAAGCGGTGGCCATGATGCGCCGTCCTCACTTGGTATTTGGTATACCATAAACCAACGGGTCGGAGCTGGCAAGAGTCGAGTCGGGGATATATTCGCGGCGGACGGACCACGACCCGGAGCGGAGACGGTGTGACGACACAGCGGGGCGCGACCGTCGGCGCGCGCCATCAGTCCCTACGCGAGGCGGTCGTGGTCGAGCTGCGCGACAAGATCATCGACGGTGAGCTCGGCTCGGGTGAGCGGGTGGTGGAGCGGGACCTCGCCGCCGAGCTGGAGGTATCCCGGATCGTCATCCGGGAGGCGATCCAGCAACTCACCGCCGAGGGTCTGCTGGTCGTGGCGCCGCGGCGCGGTGCGATGGTGGCTCCGTTCACCGACGACTATGCCGACCAGCTCACCGACGTCCGGGTCGCGCTCGAGCCGATGGCCGCCCGCCGGGCTGCCGAGCACCGGACCGACGCCGACCTGCGGAATCTTCGGGACGCGCTCGACGAGGCGGCCGCCGCGATCGAGCGCCGGGACCTGGCCGCCGCCGCCCGGCTCAATGTCGACTTCCACCTCGAGATCGTGCGCTGCGCCCACAACCCGATCCTGGAGACGACGATGGGGCCGCTGATCTCTCAGGTGCGGCGCTTCTTCCGGCTCGGGCAGGACACCGAGTCCTCCGGTTGGAACGACGCGCACATTGCGCTGTACGAGGCGATCCGAGACCGCGACCCCGAGCGGGCCGCCCGGCTGGCCGCCGAGCACATCGAGGCCACGCGGGCGCCCATGCACTCCCGGGTCGACAGCCCCGAGCAGCCTCGGTCCTGACCGACGCCACGGCTTCTCGGCCGGTCCGGGCGTCCAGTGCACGATCGTCCGGCACCGACTCGGCACGGTGAGCGCCGCACGGCACCGGTGCGAACGTCGTGTGCGGGCCTCCTCCGGGACGACCCTCACGGAGCGGGTGCGCTTCGAGCTCGCACCCCGTGCCGGCAGGCGTCCGGCCGGCGCCAGCGTCGGGAAGCTGCGGGTTCCGGCGCCTTCACGCTCGCAAGAGTCATCCGCGCGCGGCACTCGAACTGATGTGTGATGTCTCAGGACATAGGCGACAGTTGTGGATCAGGACATCGGAGACGGTTGGGGTGTCAGGACTTCCGTGACGCTTTGGGAGTCTTCGGGCGTGGTCCGCGGGGTTGGCCGTTGCCGACGTAGGTGATGCTGGGTGCTGGTCGCGTGTGCTCGGCGAGGATCACGCCGTCGAAGTCGGCGACGGTGATGTGGTCGCCGTTGACGATGACCAGGACTTGCTGGGTCCGTGCTGTCCGCCCACCAGGTGGGTGACCCTGGCCAGCGTGAAGGTGCCGGCGCTGGTCAGCTTCCTGACGCTCGTGCCCGGTGGGCAGGTCCGTCGGCACGGGCACGGGCTGGGAGCGTTTGATGGCCGCCTGGACGAAGAAGGAAGGGCTCCTCGGGTTTGGAGCGAGCAGCCTCGGCGTTCTCGGTGGCCTCCCGCGCCGTGGTGGGTGTGACCCGCCCGGGAAGACCTTGGTGGGGGCGTGCGGTGTTGTAGAGGTGGTCGATCGCGTCGACCTGGGCCTGCAGGTCGGCCAACGTGTTGGCGAGTGGTTGCTTGTCGAGGGAGCGGAACAGGGTCTGGTGGAACCGTTCGTTCTTCCCTTGCGTGGTCGGCTTGTGCGGTTTACCGGTGATCGCCTGGACACCCAGGCTCGAGACGTGGGCGACGAGTTGGCCCAGGTGGCCGCGGCGTGACGGGTTGAGCGCGGCGCCGTTGTCGGACAGCAACCTCTGCGGCACCCCGTGGGCGGCCACGGCCTTGTCGAACACGGTGATCGCTGCTTCGGACGTCTCGCCCCACGCGACGTGGGAGGCGACCGCGTAGCGGGAGTGGTCGTCGATCAGCTGGAAGATCACGCACGTACGCCCACCGGTCAGCACGTACTCGGTCGCATCGAGTTGCCAACACGCGTTCGGTGCCGGATACACGAACCGACGCCACGCCGAGCGGGGCTTCTTCTTCGGCTCCAGACGAGCCACTCCGGCCTGCCGGAAGATCCGCGCTAGCGACGCGGTCGAGGGCACCTGCGGCAAACCCATCGCCGCCATCTTGTCGTGCACGCTGATCGGGCCGTGGTCCAACCCGGATGCCTCCAGAGCGGCACGCACCCGTACGGCCTGGTCCTTGACCTGGTCGCTCAGCTTCGACGGACTCGACCGCGGCCGCCGCGATCTGGGCTCCAGCACCGCCGCCGGCCCGTCGACCGTGACTCGATTGCGCAGCTCGTAGAACGACTTGTGTGAGATGCCGTGCTCGGCACAGAAGGTTGTGACCGCGCCACGCGGGGCATCATCAGGCCACTGCGCGATCGCGAGACGGACACGAGGATCGATGGGTTCATGGGCAGCCACCGCCGAAGCCTCGCGGCCGAAGTGTCGCCACCAAGACCACCCGAACCGTCACCGATGTCGTGATCCAAAACCGTCACCGATGTCTTGCGAGATGGCAGTGCGGCACTCGAACTGGTGTTTGTCTTCGAACGTATGTTCGACTAATATGGGTCCATGAATCCGGACGAGGCAGTTGCAGCGACGCCGCTACAACATGCTTTGGACGCTTTCGCCACCTCGCTGGGTCATCTGGTGAAGCTGGTCGAGGACGGCGCCCTCTGCGACCTGGACCCGTCCGACCTGGTTGAGTTCATGCGCGATGTGGAGCAGGTCCGCAACCGGATCCCGCTGATCGACCACGCGGTGATCTCACACGCGGTCGAGAGCGAGCTGCCCGCGGCGCTGTGCCAGCGCTCGATCAATCGGGTGTTGACGGCCTCGTTGTGCATCTCGGCAGCTGAGGCGGGCCGCCGGGTTCGGGCGGCGGAGCATCTCGGGCCGCGCCGCTCACTCACCGGCGAGCCGTTGTCGGTCTGGCGCCCGCACCTGGCCAACGCGCAGCGGTGCGGCGAGATCACTCCCGAGCAGGTCGGCGTGATCGACACCGAGCTGCGCAAGGTCGACGGGCGCGGCTTCGATCCCGGAGAGGTCGAGTCCGGGGAACGGATCTTGGTCGAGGCCGCACGGGCGGCCGGTCCGGAGGATCTTCGCGGGCTTGCCGCGCGGGTGGTCGAGGCCATCGATCCCGACGGGACCCTGCCCGACGACGAGCATCAGCAGCTCCGCAGGTTCTTTCATCTCCGGACAGCAAAGGATGGGTCGTTTCGCGGCGAGTTTCGGCTGACGCCGGAGGTCGGGCAGAAGCTCAAGGTGATCCTGGACCCGCTGTCTGCTCCGCAGCAGACAAGCTTCTGCATCGGAGACGGCGAGACGGTTCCAGAAGACGCAGATCCGGACTCAGCGGGTGGCGATCCATCGGGCTCGGGACGGGATGCAGGTGCCGGTGTCGGCACTGCGAACGGCCGGCGCGCGATCGAGCCGGATCCTCGGACACGAGGACAGAGGGTGCACGACGCGATCGGGCAGATCTGCGATCGACTGCTCCGATCGGGGAGCCTGCCCGATGCGGGCGGTACGCCGACGACCTTGGTCGTGACCATCGACGCCGACAAGCTGAGCTCGGGTGCCGGCTCCGGGTCCTTCGCCGACTGCACCCCGGTCGCGGCTCAGTCCGTGATCGATCTCGCCGACCAGGCCGAGGTCGCCTGGTGCGTCAAGGGCTCGCGGGGCGACGTACTCGCGTTGGGCCGGTCCCGCCGGCTGGCCTCACCGGCCCAGACCCTGGCGCTGTTCGCGCGCGACGGCGGCTGCTCGTTTCCCAACTGCGACGTCGAGCCATCATGGTGCGAGCGGCATCACGTGGTCCCGTGGCTCGACGGCGGACCGACCGACCTGAGCAATCTCACCCTGGTCTGCCGATATCACCATCACGACTTCGAACGCCGCGGCTGGCGCTGCCGGATCGACCGCGACGGACTGCCGGCCTGGATCCCACCAAAGTGGATCGACCGCCAGCAACGCCCCATCGTCCATCCGAGGATCCTGATCCGGCGCTGGAAGCCCCGAGAGGCACTTCCGGACGCGGATCCGCCCTGGTAACGAGTCGAAGACCCGCTCGCTGGCGGCGGGTTCGAACCGAGCGCGGCGCGGCGCGCTGATGGCGAACGGCACCGCGCGGCCGCCGCTGTGACGTTGCCGCCGCAAAGCTGCCGCCCGGGGCCGACCGTTCTCGGGCTGGGTCGTCGCTCACGGGGCAGGCTCAGGGTGGCGATCGAGTCGCAGCGGAGGGAGTGGCCGCGCTCCTGGATCCAGTACGCACAGACGACGTCGGAAACTGTCCCGCTGTTGCATCGACACGCCGGTGGAAGCTGCACAGTTTCCGGGACGGGACGGGACGGGGCGCGGGCCGGGCAGGCGCAGGGTCCGCAGGCTCGGGTGCGTGCTGGTGCGACAGAAACTGTGCCGCTGTTGCACCGACACGCCGGTGAAAGCTGCAGCAGCTGCACAGTTTCCGGGTCGGGGCGGGGCGGGCGGTTTGGGGGCTGGCCGGGCAGGTCAAGCCGAAGGGGGAGGCCGGCGGGGCAGGCCGGGGCCGGGTCCGGGCGGATCTGGCGGGCAGTCAGCTGAGACCGGGACGGGCGGCGAGGTCCGGGGGGAGTTGGGCGGCGGCTTCGCGGTCGAGCAGCCACAGCGTGCGGTCGACTCCGGAGACGCCGCCGGCCGGCACCTGGACCGGCCCGGCGCCGAGCAGCGCCATCTTGGCCGCAGCCGCCTTGTCCGCGCCGCTCACGATGAACCAGACCTCGTGCGAGCGGTCGATCACCGGCAGGGTGAGGCTGATCCGCTCCGGCGGCGGCTTCGGCGAGGAACGGACCCCGATCACCTCGCCTTCCGCGTACGACGACGGGTGCTCGGGGAAGATCGACGCGACGTGCCCGTCCGGACCCATCCCGAGGAGGCAGATGTCGAATACGGTGTCGCCGAGCTCGCGCGCGTAGGCGTCCGCCGCGTTGTCCAGCTCCATTCCCGCGTCGCTGCTGGGCATCACGTGGACGCGCGCCGGGTCGAAGCCGAGCGGCCGGAGCAGGTCCAGGGTCGAGTCGGCGTTCCGGTCGGCGTCGCCGGCCGGAACGAACCGCTCGTCGCCCCACCAGAGCTCGACCCGGCTCCAGTCCACGGCCGCGTGTGCGCCCTCCTCGGCCAGGTGACCGTAGGCCCGGGTCGCGATCCGGCCGCCGGTCAGGCACAGCTGCGGCACCCGGAAGTCGCGCTGGAGCTCGGCCAGCCGGGCGATCAGCCGGTGCGCCAGCGCCTCGGCCACCTCGTCGGCCGAGTTGTGGACGACGACCTCGTAGCCGCTCACGACTGCTTCCGGGTTCGCGTGCTTCTCGCGGCCTTCGTCGCGGATGCCGCGGTTGCGGATGCTTTCCTCGCGGCGGCTGCCTTCTTCGCCGGTGCCTTCTTGGTCGCCGCCTTCCGAGTCGACGACGTCGACGCGGCGGCCTTCTTCGTCCCCGCTGTCTTCTGCGCGGCCGACTTCGCGGGCGACTTCGCCGGTGATTTCGTGGGCGCCTTCGCGCCGGGCGCCCGCTTGCTCACCCGCTTCGCCGGTGCGCTCGCGCTGTCGGTGCTCTCCGCTTGCCGGTCGCTGGCCGCCGCTTTCTGCGTCCGCCGCCGGGTCGTCTTCGGCGCCGGCACCTCGGTGCCCGGCTCGTCGGCGATCTCGGCCGCGCTGACACCGGCCGGGGCCCGCCGCGCCGCCTTCTGCGCAGCCGCCTTCCGCCGGGTGCCGAGCAGCGACTTGAGCACCCGGTCGTACTCCTCGTCGGAGTCCATCCGGCGCATCTCCTCGCTGATCAGCTCGGTGATGTCGCGGCGCTTGAGCGCGACCAGGCGTTCCGGCTGCCCCGGCACCGCGTACGAGGCCAGCAAGCCGTCCGGCCGGGTGATCGCGATGTCGCCGGCGGCGGTGCCGAGCCGGGCGGCGGTGATGCCGGGGCCGCTGCTCGTCCGCCGGATCACCTCCAGCTTCAGCCGCAGGTGCAGCCAGGCCGCGAGCAGATCGGCCGACGGGTTCGACCGCTCGGCCTCCACGGCGACGGACTTGATCCGGGCCGGGTATTGGTCCAGGGCGGCCGCGAGCAGCGCCCGCCACGGCGTCAGCCGGGTCCAGGCCAGGTCGGTGTCACCCGGCAGGTAGTTCTCCGCCCGGGTGGTCAGCGCCTGCAGCGGGCGGGTCACGTTCGCGGCGTCGGTCAACCGCCGCCCGGCCAGCTGCGCCAGCTCGTCGTTGGTCGGGTTGGCCGGGCACTTGCCCGGCCACCAGATCACCACCGGAGAGTCCGGCAGCAGCAGCGGCCGGATCACCGACGCCGGGTGATCGGCGATCGCCCCGCTCATCCGGACCACGATCACCTCGCCCGGGGTGCCCTCGCCGATCCGCACCTCCGCGTTCATGGTCGGCTTCCGGCCGCCGCCGGTGACCACGAGCAGGATCCGCGAGGGATGCTCCCGGCCGGCCTCCATGCTGGCCTGCAGCGCGGCCTCGTATTCCTTCTGCTCGGCCACGATGATCAGCGTCAGCACCATGCCCATCGCCGGGCTGCCGGCGCTGCGCCGGGCCTTCACCAGGGCCGAGCTGATCTGGGCCGAGGTGGTGTTCTCCAGCTCGATGATCACGGTCGCCTCCAGGCCCGCCCGTCGCGGGCGAGCATCTCGTCGGCCAGCGCCGGTCCCCAGCCACCCGGCTGGTAGTCCTGCGGCGGCTCGTCCAGGCTCGCCCAGTAGTCCAGCACCGGGTCGAGGATCTCCCAGGACAGCTCCACCTCTTCGTGGTGCGGGAACAGCGGCGGATCGCCGAGCAGGACGTCCAGGATGAGCCGTTCGTACGCCTCCGGCGAGGCCTCGGTGAACGACCCGCCGTAGGCGAAGTCCATGTTGACCTCGCGGATCTCCATCTGGGTGCCCGGCACCTTCGCCCCGAACCGCAGCGTGATGCCCTCGTCCGGCTGGATCCGCAGCACCAGCGCGTTGTGCCCGAGTTCCTCGGTGTCGGTCGCGGTGAACGGCAGGTGCGGTGCCCGCTTGAACGCCAGCGCGATCTCGGTCACCCGGCGAGCCAGCCGCTTGCCGGTGCGCAGATAAAACGGCACCCCGGCCCAGCGACGGTTGTCGATGTCGACCCGGATGGCGGCGTACGTCTCGGTCTTGGAGTCGGCCGGGATCCGCTCCTCCTCCAGGTAACCCCTCACCTTCTCGCCACCGGCCCAGCCGCCGGCGTAGCGGCCGCGGGCGGTGTGCAGATCCATCCGGGCGGGCGGCCGGGTGGCGGCCAGCACCTTCTGCTTCTCGTTGCGCAGCTGGCCGGCCTCGAACGAGTTCGGCTCCTCCATCGCGGTCAGCGCGAGCAGCTGGAGCAAGTGGTTCTGGATCACGTCGCGGGCGATGCCGATGCCGTCGAAGTAGCCGGCCCGGCCGCCGATCCCGATGTTCTCGGCCATCGTGATCTGGACATGGTCGACGTAGTTGTTGTTCCAGACCGGTTCGAACATCTGGTTGGCGAACCGCAGCGCCATCAGGTTCTGGACGGTCTCCTTGCCCAGATAGTGGTCGATCCGGAACACCGACCAGGGCGGGAACACCTCCGAGACGATCCGGTTGAGCTCCTTGGCGCTGGCCAGGTCGTGCCCGAACGGCTTCTCGATCACCACCCGGCTCCAGCGGCCCGCCTGCTGGTCGGCCAGGCCGTGGGATCGGAGCTGGTCGACCACGGTCTGGAACAGGCCGGGCGGGATGGAGAGGTAGAAGGCGTGGTTGCCGCCGGTGCCCCGGGCCTCGTCCAGATCGTTGATGGTGCGCTGCAGCTTGTCGAACGAGGCGTCGTCGCCGATCTCACCGGGCACGAACCGGATGCCCTCGGACAGCTGCCGCCAGACCTCCTCCCGGAACGGGGTCCGGGCGTGCTGACGAACCGCGTCGTGCACGATCTTGGCGAAGTCCTGATGGGCCCAGTCGCGCCGGGCGAAGCCGACGAGCGCGAAGCCGGGTGGAAGCAGTCCGCGGTTGGCCAGGTCATAGACCGCCGGCATCAGCTTCTTCGTCGACAGGTCACCGGTGACGCCGAAGATCACGAGTACGCACGGACCGGCGATCCGAGGGAGTCGCCGGTCCTGTGCGTCCCGGAGCGGGTTCTCGCGTTGGCCGAGGATCACTCGGACTGGCCCGTGTCGATGTCGCCGGCCTTCGAGCCGCCCGGGTCGGGCTTGCCCTTCTTGGCGTCGTCGAGCGCTGTCTGCACGGTCTCGACCAGCTCGGACCAGGACTTGTCGAACTTGTCGACGCCCTCGGACTCGAGCACCTCCACCACGTCGTCGTAGTCGATCCCGAGCGCTGCCAGCCGGTCCAGCACCGACTGCGCCTGGTCGGCGGTGCCGCTGACCTTGTCGCCCTCGATCTCGCCGTGGTCGGCGAAGGCCTGCATCGTCTTCTCCGGCATCGTGTTGACCGTGTCGGCGACGACCAGCTCGGTGATGTACAAGGTGTCGGGGAGGTCGGGATCCTTGACCCCGGTCGACGCCCACAGCGGACGCTGCTTGTTCGCGCCCTTCGCGGCCAGCGCCTCCCAGCGGTCACCGGCGAACTGCTCCTCGAAGACCGCGTACGCGAGTCGCGCGTTGGCGATCGCGGCCTGGCTCTTCAGGCTCCGGGCCTCGTCGCTGTCGATCGCCTTCAGCCGCTTGTCCACCTCGGTGTCCACCCGGGACACGAAGAACGACGCCACCGAGTGGATCTTCGACAGGTCATGACCGTTGGCGGCGGCCTGCTCCAAGCCGGAGAGGTACGCGTCGATCACACCGCGGTAGCGGTCGAGGGAGAAGATCAGCGTCACGTTCACGCTGATCCCCTCCGCGATCGAGGCGGTGATCGCCGGCAGACCGGGCTTGGTCGCCGGGATCTTGATCAGGACGTTCGGCCGGTCGACGATCTTGAACAGGTCGGCGGCCTGCGCGATGGTCGCGTCGGTGTCCATCGCCAGACCCGGCTCGACCTCGATCGAGACCCGGCCGTCGAAGCCGTTGCTCGCCTCGTAGACCGGAGCCAGCACGTCACAGGCGTTGCGGACGTCGTCGGTGGTGAGCGCCTTGATCGTGTCGGCGACATCGGAGTCGCGCTCGGCCAGCTCGCGGATCTGGTCGTCGTAGGCGTTGCCCTTGGACAGCGCCGCGGCGAAGATCGTCGGGTTCGTGGTGACGCCGACCACGTTGGAGTTCTCGATCAGATCGGCCAGGTTGCCGGTGTTGATCCGGTCCCGGGACAGGTCGTCCAGCCAGATGGAGACACCCGCGTCGGCGAGGGCCTTCAGTCGTTCGCTCATGCTGATGAGCCTTTCTCGATGTGCTGGTTCAGCTGATGGTGACGCCGGGATCGGATTCCAGATCCGCGGTCGTCTTGGGGCCGCTGGCCGCCGGATGCGCAGGCGCCGGCGGCTCGCCCGGCTTGGTCGCGGCCTCGATGCTCTCGCGGGCCGCGGCGGCGACGGTGTCACCGCTGAAGCCGAACTCGGCGAACAGCTTCCCGGCCGACGCGCTGGCACCGTAGTGGTCGATGCTGATGATCCGGCCGGCGTCACCGACCAGATCGCGCCAGCCGACGGACACGCCGGCTTCGATGCTGACCCGTGCCTTTACGTCGGGCGGGATCACCGCGTCCCGATACCCCTGGTCCTGCTCGTCGAACCACTCCCGGCACGGCATCGAGACGACCCTCGCCTTGGTGCCCTCGGCGGCCAGGATGTCGCTGGCGGCCAGCGCGTACTGCACCTCCGACCCGGTGCCGATCAGGATCACGTCCGGGGCGCCGTCCTCGGCGTCCTTCAGCACGTACGCGCCCTTGGCCACGCCGCTGGTGTCGGCGTAGCCGTCGGTGCCGCGCGGCACGATCGGCAGCGCCTGCCGGCTCAGGCACAGCCCGGCCGGGCGGTCCTTGTTCTTCAGCACGGCTGCCCAGGCGGCGGCGGTCTCGTTCGCGTCGGCCGGGCGGACGACGTCCAGGCCCGGGATGCTGCGCAGCGCCGCGAGGTGCTCGATCGGCTGGTGGGTCGGGCCGTCCTCGCCCAGACCGATCGAGTCGTGGGTCCAGACATAGATCACCGGCAGCCGCATCAGCGCGGCGAGCCGGACCGCGGGGCGCATGTAGTCGGAGAACTGCAGGAAAGTGCCGCCGTACGGCCGGGTACCGCCGTGCACCTTGATGCCGTTCATGATCGAGCCCATGGCGTGCTCACGGATGCCGAAGTGCAGCGTCCGGCCGTACGGATTGCCGGGGAACATCTTCGTCTGGCGGTCCGTCGGCAAGAAGCTCGGGACACCCTCCATCGTGGTGTTGTTGGACTCGGCCAGGTCGGCCGAGCCGCCCCACAGCTCGGGCAGCTTGTCGGCCAGCGCGCCGAGCACCTTGCCGGACGCGGCCCGGGTCGCGATGCCCTTGGGATCGGCGTCCCAGCTGGGCACGGCGTCCTCCCACCCGGGCGTCAGCTCGTTCTTGACCATCCGGCCGTACAGCTCGCTCGCCGCCGGGTTGGCCGCCGCCCAGGTGTCGAACGAGCTCTGCCACTCAGCCAGCGCCTCGGCGCCGCGATCGACCAGCTTGCGGGTGTGGGCGATGACGTCGTCGCCGACCTCGAACGTCTTGTCGGGGTCGAAGCCCAGCAGCTCCTTGGTAGCCGCCACCTCGTCCTTGCCGAGCGCGCTGCCGTGCGCCTTGCCGGTGTTGCGCAGGTTGGGCGCGGGCCAGCCGATGATCGTCCGCAGGCTGATGAAGCTGGGTCGGTCGGTCACCTCCCGGGCGGTCCGCAGCGCCTCGTCCAGCTCACGGACGTTCTCCTTGTACTCCGTGCCGCCGTTGGTCCAGTCCAGCTCCTGGACGTGCCAGCCGTAGGCGCGGTAGCGAGCGGCGGTGTCCTCGGTCAGGGCGATGTTGGTGTCGTCCTCGATCGAGATGTGGTTGTGGTCGTAGATGACCGTCAGGTTGCCCAGCCGCTGGGTGGCAGCGAGCGAGGACGCCTCGGAGGTGACGCCCTCCTCGATGTCGCCGTCGGAGGCGATCACATAGATCTGGTGGTCGAACGGCGAGCTGCCCGGCGCCGCGTCGGGATCGAGCAGGCCCCGTTCCCGCCGCGCCGCCATCGCCATGCCGACGCCGTTCGCGAGTCCCTGGCCCAGCGGTCCGGTAGTGATCTCCACACCGTCGGTGTGGCCGTACTCGGGGTGTCCGGGGGTCTTGGAGCCCCAGGTCCGCAGCGCCTCGAGATCGTTCAGCTCGAGGCCGAAGCCGCCCAGGTAGAGCTGGATGTAGAGGGTGAGGCAGGAGTGCCCACAAGACAGCACGAAGCGGTCACGGCCCGGCCAATGGGTGTCGGCCGGGTTGTGCCGCATCACTTTCTGGAACAGCAGGTAGGCCACCGGCGCCAAGCTCATCGCGGTCCCGGGGTGTCCGTTGCCGACCTTCTGCACGGCGTCGGCCGCCAGGATCCGGACCGTGTCGACGGCACGGGAGTCGAGGTCGGTCCAGCCGTCGGGATACAGGCTGTCGCCGTCAACGGTTTGGGGGGTTGTGGTCTCGGTCACAGCTTCGCGGTCCTTCCGCTCTCGCAGGCACGTGGTCGCCGGCGCATGGTGCTGCCTCGCGGCGATATCGCGAGCCTATCGAAGTGGCACTTTGACCCCCGCGGCGGTCGGGGCCATAGACTCACCTGTCGTGACGAGCATCGACATGTCCGGTCCCGTGTCCGCGGACCGGGTGGGCGATGCATCGGCCGACCGCTCGCTGCCGGCCCTTGCGGCCGCGGAGGCGACGGCCGCCGGGGCTCGGATGCGCGACGTCGTCTCGGCGTACTTCGGGCTGACCAAGCCGCGGATCATCGAACTGCTCCTGGTCACCACCGTGCCGGCGATGTTCCTGGCCGCGGGCGGGGTGCCCTCGCTGCTGCTGGTGCTGAACACCATGATCGGCGGCTGCTTCGCCGCGGCCAGCGCGAACGTGTTCAACTCCGTGCTCGACCGCGACATCGACGAGCGGATGCGCCGCACCCGGCGCCGTCCGCTGCCCCGGCATCTGGTCGGACCGCGGGCGGCGACCGTCTTCGGCGTCGCGCTCGGCGTGCTGGCAACGTTGTGGCTCGGGCTGTTCGTCAACTGGCTGTCGGCCGGGTTGGCGCTGGCGGCGAACGCGTTCTACGTCTTCGTCTACACCCTCTGGCTGAAGCGCCGCAGCTCCCAGAACATCGTCTGGGGCGGCATCGCGGGCTGCTTCCCGCCGCTGATCGGCTGGACCGCGGTGACCGGTTCGCTGGCGCTGGCGCCGTTCATCCTGTTCGCCATCGTCTTCTTCTGGACCCCGCCGCACACCTGGGCGCTGGCCTTCCGCTATCGGGAGGACTACGCCGCGGCGGACGTACCGATGCTGCCGGTGGTGAAGGAAGCGCCAGCGGTCGCGTGGCGGATCCTGATCTACTCCGTGGTGACGGTGGCGGTCTCGCTGACGCTCTGGCCGGTAGCCGACACCGGCTGGCTCTATCCGGTCGTGGCCGCCGTCGCGGGGGCGGTGCTGATCGCGGAGTCGATCCAGTTGCTCCGGCGGGCCCGGGCCGGGCTGACCGATGCCGCGCTGAAGCCGATGCGGCTGTTCCACTGGTCGAACTCCTACCTGGCGCTGGTCTTCGTCGCCGCCGCGGTCGACCCGTTGCTCCGCTGAGCCCGGCCGGTTCGCGGTGGCGCAGTCGATCGAACTGCTGCTGGACGGGCGGGCCGAGGAGGCCGTACGTCGGCAGTGGAACCTGCTCGCCGATGCCGGCATGCCCAGCGAACGGCGTACCGGAGCCGACGAAAACCATCGCCCACATGTGACGCTGTTCGCTGCCGACGCGGTGCCGGAGGCCGCCGAAGCGGCCCTTCCGGGTCTAGTCGCCGAACTCGACCTCGAGCTGCAGATCGGCGCGCTGATGCTGTTCGGTCCCCGCCGCGGGCGGTGCATTCTGGTCCGCCAGATGACCGCCTCGATCCCGCTGCTGGAGTTGCAGGCCCGGGTGGCGCAGGCGTGCGGCGCCGACTCGGCGGGCCAGTTCGGGCCCGGCCGCTGGAGCCCGCACGTGACCCTGGCCCGTCGGGTGCCGCCCGATCGGCTCGGGGCGATGCTGACGACGTTGGGCCGGACCGCCGACACACCGGTGCTCGCCCGGGTCACCGGGTGCCGCCGGTGGGACGGCACCCGGAAGACTGCCTGGTTGCTCTGATGCTTCCTGGGGCCGGCGGTTCAGGCCAGACGGATCATGAACCGGTCGAGGTCGTAGCCCTGCGACACCCGGTTCCACCGGACTCGGGGCGGGCCGTCCGCGACGAGGTCGCGGGTGAAGAGCCGGCTGAGGAAGATCTCGGTCTCCATGATCGCGAGTGGTCCGCCGGGGCAGCGGTGGTGGCCGTCGCCGAAGCTCATCACGACGGGTGGCACCGAGCGGGGGAGGGTCCGTCCCGGGCAGATCGTCGTCGCGTCGTCGCCGACGATGTCGGGGTCGGCGTTGACCTGCCGCAGGCGTACGTCGATCGCGGTTCGGGCCTCGATGGTGACCGGTCCGTCGGGTCCGTCCAGCGTGACCGGTCGGCCGGTGCGTCGCCGGAGGTAGCCGACGACGGGCTCGACCCGGAGCAGTTCCTCCAGCAGGGAGCGGCGCGCCTGCACGTCGGCGGCCCGATAGTGAGCGAGGAGTGCGGTGTCGTCGAGCAGGTGCCAGGCGGCGAGCATGATCAGCTCGCGGGTGGTGGCCATGCCCGCCGCGGCATAGGTCACGCACTCGGTCAGCAGCTCGAGATCGGTGAAGCCGAGGTCGATCAGTTGACTGATGAGGTCGTCTCGGCGCACTCGACGCCGCGCCCGGATCGCCGGTTTCACGTCCAGGTAGTAGAACCGCACGGTCCGGGTGCCCACCTGCGCGGCGCGGAACAGTGCCGCGGGACTGCGCCCGGTGGCCAGCGGATCGCCGTCGAAGAACGCTCCGAGTCGGCGGCTCATCCCGGCCATGGAGGAGTTGGTCAAACCGATCACCCGCGCGGCGACCTGTACCGCCATCGGCATGCTCAGCGTGCTCAGATCGAGCGGCTTGTCGGCGCGCAGCCGGCCGACGAGCCGGTCGGCCAGTTCCTCCATCATCGGCCGGTAACCCTCCACGACCGCCGGCGCGAAGAACCTGGCCGACGCCCGCCGCTGCAGCCGGTGCTGCTCACCCTCCAGGTAGAGGATCGGCGGCCGCATGCCCTTGCTCGGCTGGAAGATCTGGTCCGCGCCGAACCCCGCCTGCCGGGTGCTGTCCGGCTGCCGCAGGAGCTGCCGGGCGAGCTCGAAGGACCGGATCACCCAGGTCGTCTCCCCGTTCCGCTCGATCCGCTCCAGCGCCGGCCCGTCCTCCCGCTCGGCCGGCACCAGCTTGCGCACGGGACACCGCTGCGTCATGCGCCCAGTCTCCGCTCCTCGCCCTGAACCGGTCAGCCCTCACCGCGATCGGCCGCGAACCGGTCGTACGCCTCGCGCAGCGCAACGACCAACCGGTCACCGCCGAGCCCGCCGGACGGGGTCGGGAGCTGCCGCAGGATCAGGCAGGGGTCCACACTGAGCGTGGGTGGCGGTTGCGGCAGGGCCGGTGGCGGCTGCCAGAACCGCTCGCCGTCGATCGACACCGCCTCGGCAGCGGTGGGCTCGATCGGGGTGTCCAGCGCCATCGCGGTGCCGATCGCGGCTCGCGGCGACCCGGTCGTCGGCTCGTCCCCGCTCGGCGTGCCGGACCGATCGCCGCGGAGCTCGCGCAGCCGGCTCAGCAGCTGGTCGCGTTCGCGTCCCCGCCAGCGCAGGATCAGGAACGGGTCGTCGTCGAACGCCTCGGCCAGCAGATAGAACGTGGCGGCGAGATGCTTGCAGGGCAGTCCCCAGTCGGGACAGCTGCAGTCCTGCTCCAGTTCCTCCACGCTGCCGGGAAACAGCGGAGACCCGGCCGCGGCGAAGATCTCCTCCAGCTCCGGTGGCACCTCGCCGGCCAGCAGCTTCGCCGCCGGCAGGGCCTGCTCGGACAGCGCGATCTCAGCCTTGGCCCAGACCAGCTCGCCGAACGGTGCCAGCCCGATCCGCACCTCGTACGGCTGGGCGCGCGAACCCTGCACCCGCGATCGGACCAGGCCGGAGCCGACCTCCAGGGACAGCACCTGACCCTGCCGGGCGTACGTCCTGCCCCGGGTCAGCCGGCTGCCGAGGGCGAACGACTCCAGCACGGCGACGAACCGTTGCGACCACCAGGTGCTGCCGATGGCGCCGCGTGGCGTCCTCGCCTTCAGCCCGCCGGTGACCTTGCGCGGCTTGGACGGCGGGTACCACCGTTCCCGGTCGTCGAAGCGTCGCGCCATCACTCCACCACCGCTCCGGTTTCGAGCCGCAAGAGCGCGGCGAGGTCGTCGGTCGACAGCTCGGTCAGCCACTGCTCACCGGTGCCGACGATCTTCGCCGCGAGGCCGCGCTTGGTGTTGATCATGGCGGCGACCTTCTCCTCGACCGTGCCCGCGCAGACGAACTTTCGCACCTGCACGGAGCGTCGTTGCCCGATCCGGAACGCCCGGTCGGTGGCCTGGTCCTCGACGGCGGGATTCCACCAGCGGTCGACGTGCACGACGTGGTTGGCCGCGGTCAGGGTGAGCCCGGTGCCGCCGGCCTTGAGCGACAGCACGAACAGCGGCGGGGCCCATCGGTCGTCGGACTGGAAGCGGGCCACCAGCTTGTCCCGCGCCGGTTTGCCGACGCCGCCGTGCAGGAACAGCACCTCCCGACCGAACCGGGCGCTCAGGTGGCCGCGCAGCATGGCGCCGAACTCGGCGTACTGGGTGAACAGCAGGGCCCGCTCGTCCGCGGCGAGCACCTCGGTCAGGATCTCGTCGAGACGTTCGAGCTTGCCAGAGCGCCCCGGCAGCCGGCCGCCGTCGCGGAGGAACTGGGACGGGTGGTTGCACACCTGCTTGAGCTTGGTCATGGTCGCCAGCACCAGCCCGCGACGCTCGATCCCCTCCGACTTCTCGATCTTGTCCACCATGTCGTCGACGACGGCCTGGTACAGCGCGGCCTGCTCGGCGGTCAGGTTGCAGACCACGTCCATCTCGAGCTTGTCGGGAAGGTCGGAGATGATCGAGGAATCGGTCTTCACCCGGCGCAGCATGAACGGCGCGGTGTACGTCCGCAGCCGCTCCGCCGCCTCATCGTCGCCATGCCGCTCGATCGGTTCGGCATAACGCTTCTTGAACCCCGTCGCCGTGCCGAGCAGGCCCGGATTGGCGAACTCCAGGATCGACCAGAGGTCGGCGAGCCTGTTCTCCACCGGCGTGCCGGTCACCGCGATCCGTGTCCGGGCAGGGATCGAGCGGATCGCGGTGGACTGCTTGGTGGCGGCGTTCTTGATCGCCTGGGCCTCGTCGACCACGACCCGGCGCCAGCCGACCGCGCGCAGCGCGGCGGCGTCGCGGGCCGCGAGGGCGTACGTCGTGATCACCAGGTCGCTGGCCTCGACGGCGGCGGTGAACGCCTTGCCCCGTGCCCGCTCGGCGCCGTGGTGCACGTGTACCCGCAGCTCCGGAGTGAACCGGGCGGCCTCGCGTTGCCAGTTGCCGACCAGCGACATCGGGCAGATCAGCAGGCTGGGCCGCGGCTCGGCGCCGGCCGGCCGGCCGAGGTCGGCCGACAGCAGGGCCAGCAGCTGGACCGTCTTGCCCAACCCCATGTCGTCGGCGAGGACGCCGCCCAGCCCGGCGCGATCCAGGAAGTCCAGCCAGGACAGGCCTCTGGCCTGATAGGGCCGCAGCGTGCCGGTGAACGACACCGGTGGCTCGACCGGCTCGAGCCGGCGGACGGCGTCGCCGGAGAGCAGCTCGCCGAGCCAGCCGTCGGCGGCGAGTTCGGTGACCGGGAGCTCGTCGTCGTCCACCGCCGTGCCGAGGCCGAGCCGGAGCAGGTCGCCGATGCTCGCCTGCTCGGTCCGGCCGGCGAACCGCAGACCGGCGGCCAGCCGCTTGGCGTCCAGCTCGATCCACTGCCCGCGCAGCCGCACCAACGGCGACTTGGCGGCGGTCAGCTCGGCCAGTTCCTCGGCGGTGAGCACGGCGTCGCCGACGGCGAGGTCGTAGCGGAAGCCGGCCAGCGCGTTCGCACCGAGGGCCGAGCCGACCTCCACCATGCCGGGCTGGCTCGGCGTGGAGGCGGTGATCTTGAGCCCGAGCCGCGACGCCGGATTGCTCCACCACCCCGGCAGCTGGACGCCAAAGCCCGCGGTCGACAGGGTGGGCGCCGCGTCGCGCAGGAAGTCGTGGGCGCCGCCGGTGTCGAGCACCAGCACGTCGGGACGCGCGACCCGAAGCGCGCGGTCCAGCGCCGGATACAGCCGGGCCGCCTTGCCCAGCTCGGCGAGGAACGTCTCCTGCGGCGCGTCCAGCGGGCGGCCCAGGCCGGGCAGGGCATCGCCGCGCGAGGTCCAGATCGCTGTCGCGTCCACCACGGACGTGGGCTCCTCGACGTCCTGCAGGCCGAGCTGGAGCTGCCACTCGTCGGCCTCGGCGGCCGGCTCCGCCAGCCGGAAACACGCGCGTACGTCGCCACCGAGGGCGTCGCGCTGCCAGTCGGCGAGCTGCGCCTCGAGCTCGGCCGCCTCCGCCGGAGCGAGGTCGAGCGACCGTTCCCGGCCGCTCAGGCCGGCCAGCCAGGCGCCGACCGCGGCGCGTTCGGAGCGCGGGCCCACGGAGAGCGAGTGCCGGCCGAGGAGGACCCGGGCGCCGGCGTCGACCAGCGCGTCGAGCAGGTCGGCCCACGCGGTCCGGTCGCCGCCCGCGGCCAGCAGCGCCGGCGGGCTCGCCGCCGCGAGAACGCGGGTCCAGGCCGCGTCGCGACCGGTCAGCACCGGCCGCCAGACGGCCGCCGGAGGATCGGTCAGCAGCGTCGGCAGCAGCCGGCCGCGCCGGACCAGGTCGGCAGCGAAGTCGGCCAGGTCGAGCAGATGGCGGACCGATGCGCCGAGCGCGTCGAAGGAGCGGAGCTCGCTCGCGGCGGACGGACCGTCCGCACCGATACCGCCCGGGACCGGAATCCCACCGATCAGTCGGAGGGCATCGTCGATGTCGATCGCGAGCGCGGGAATGCGCCAGTCCGCCGTCCGCAACGCGCCGGTTTCGGGCGGCAGCGTCTCTCGGATCAGCTCGGGGGAGGGCAGCGGCCCGCCGGCCCGGGTCGGCAGCCGGAGACCAAGATCGTGCGCTGTCGCGTCGACGGCCGCGGGCAGCCGGGCGCGGAGCACGTCGCGGTCGAGCGCGTACGGATGGTCGCGGAGCCGCGGCGGCCGCCCGCGGCCCGCCGGCGCAGCCGCCGGCTTCGCGGAGTCCTCCGCCCAGACGCCGATCCGGCCCACCGCCCCCGCGGAGGCGCCCAGCCAGCAGGCGTGCAGCACCTCCACGGTTGCCCCGACCTTCCTTTGCTCCAAAGCGTCGCGCGGCGCCCGGCCGGACCCGGCACTGTCGGATCCCGGCACCGGGCAGACGGGAAGCCTAGCCGCAGCGTCCGGTGTTGTGGCCGGCTAGCCGACCAGCGGTGCGGCTACCTCGAGCCGGTCGTGGTCGATCAGCCAGCGGATACCGGACAGGGCCGCCGCGTCCGGCTCGAAGGCGGGCCGGTAGCCGAGCAGGCTGCGTGCCTTCTCGATCGAGGCGAACTGGCTGCGCGCCAGATGTTCCCAGCTGGAGTCGGCGAACTCGGGCGTGGTGCCCGCCCGGAACTCCGGCCAGCTGACCGACCGGGTCCGTGCGGTGCGCCCGAACCAGCCGGCGGCGATGGCCAGATAGCCGCGGACGGTGAGGGCCGACGGCGCCACCACGTTGAACGACTGACCGGCCGCCGCAGCCCGGTTCTCGACGGCGAGCTGGAACGCCTGCGCGACGTCGTCGGCGTGAACGTGGTGCATCAGCTCGACGCCCAGACCGGGAACGGCGATCTCCTCGCCGGCGGAGAGCGCGTACCAGACCCTCGGGTCGAGATTGCCGAGCGGGCCGATCGGCACCCAGCCCGGACCGCTGATGTGCCCGGGCTGGAGCACGGTCGAGACCAGGCCGCCGGTCCGGGTCTCGGCCTCGAGCAGCTCGGCGATGGCGGCCTTCTGCGTGCCGTACGCACCAAACGGCGGTGAGCCGTCGTCCTCGCGCATCGGGAGCTTGACGCTCGGTCCGTAGCGCCAGATCGTGCCGCAGTGCAGCAGGTGCCCGGTGTGTCCGCGGAGGGCCTCCACCAGGGCGGTGGCCGAGGCCGGCGTGAAGCAGATCATGTCCACCACGGCGTCGGCCTCGAGCGCCGCGACTCTCGGCCCGAACGTCCCGGCCTCGTCCTCGGCCTCCCGGTCGACCACGACCTGCTCGACGTCGGACCAGGCCTCGTCGTCGACGTACGGCGCGCGGGCACCGCGGCTCAGGGCGACCACCTGATGGCCGGCGCGGACCAACCGGGGAACCAGGAAGCTGCCGACGTGCCCGCTGCCGCCGATCACCACGATGCGCATGACCCCGACACTAACCGTGCGCCCGACAGCTGAACGCGGTCCGGACCGGCGGCCCGGTCGTCGTGCCACCCGTCGTCAGTCGCCGTCAGCGCGTCGTCAGCGCTGTGCGGGACCGTCGTCGCGTGCCCAGCCGAGATCCTCGCCCCGCCGCCGTCGCGGATGATGCCGGACGGTCGGAGTCGTCCCGCGAGCTCGTCGCTCGGGTGATCGCCGGCGACCTCGATGCCGTCGACGCCGTGCTCGCCGCGGCGCCGACCTCGGCCGATCCCGGCGTGCTGGTGGTCGCGGCCGTGCTGTCGGGCGAGCGGGGGTACCTCGATCGGGGAGCCGCCGCCGCGGGCGCTGCCCGCGACCGCCAGCTCGTCGCGCTGGCCGACGCGTTCCTCCGTGGCGACCACGACCTGTTCGACGTGCTGGTGCGCGAGCACCTGGCCGCGTACCCCGATCAGGTGCCGGCGGCCTGGCTGGCCGCGAGGCACTCCGCGTCGCCATCCCGCCGTTTCGTCAACCCAGAAAGGAGTATGTCGTGAGTCACCACGTCGTGTTCGGCACCGGCCAGGTCGGCCGCACCCTGGTCGAGCTGCTCGTCCGGGCAGGGGAGCAGGTGATCGCCGTCAACCGAACCGGACGCGGCGACCTGCCCGGCGCCCGGGTCGTCGCCGCCGACGCCACGGATCCGGTCGCCACCACCGAGCTCTGCCGGAACGCCGACATCGTCTACTTCTGCCTGAACGCCTCTCGCTACGACCGGTGGGCCGAGGAGTTCCCGCCGCTGCAGCGCGGCGTGCTCGCCGGCGCCGCGGCGGCCGGTGCCCGGCTCGTGGTGCTGGACAACCTGTACGCGTACGGCCCGTCCCACGGTCGCCCGCTGGTCGAGACCGCGGCGGACAACCCGACCTCGGCCAAGGCGGCCACCCGGGCGGCGATGACCCGCGAGCTGCTCGGCGCCCAGCGGGCCGGCCGGGTCGAGGTGGCCATCGGTCGCGCGTCGGACTACTTCGGTCCGGGTACGACTCAGTCGGCCCTGGGCGAGGCGATCTTCGGCTCGGCCGTCCGGGGCGCGACCGCCCAGCTGATGGGCGATCCGGACCAGCCGCACAGCTACTCCCACACCCCCGACGTCGCGGCTGCGCTGATCGCGTTGGGCGGCGCAGCCGGGGCCACCGGTCAGGTCTGGCACCTTCCGGTCGCACCGGCGCTCACCACCCGGAGCGTCGTCGAGCAGGTCTACGACCTGGCCGGACACCGACCGCGGCTGCTCGCCGCCGGACGTACCGCTCTGCGTGTGCTCGGGCTGGTCAGGCCGGAGCTGCGCGAATACCTGCACACGCTCTACCAGTTCAGCGAACCGTGGGTCGTCGACGACACCAAGTTCCGGCGTGCTTTCGGGAACCTGGCCACCCCGATGGCGGACGCCCTGGCCCACACCGTCGCCTGGTACCGGGACCGCGCCACCGTGCCCGTCCCCTAACGCACGAACCCGAAACACCGACCAACCCGAACCACCGATCACACTCGAGGAGCAGCCATGACCAGCCGAAACGCCCAGACCCCGGGCTCGGACACCACGATCAGCACGAACTTCCCCGGCGCGACCCGGGACTCCACCGCGCGCCGCGACGCGCGCCTCGCCGGCGGCGCGCTCGGCCTGGCCGCCCTGCTGGCCATCGCCGGATTCACCGCGCTCGGCTCGATCTTCCAGTACCCACAGATCCTGGCCGAGCCGGTCGACGACATCCTCGCCCTGTATCGGGCACACCAGGGCGCGGTGATGTTCTGGTTCGGCGTGCTGGCCGTCAGCGCCGGGCTGATGGCGCCCGCCGGGATCTGGATCGGCCGGCTGGCGGCAGGGCGGCTGGGTCGGGCGGTCGCGGTCGTCGGTGTCGCGGCGGCTCTGGTCCAGGTGGTCGGCCTGCAGCGCTGGCTGACCATCGTCCCGGGGATCAGCGCGGCCGCGCTCGACCCGGCCCGGCACGCGGCCGCGGTCGAGAGCTTCAGCCGGTGGCACACCATTTTGGGCAAGGCGATCGGCGAGACGCTCGGCTACGCGTTGACGGCCACCTTCACCGTGCTGGTCGTCGTCGCGCTGCGCCGGCTCGGCCTGCCGCGATGGCTGGCCGTGACCGGTGTCGCGGCGGCCGTGCTGATCGCCACCGGCGTCGTCATCCCGGTCGTGGCGGCGGCCAGCCTGAGCAACTTCGCCGGGTACGTGGTGTGGTGTCTCTGGTTGCTCGCGGTCGCCGTGATCTTGATCCGCGGTCGGCGGGCTGCGACCGCCTGATCGGGCCTGGGGGGCGACTCCGGCTGGTAACGAATCGATCCCAACCGGCGCAGGTGTTGAGCGGACCGGCTCGGCGACGAATAGTTGAGCTATAGACCACAGCCCCCGAGACTGCTCGGCGGCGCGCTTGGGTGACTCTCGGACTGTGCCTACCAACCGAACTGGAGGCAATCGAGGATGAGCACAGCAGCGATCGTCTGGATCGTCGTCGCCGTGGTCGTGATCGCGGTCGTCGTGACCGTGTTCGTGCTGCGGGCACGCCGTCAGCGGGCCACGGCCAGCCACCGGATGGGGCTTCCCGAGCTCGGCGCCCTGTCCACCGACGGTCTGGACAAGGCGCACGCGACCGGGCAGGCCAAGCACCCGACCGAGACGTAGCGCTCCAGATCGGGCTCGCGTCGGTGGCCTACTCCGGTGCCGCGCGGATCGCGCGCGCATAGCGGTCCGAGACGACCCGTAATGCCTCGACCAGCTCGGCCGGCTCGGTGACGCTGAAGTCCAGCCCGAGCATGCCGATGTAGGCGGCGACCGTCTCGACGCTGTCCGCGCCGGTGACCAGGACGCAGGTCGCGTCGTCGATCGCCTCGACCACGCCCACCGTCGGGTTGATCCGGCGCAGCACCTCGTCGGCGGGCGCCGCCACGGTGATCCGCGCGTGCACGCTCCAGCCGGCCGCTGCGGTCGTCCGCAGCACGAAGCCGGGGTAGTCGCCGCCGGGGAGCTCGGTCGGCGTGAACCGCCGGCCGCCCGGCGTCCGCGGCTCGATCCAGTCCAGCCGGAGGCTCTGCCACGATCCCGTTCGCGGGTCCCGGGCCACGACGTACCAGCGGCGCTGCCAGCTGACCAGGCGGTACGGCTCGACCTGCAGCCGCTCGTCCGCTCGGTAGATCAGCCGGAGCTCCTCGTGGTCCCGGATCGCCGCCGCCACGGCCAGCAGCGTGCCGGGTGTTACCTCCGGGTCGGGCGCGTTGCTGCCGGTGTTCTCCGGTCCGGTCTGCACCGCCTCGCGGACGGTGGCGACCTGGCGCCGCAGCCGGTGCGGGAGCACCGCCTCCAGCTTGGCCAGCGCACGAGCGCCGGTCTCCTCGACCCCGGCCATCCCGGTGATGGCGCGCAGGCCGACCGCGACGGCGACCGCCTCCTCGTCGTCCAGCAGCAGCGGGGGCATCTTGGCGCCGACGCCGAGCCGGTAGTGCCCGGCGGGCCCCCGGACCGCCTCCACCGGATAGTCCAGTTCGCGCAGCCGGTCGATGTCGTTGCGCACCGTTCGCGGGGTGACGCCGAGTCGCTCGGCCAGCTCCGCGCCGGTCCAGTGCGCGCGCGACTGCAGCAGGCCCAGCAGGGCGAGCAGGCGGCCGGAGGTGCTCTGCATCGACAACTTCCTCGAGATCGTCGCTCTAATGCGGAAGGAAACGTACCTAATTGCACCCTACCGTCGAGACATGACGAACACCGAGACCGGCACCATCCGCCCCTTCACCATCGCCGTCCCGCAGGACGCTCTCGACGACCTCCACCACCGGCTCGAGCACACCCGCTTCCCGGCGGAGGCGCCCGCCGACAGCTGGGACTACGGCACCCCGGTCTCGTACCTGCGCCGGATGGTGGCCGCCTGGCAACGCTTCGACTGGCGCGCCCAGGAGGCGCGGATGAACGCCGTGCCCAACTTCGTCACCGAGATCGACGGTCAGACCGTCCACTTCGTGCACGTGCGCTCCGCCGAGCCCGAGGCGACCCCGCTGCTGCTCGCCCATACCTACCCCGGCTCCTTCGTCGAGTTCATCGAGCTGATCGACCCGCTGGTGAACCCGGTCGCGCACGGCGGCCGGGCCGAGGACGCGTTCCACCTGGTGATCCCGTCGATGCCGGGCTTCGGCTTCAGTACGCCGTTGGTCGGCGACGGCTGGACGATGGCGAAGGTCGCGCGGACGTACGACGCGCTGATGCGGCGGCTGGGCTACGACAGTTACGGGATCCACGGCAGCGACGGCGGCGCGATGGTCGGGCGCGAGCTGGCCGTGCTGGACCCGCCCGGGTTCCTGGGCGCGCACGTGCTGCAGCTGTTCTCGTTCCCGTCGGGCGACCCGAGCGAGTTCGAGGCCTTCGGACCGAAGGAGTACGCCGCGCTCGAGTTCGCCGGCTGGTTCGCGTCGGTGGCCGGCTACAACCAGATGAACGGCACTCGGCCACAGACGATCGCCGCCGCATTGTCGGACTCACCGGTCGGCCAGCTGGCCTACAACGAGTTGTTCGAGAGCTTCGGCAACGGCACCAGCCGGGTGAGCGAGGAGCAGGTGCTGACCCAGGTGTCGCTGTACTGGCTGACCAACACCTCCGCCACAGCCGTGCGATACCACTACGCGGAGGCGCACTCCGGTGCCGAGCCAACCGTCAGCACGGGCCGGATCGGGGTGGCCGTCTTCGCCCACGACTTCCAGACCATCCGGCCGCTGGCCGAGCGGGACAACGCCAACATCGTGCACTGGTCCGAGCTCGACGGCGGCGGCCACTACGCCGCGCTGGAGGCGCCGGACGTGCTGGTCGGCGATCTGCGGACGTTCTTCTGATAGGTCTGCCGACAGTGGAGTAGATCCTTCGGGTTACTCGACCGAGGATCTACTCCGCTGTTCCGATCCGGGCGGCTGGGCGGGCTCAGACTCGGGCCAGCAGGTCCAGCAACGCGGTCCGCACGGCGTCGGGATGCTCGAGATGGGCGGAGTGCCCGCAGTTTTCGACGGCGATCTCCTCGTACGATCCACCGGCGAGGACGTACCGCTCGAAGACAGCGCGGGTCTGGCTGACCATCGGTTGCGGCGGGGCCACGTCGGGCCCCGGCCAGCCGGGAATCACGCCGAGCTGGCCGAGGTAGTTCAGGTCGAACAGCGAGGTGTCGGAGACGATCACGTCGTCGACGCCGTGGATCCACAGGATCGGTGGCTTCGGCTCGAGGTCGACCAGCCCGGTCAGGTTCAGGTTCGTCGGCGCCATCGTGTTCAGCACACCACGGGTGCCGGGAGCGAAGCCGGGCCAGTTCTCGCTGCCGACGCTGTCGCCGGGGTAGTTGTCGACGCCGGTCTTGGTGCTCAGCATCGAGGTCACCCACAGCTCGTCGAAGGGGCTGGTGAAGCCCGGTTTAACGTACGTCCCGAGATAGGTGTTGCGGGGTGAGGTGGGGGCGTCCGCGCCGCGGTCACCGGACTCCAGCCGGGCCACGAAGTCCGGGTTCGCGCCGCCGCCGCCGGTGCCGGCGGCGTCGGGGGTGAGCAGGCTCCCGTCCAGCGCGGTGCCGCCGAAGCCGTACGGCGACACCGGCGAGATCAGCGTCAGGCCGGCCACCGGATGGTCCAGCGCGTACTGCATCACGACCCCGCCGCCCATGCTCCAGCCGACCAGGTGCGGAGTCGCCAGCCCGAGTGCGGCGACCACCTCGGCCACATCGTCGCTGAAGTCGGACAGCCCGCGGGTCGCGTTCACCGGCGCGGTCTCGGAGTCGCCGAAGCCGCGCAGGTCTACAGCGTAGGCGTCGATCGCGGCCGGCAGCGACAGCATCAGCGGCTGCCAGAACAGCGCCGACGAGCAGTTGCCGTGGACGAAGACGAGCGGGGTCCCGCCCGGTTCGACCTCGCTGCGATACAACACGTTGCTGGTCAGCCGGGAGGTTTCGACGGCCCGGGCGGCGATGCCCGGCAACAGATCGGTGCTCACGGGCCGGATCGTATCCAGCCGGCACGGCAGTTCGGCGGCGCGGCAAGATGTCGATCATGACAACTTCCGACATCGCGGCGCTGGCCGGACGGTCGGCGCTGGTCACCGGGGGCGCGAGCGGGATCGGGGCGGCGATCGCGCGCCGATTGTCCTCGCTCGGCGCGCACGTGACCATCGCGGACCTCGATCCGGCCGGTGCGCGTGCGGTGGCCGACGAGATCGGCGGGGACGTCTGGGTGGTGGACCTCTCCGACCCGGGGACGGTGGACGGGCGCACGATCGACGTGGACGTACTGGTCAACAACGCCGGTATCCAACGGGTCAGCCCGATCCCCGAGTTCGAGCCGGAGGCGTTCCACCGGATCCTGATGATCATGGTCGAGGCGCCGTTCCGGCTGATCCGGGCCGCGCTGCCCGGGATGTACGACCGCGGCTTCGGCCGGGTGATCAACATCTCCTCGGTGCACGGGCTGCGGGCCTCGGAGTTCAAGTCCGCGTACGTGACCGCCAAGCATGCGCTGGAGGGGCTGTCCAAGACGACCGCGCTGGAGGGTGGGCCGCACGGGGTGACGAGCAACTGCGTCAATCCCGGTTACGTCCGGACGCCGCTGGTGGAGAAGCAGATCGCCGACCAGGCGCGGATCCACGGGATCGAGGAGTCCGCGGTGGTGGAGACGATCATGTTGGCCCACAACGCGATCAAGCGGCTGGTCGAGCCGGACGAGGTCGCCTCCTTGGTCGGCTGGCTGGCCGGCCCGGACGCGGCGATGGTGAACGGTGCCTCGTACACGATGGACGGCGGGTGGACGGCGCAGTGAGCACGTACGAACGGTTCACGGTGCCGGTGGACGGCGGCGAGCTGACGGTCGGCGGCTGGGGTCCGCCGGGTGCGCCGACGGTGGTGTTGATCCACGGGATCACCTCCAACCATCTCAGCCTCGCCGTCGTGGCGGAGGCACTGCCGGAGTTCCGGGTGCTGGCGCCGGACCTCCGCGGCCGCGGCCGGAGCAGCGTGCTGCCGGGTCCGTGGGGGATGGCCCGGCACGCGGCGGACGTGATCGCCCTGATCGAGAACGCCCCGATCGACAACGCGGGGCCGGTGGTACTGGCCGGGCACTCGATGGGCGGGTTCGTGGTGACCGAGGTGGCCAGGACCAGACCGGATCTGGTGCGCGGTGTGGTGCTGATCGACGGCGGATTGCCGCTGGTGCTGCCGGCCGGGCTCGACCTCGCGACGGTGGCGGAGCAGGGGTTGGGGCCGGCGATGGCGCGGCTGCGGAGGACGTTCCCGAGCCGGTCTGCGTACCGCGAGTTCTGGCGCCCGCACCCCGCGCTCGACCCCGCCTGGGGCACCGCGATCGAGACCTATCTGGACTACGACCTGGTCGGCGACGAGCCGGAGCTCAGGTCGTCGGTAGTGGCCGAGTCGGCGCTGCAGGATCTCGCGGACGAGTTCGTCCGGCCGGATGGCGGCGGTCTGTTCGGGGCCTTCGCTGGACCGGCCCGGCTGCTGCTGGTCGACCGCGGGCTGATGAACGAGCCGCCCGGGCTGTACCCGCCGGCCGAGCGGGAGCGTTGGGCCGCCGCCGAGCCGGGTCTGGTGATGGAGACCGTGCCGGACCTGAACCACTACACGCTGGTGCTCCGCCCGGACGGCGTGGCCCGGGTCGCCGCCGCCGTCCGCGCCGTCGCCCATCCCTGAGCTCCGCCGGCCACTCCTGGGCCCCCGGCCCCCCGGGCGCGGAAACTGTGCGCGTATTGCATCGACACGCCGAGCGCGACTGCGATAGCTGCACAGTTTCGCCGGGGGAGGCGGGATCTTGCCCGGGCGGCGGCGGGCTCTCGCGGCCGGTTTGCGACCAGCTTCCTGGGCCTGAGGGACCGAGGACCCTGGTGGACACCCCGCGGCGCGATGTCCGCTGGAGTCGTGACAGCGCCCGCGACGACACGGCTGGGCCCGGGCGACCGCACGGTCCTCGCCACCGACCGCGGTCCGGCACCGATGAACATCGCGGCATTGATCGAACTCGACCCCTGCGGGTCGGTGTCGCCCGCCACGATCACCGGCCTCCTGCTGGACCGGATCGGACGGGTGCCTCGGCTGCTGCAGCGGCTCGACCGGCCCGGATGGCCGCGGTCGCCGCGCTGGGTGGACGACGCTCGATTCGATCTCGACCGGCAGCTGGCAACCGCTCACTGGCCGTCGCCCGGCGGGCGAGCCGCCCTGCTGGATCTGGCCGCCGACCTCGCGACGCGCCGGTTACCCCACGATCGGCCGGTGTGGTCGGCGACGCTGGTGCTGCGCGACGACGGCACGGTCGGCGCGTTGGTGATCGTGCTGCACCACGTGCTGACCGACGGGCTCGGCGGCCTGGCGGTTCTGGCGGCGCTCGCCGACCCACCTGATCGGCCCTTCCCGACGCGGCCCGCGGCTTCGCCACCGGATCGGCCCTCGGCTCGACCTCCCCGTGCGCGCGCCGCCGTGTCCGGTCTGCGTGAGCTGGGTCTGATCGGCCGCGGACGTCCCCGGTTGGCTGCGAGGACCTGGCTGAACGTCCCGACCGGCCCGCGGCGCCGGGTCGCGGTCGCCGAGGTGCCGCTCGCGGAGGTGGTCGCCGCTGCCCGGCTCGCCGGCGGAACCGTGAACGACGTGGTGCTCGCCGCGGTCACCGGCGCGCTGGCGCGGACCATCGGGCTGCGGGGCCCGACCCCGGATCGGCTGGTCGTGTCCGTGCCGGTTTCCGGCCGCCGTACGGCCACTGCCGGTGAGCTCGGCAACGTCACCGGCGTCCGGGCCGTCGCCGTACCCACCCTGACCGACGACGCCGCCCGGCTGGCCGCGATCGTGTCGCTCGGCCGGGACATCGGGGGCGTCCCGCGGGCCTCCTCCAGCGGCCCGCTCGGCGTCGCCTTCCGGCTGCTCGCCCGCGTGGGTCTGTTCCGGCTCTTCATCGACCACCAGCGCTTCGTCCACACCTTCGAGACCAATCTCCGCGGGCCGGGCGAGCGGCTGCGGCTGGCCGGTTCGGCGGTGCGCGGCATCGTGCCCATCACGGTGGCGCCCGGCAACGTGGCGGTCAGCTTCGCCACCCTGTCGTACGCCGGCACGCTCGGGATCACCGTCGTCGCCGACCCTGACGTGCTCGCCGATCCTTGGATCGTCGCGACCGAGCTGAGCGCGAGCCTCCGTGAGCTGACCCGCACCCGGTTCTGACCAGGTTGTCCGCCACCCCTCGGAACGGAAATCGCCCGCCCCCCGGAACGGGAAACCCCCCGACCCCGGAACGGGAACCCCCCCCGACCCGGAACGCGGAACCTCCGACCCCGGAACGTGAAACTGTGCAGGTGTTGCATCGACACGCCGGCGAAGCATGCAACAGCTGCACACTTTCCTGGGCCGAGCGGGGCAGGCTGGCCGAGCGGGCAGGCAGGCCGAGCGGGGCAGGAGACCGGGGCGGCGGGCCGAGCGGGGCGGCCCGAGTGGGACGAGCCGGGCTGAGCGAGTGGGGAGACTAGGGCGGGCCGGGCGAGCCGGGCTGAGCGGGCGGGCAGACTGGGGCGGGTGCGGATCTTCTTCGCGGCGGCGCCGGCGTACGGCCTGATGCTGCCGATCGTCCCGCTGATCTGGGCGGCCCGAGCGGCCGGGCACGAGGTGCTGCTCGCCACCGCCGGCGAAATGGCCGAGGTCGGCGCCGAGGCCGGCCTGCCGGTCGTCGACGTCCATCCGGACCGGGAGCGCTGGGCCGCGCTGATGGGCCTGATCGGCCGACCCGATGCGGTACCGGCGGGATCCCCGCCGGAGATCGTCGCGGCCAGCCGGCAGCGACCGCCGTTCGCGATGTTCTGCGCGGTGATGACCGAGCCGACCATCGCGGCCGCGCGGGCGTTCGAGCCCGACCTGATCGCCTACACCGGTGACCACCTCACCGGCACCCTCACCGCCTCCGTGCTCGGTCTGCCTGCGCTCGAGATCGGCAACCGGGTCGGATGGTCCTCCCGCGACGCCGGCTGGCGGGCTCGGGGCAACCCGTTCGGCGGCGAGGACGTCGCTGGACCGCTCCGCGCCCGGCTGGGCATCCCGGACGACCCGCCGCGACTCGTCGCCCGGATCGACCCGCGCGCCCCGAGCATGGGCGGGCTGGCTGCCGACCAGCCGGACGACGTCGACCAGGTTCCGTGGTGGCCGATGCAGTACGTGCCCTATAACGGCGGGACCGTGCTCCCGGCCTGGGCGCTCGAGCCGCAGCCGCGGCCGATGATCGGAGTCACCCTGGGCACCGTCGTCCCGTCGGTGAGCGGGACGAGCAGTCTCGGAGTGGTGGTGGAGGCGCTCGCCGACCTCGACGTCGATGTGGTGCTGGCGGCCGGCAAGGCGGACCTGAGCGGGCTGGGGCAGCTTCCCGAGAACGTCCGCTCGGTGGGCTATCTGCCGCTGTCGGCCTTCCTGCCGCGGTGTGCGGTGCTGGTGCACCACGGCGGATCGGGTACGACCGCGGCGCCGCTGTTCTACGGCGTGCCGCAGCTGGTGCTGCCGGCGTTCGCCGACAACCCGCTGTCCGCGCAGCGGGTCGTGGACCGCGGCGTGGGGCTGTCCCACGACCCGGCCACGATCGACCCGCCGACAGTCCGCGGGCTGGTCGACCGGCTGCTGCACGAGCCGGTCTTCCGCGGAGCCGCGGAGGACGTACGCGCCGAGATCGCCGCCATGCCCACCCCGGCCTCGATCACCCAGCGCCTGTTCGCCTGACACCGCCCCACCCAACACCCACCCCGGTCGCGGAAAGTGTGCGGCTGTTGCAGCGACACGCCGGCCGGCGACGCAACAGCCGCACAGTTTCCATGGGCGGGTGAGGAGGCGGGCGGGTGACGAGGCGGGCGGGTGACGAGGCGGACGGGCGGCGGGGGAGAGGGCCGCCGGGGGCGAAGGCGCCGGGGGAGAGGGCGGGCAGGGCCCTGCGTCAGCGCGGGACGGTGTCGGTGACGGCGTCGGGGCGGACCGATCCGGAGCGGTCATCGCCCGCGCGGCCGGTGACCGACAGCATCAGGTTGGTCGCCGCTGCGATGGCCAGCGCGGCCCCGAGCAGGTGCAGCAGCACGAGACCGATCGGCAGCCCGAGGTGATACTGGCTCAGCCCGATCCCGGCCTGCACCACCTCGACCGCGAGCAGCAGCAGCGACGGGGTGTTGCGGACCACGAACACCGCGCCGAAGGTGGCCGCGATGGTCAGATAGACAGCGATCGCGTGAATGTGGGAGACCAGCGCCGGGTCGAAGCCGGTCCGGACCGAGTGCTCGTCGCCGGCGTGCGGGCCGCTGCCGGTGACCACCGTGCCCAGCCAGACCGCGATCCACATCCCGACGAACGCGATCCGGGCGAACCGCACCCCCCAGGGCGATGCCGGTGCAGCGCCCAGCGCCCAGGTCAGCCGGACCAGCCAGACGGCGAGGGCGACCAGCACCAACGACAGCAGCAGGTGGATGGCCACCACGAACGGGTTCAGCTTGGTCAGCACCGTGATGCCGCCGACCACGCCCTGGGCCGGGATGCCGAGCGCCATCCCAGCGGTGAGCCAGCGCAGCCGCCGGTCCCGTGGCCGGTAGAGCATGGCGCTGACCCAGGTCAGCACAGCGATGACGATCAGCACGAAGGTGAGCATCCGGTTGCCGAACTCGATCGCCCCGTGGATGCCGAGGGCCGGATGACTGACATAAGAGTCGGACGTACAGCGCGGCCAGGTCGGACAGCCCAGGCCGGAGCCGGTGAGCCGGACCAGGCCGCCGGTGACCACCAGCGCGATGTTGGCCACCAGGCTGGCGATCGCCCACCGCCGCAGCGCGCGCGGCGCCCCGACCACCCGGAGAGCTGGGTGGGTCACGGGCGAAGCCTCTCGGGAGTGGGGAGCGAACTCTGGCGACACGTCTTTCCGTCGTCGGAATTCGCGACGACGGAGCCAGACTTCGCGCAGGCCGTGGCCGACGCGGAGCGCGGAGCGCGGCCATCGAACACAGTCATGACATCCATCGGAATCCTCTCCGGGCCGCCACGCCGGCGAGAACGGTCCAGACCAGCAGCACGACCAGCGGCCAGCCGAGCGCGATCCCGACCGCGCCGGCGCGGAACGTCTCGCCCAGCGCCGCCGTCGGCAGCAGCTCCAGCACCGGCCGGACGGCCGCCGGATAGCGGTTCACCGGAAGCAGCAACGCCCCGCCGGCGAGACCGATGACATAGATCACGTTCGCCAGCGCGAGGGTCGCCTCGGCCCGCAGCCGCCCGGCCAGCAGCAGTGCCAGCGCGCCGAAGCAGGCAATGGCGAGCACGCCCGCAACGACCGAGACCAGCAGCGACGCGGCCGACCACGCGGGCCGCCAACCGAGGGCGAGCGCGACCAGGGCCAAGACGAGCACCTGGCCGACCGCAATCAGGCCGACGCTGATCGCCTTGCCGGTCAGCAGTCCGCTCCGCCCGAGCGGGGTGGCGGCCAGCCGTTCCAGCACGCCGTAGCGCCGCTCGAACCCGGTCGCGATCGCCAGGGACGTGAACGCCGACGACCACAGCGCGAGCGCGAGCACCGACGGCGCCAGCACCGACAACTCGCCGAACGCACCACCCAGGATCCGGCCGAGCACCAGGATCCCGATCGGGATCACCAGTGCCAGCAGCAGTTGCTCGCCGTTGCGGACCAACAGCTTCGCCTCGGTCAGGGCGTGCACCCGGACCCGTTGCCCGGCAGGCGCAGCGCCCGGGGCGGGGCTGAGATCGAGCGCGGTCACCGGCCGGCCTCCGCGTGGGTATGCCGCAGGAAGACGTCCTCCAGCGAGGTCCCGTCGGCGGTCAGGTCGGCGACCGTACCGCTCACCGCGACGCGTCCGCGGTCGACGATGACGACCTCGTCCGCGAGCGCGGCGGCCTCGTCCATGGCGTGGGTGGTGAGGACGACGCTCACCCCGGAGGCCCGGAGTTCGCGGACCAGGTCCCAGCTGGTCCGTCGGGCGTGCGGGTCCAGCCCGGCGGTCGGCTCGTCCAGGAAGACCAGCTCCGGCCGGCCGACCAGGGCGCCGGCCAGGTTCACGGTCTGCTGCTGGCCGCCCGAGAGCCGCCGGTAGGGGATGTCCGCGTACGTCCCGATGCCGAGCCGCTCGATCAGCGCTTCGACGGGCAACGGGTGGGCGTACAGCCCGGCGAGGTAGCGCAGCAGGTCCGCCGCCCTGATTCCGGACCAGGCGCCGGTGCTCTGCGGCATCAACCCGACTCGAGCGGTCACCGCCGGGGTGCCCGGCCGTTCGGCCAGCACCCGGAGCGAGCCGCCGCTGGGCGCGATCAGCCCGGTGCAGCACCGCAGGAACGTCGTCTTGCCGGCCCCGTTGGGCCCGAGCAGCGCGGTGACCCGTCCTCGATCCGCGCGCAGCGACAGCCCGCGCAGCACCTCGGTCGACCCGAAGCGGACGGTGACCGCGTCGGCGGCGACGACCGGGTCGGAGTTGGGCGGCACCGGAGCAGTTTAGGACGCCGCGGCGACGGATCCGAGCCAGCGAGGCGCTGCGGAGACGCCCACCCAGGCGTACGTCGCCGGCTCGCCGATCTCCCTCAGCCGTTCCCGCCGGCCAGGGCGTCCTCGACCCGCCGGACCTTCGCGCTCAGCTGGCCGGTGTAGCCCGGCCGGATGTCGGCCTTGAGCACCAGCGACACCCGCGGCGCGGAGGCGGCCAGCGCGTCGACACAGTCCTTGATCACCGCCATCACCTCGTCCCACTCGCCCTCGATCGTGGTGAACATCGAGCTGGTCTCGTTGGGCAGGCCGGACGCGCGGACGATCCGGACGGCCTCGGCGACGGCGTCGCCGACCGACGCGTCACCGGTACCGCTGGGAGCTATCGAGAAGGCCACGAGCATCTGGTCATTCTCTCCCCGATCCCGCCTGGTCGGTCCGGCGCCTCCGGTCGCGAGTTTGACGCGAATCTGCCGCTCGAACGGCTTCCAGGTCGTTTTTCGCCTCGAAACGGCGATCGAGCGGCGGAAACGCGTCAAGCTCAGGTCGCGCGGTAGCCGCGGAGGTACAGGCGCTGGGTCTGGGCCTCGGTCCGCAGCGGGCTGCGGACGTACCACTCGAGGTCGGTCAGCCCGGCCGCCTCGGCGGCCATCACCACCGCGTCGCGGTCGTGCAGCACGAAGTCGAGATCGGTCGGCTCACCCCACAGCTCGCCGGGATGCTCGACCGCGTTGCCGACGTGGGTGGCCAGCGCCAGCACCCCGCCGCGGCGCAGCACCCGGGTCAGCGCGCTGATCGTCGGGCCGAGCTCGGACGCGGCCAGGTGGACGAAGGCGTACCACCCGGTGACCAGCGACCAGCCCGGGTCGCGCGGGTCGCCGCCGCGCGGCATCGGCGGCACCGTGAAGCTGCCCTGGCTGAAGGTCACCTCGGGGAACAGCTCGCGCGCCTGGACGAGCATCGCCGCCGAGAAGTCGAGCCCGGTCATCGCCGTGCCCCGCCCGGCGAGATAGCCGGCAACCTGCCCCGGACCGCAGCCGACGTCGAGGCCCTGACCGTCGCCGGCGTCGGCGGCCAGCCGGTCCAGGAACCACCGATCGAACGGCTTCTCGTCCAGCTCGTCGCCGAGCGCGACGGCGTACGTCTCGGCCAACCGGTCGTACTCCGCCACCACCTTGCGGTCCCGCACCACGGCACCGCCGGCCAGCACCTGCTCCCGGTCGACGGCCGGTTCGGGCGCGGCGGCCTCGACCGGCTCGGCGCCCAGCAGCTGGGTCCACCGGCGGTCCCGCTGCCCGGGCTGGCGATCGAGCTCGGCGACCAGCGGCGGGTCCAGCGCCGCCATCTCGCGGAGCACCTCCTCGACGCCCTCCTTGTCGGCGTAGACGAGGATCCGCTCGACCCGGGTGAACAGCTCGCCGGGGGTCTGCGGACCGCGCAGCAGCAGCACGGTGAGCAGCGCCGCCCGCTCCTCGTCCAGCTCGAGCCGCTCCTCCAGCCGCTGGTGGTATTTCACCACCCGCAGGCCGGTCGGCTTGACGAACCGGACCAGCTCACGGTCGCGCAGCCGGTTCAGCGCGTCCAGCACCGTCGCCTCGTCGTAGTTGGTGACCGGGTCGCGGCTGGTGGTCTGGTTGCACGCCGTCCGCAGCGCGTTCATCGAGAGCGGGTACGTGTCGGGCACCGTGCGTTGCTTCTCCAGCAGGGCCCCGAGCACCCGCCGTTCGACCGGATCGAGCACCGGCAGATCAGCCACGGGCTCAGCCTGTCACAGCGCGATTCCCGCCAGTTGTCAGGTTCTCGGCGAGCCATAGCACGCTGAGAACCTGACAACTCGCCGGGTCAGGCCGGGATCGGCTGCTCGAGTTGCGCCCGGATCAGCGCGGCCAGTTCGTCGCGGGTCGGTCCGTCCGGTTCGGCGGGCTGCCAGCCGGCGCGCACCATCGCACGCACCTCGTCGCGCAGCGGCGCCAGCGCCGCCGGCTTGACCGCCATTCCGAAGAACAGGTTCAGCGTCGCCATCCACTCCGGGTGCCGGTCCCGTGCCGCCGCCACCAGCACCTCCAGCCCGATCGGCCCGTCCGGGTCCACCGGCCGGCCGGCCCAGCTCGCCAACAGGGTGGTGTCCCACTCGACGTGGTCCAGATACCACGGCAGCAGCTCGGCCTCGCCCCACCGGTCCAGCTCGGCGCCCAGCTTCTCGATCGGTACGTCCGCCGCGACCAGGTCCGCCAGCGCCGCGGCGCTCTGCAGGCCGAGGGCCGTGCCCCGGCCGCCGGCCGGATTCGTCGTGCAGACGGCGTCGCCGATCGCCACCAGCGCCGCCACGGTCGGCTGGCGGCCGTACTCGTTGGTCAGCCCCGCGCCGGCGCGGACCCTGTCGATCGGCTCGCTGCGCTCCGGGTCGGTCCACTCGGCCAGCCCCGGCACGGCCCGGCAGGCCGCCTCGAACGCGCCGGCGTCGCGCAGCATGGCGAGTTCCCGGTCCTCACTCGGCCGGACGAACAACACGGTGAAGGTGCCGTGGTCGTGCGGGAAGACCAGGATGAGGAATCCGCGGTGCTGGGCGTTGAACACGAACTCGGCCCCGGGTCCGGGCTCTGCGCCCGGGCGGAGCCGATACAGCCGGGCCGCGTACGCCATGCCGCAGTCCACCCGGCGCCGGATCGGCCGGTGCGGCGCGCTGAGCCGCCCGGCCCGTCCGCTCGCGTCGACCATCAGATCGGCCGCGAGGAAGCGGGCGTCGACCACGATCCCGACCGCCCGGCCGTCGACGACCTCGACCCGATCGACGTGCCCGACCACGCGACTGATGCCCGGTTCGCGGGAGGCGGACTCCCAGATCGACCGCTCCAGCACCGAGCGGCGCACGCTGAGCATGGCCGCGTCGTCGGGGGCGCCCGGCGGCGCGACGACGACGGCACCGGCGTCCACGATGGCCTCGTACACGTCCGGTAGCCGATCGCGCAGCAGGGTCCGGCACTGGCTCCGGAACCCGTGCGGGAGCCGGAACTGCATCACCCCGACCCGTTCCCAGTCGTCACCGGCGACGGGGCCCGCGTCCCGGTCGACGAGGGTGATCCGGTGGCCCGCCCGGGCGAGCAGCAGCCCGGCGGTCATCCCGACCGGGCCGGACCCGATGATGACGATGTGCATCGCCGCCTCCTGCTAGGGTCAATATGAACACACTCAAGGTGAGTTCATGACACTGAGAGTAACTCCAAATGATCGAAGACGGCAAGAAGCGGACGTACGTCAGCAGCCTGCGTGAGCAGCAGGCCCGCCGAACGCGGCGCGAGATCGTGGCCGCGGCCGGCCGGCTGTTTGCCCGCCAGGGGTTCGCCGCGACGACCGTCGACGCCATCGCCGAGGAGGCGGGGGTCAGTCGCAAGACGGTGTTCACCTCGGTCGGCGGCAAGGTCGCGCTGCTCAAGCTGGCCTACGACTACGCGATGGCAGGCGACGACGAGCCGGTCGCCATGATCGACCGCGAGGGCCTCCGGGCGGTCATCGCGGAGCCGGATCCGTACGAACAGCTCCGGCTGTATGCCGCCTTCGTCACCGAGACGGGCGGCCGGGTCAGCGCGCTGTGGCTGGCGCTGCGCGGGGCCGCCGAGGTGGACGACGAGGCCCGCGAGCTCTACCGGCGCTGGGAGCGGGAGCGGCTGGACGGCATGCGGGACGGGCCGGTCCGCGACCTGCTGGGCAAAGGCGTGCTGCGGCCGGAGCTGACCCCCGACGAGGCCGCCGCCGTGTTCTGGGTGCTCGTCGATCCGGCGCTGTATCACCGGCTGGTGGTCGAGGCGGGTTGGGCGCCGGAGCGGTTCTGCGAATGGCTGTACGGCGCGTTCCTCGCCCAGATCCTGGTGCCGCGGGTCTGAATCCACCGGCGACGCGGCACGGAGGCCGGCGGCGCCGCCAGGTAGCCCGCCTCGACGGAGACGGCCACTTCGGTCTTGCGAGAGAAGCACGAGCTGCATTTGGTCTCTGCATGCTTCACGCGGTATATTCCAGCTGGAATAATCGTTGAGGAGTAGCCTGTCATGAAGATGCGGATCCGGAAGGTCAAGCTGACGCCGCTGGGGATCGCGGCGCTCGCGTTGCTGACCGAGCGTCCGATGCATCCGTACGAGATGTTCCAGACCCTGCTGTCTCGACACGTCGACCGGGTGGTGAAGGTACGGCCCGGTTCGCTGTACCACACCGTCGCCCGGCTGGCCGACGACGACCTGGTCCGGGCGATCGGCACCGAGCGGGAGGGGAACCGGCCGGAGCGGACCAGCTACGAGATCACCGACGAAGGCCGCGACGTGCTCCGCGAGCAGCTGATCGGGCTGCTGTCGATCCCCGAGGAGGAGTATCCGGCGTTCCCGCTGGCGCTGACCGAGGCGGACATCGTGGAGCCCGCCGTGCTGGCCGATCTGCTCCGCCGCCGGTTGTTCCGGGTGCGGGGCGACCTGGCCTCCTACGAGGCCGGGCTCGAGTCGGTGACGGCGCAGGGGCTACCCGAGGCCTACTGGCTGGATCTGACCTACCTGCGCGACGTGCTGGCCGCCGAGGTGCGCTGGCTGGAGCGGACGGTGGCGCGGCTCGAGTCCGGCGAGCTGACCTGGCCGGAGGACCCCTCGAATCCACAGACTCATCACCACCAGAAGGAACAGCCATGAGCACCGTCCACCATCAGGCCCCGGCCGTCGACCGACCCTGGGCCGCCCTGTGGTCGCTGGTCATCGGCTTCTTCATGATCCTGGTCGACTCGACCATCGTCTCGGTCGCCAACCCGGCGATCATGAAGGGCCTCGACGCCGGCATCGACCAGGTGATCTGGGTGACCAGCGCCTACCTGCTGGCGTACGCCGTTCCGTTGTTGATCACGGGCCGGCTGGGCGACCGGTTCGGGCCGCGCCGGATGTTCCTCGGCGGGCTGGCGGTCTTCACCATCGCCTCGCTGCTCTGCGGGCTCGCCCCGAGCATCGGGCTGCTGATCGCCGCCCGGGCCCTGCAGGGCTTCGGCGCCTCGTTCATGACGCCGCAGACGATGGCGGTGATCACCAGGATCTTCCCGCCGAACCGGCGCGGCGCGGCGATGGCGATCTGGGGCTCGACCGCCGGCGTCGCCATGCTGGTCGGGCCGATTGCCGGTGGCCTGCTGGTCGACGGCCTCGGCTGGGAGTGGATCTTCTTCGTCAACGTCCCGGTCGGCATCGTCGGCTTCGTGCTGGCGTCGCGGTTCGTCCCGGTGCTGCCGACCAACGCGCACCGCTTCGATCTCCTCGGCGTGGCGCTGTCCGCGATCGGCATGTTCCTGCTGGTGTTCGGGATCCAGGAGGGGGAGACGTACGACTGGGGCACGATCGTCGGCCCCATCACGGTCTGGGGCCTGATCATCACCGGCATCGTCGTGCTCGTCGCGTTCCTGCTCTGGCAGCGGTTCCAGAAGGGTGAACCGCTGCTGCCGCTGGCCCTGTTCGCCGACCGCAACTTCTCGCTCGGCAACGTGGCGATCACCGCCGTGGGCTTCACCGTGGCCAGCATGTCGCTGCCGATCATCTTCTACGTCCAGCTGGTCCGGGGTCTGACGCCCACCCAGTCGGCTTTGATCATGGTGCCGACCGCGGTCCTCGCGCTGGTGCTCGCCCCGGTCAGCGGCCGGTTGATCGACAAGTACAACCCGCGCTGGTTCGCCGTGATGGGCGTCGTGCTGCTGTCCGCGGCCCTGTTCTGGTACGCCTGGCTGATCAACGAGCAGGCCGGCGTGCTGTGGCTGCTGCTGCCCGCCGCGCTGATGGGCTTCTCGAACGCGTTCGTCTGGGCGCCAATCGCCAACGCCACCACGCGCAACCTCCCGCCGCGGCAGGCCGGTGCCGGCTCGGGCGTCTACAACACCACCCGGCAGGTCGGCAGCGTTCTCGGCTCGGCGTCGATCGCCGCACTGATCCAGGCCCGGCTGGCCGCCGAGCTGCCGAAACGGCCGGGCGGCGGCAGTGCGAGCACGGCACAGTTCGGCGAGCAGGGCCTGCCCGAGTTCCTGCACGCCGGCTTCGCGACCGCGATGGCCCAGGCGATCGTGCTGCCCGCAGTGGTCGTCCTGGTCGGCGCCGTGGCCGCGGCGTTCTTCGCGAGGCCGCAGACCCAGCACGGCTGGACCGCGCCGAACGGATCCGAGCACCGCTCCGAGCCCGCCAACGCCGACCGATAGCCCGGCTAGCTGTCTCGACGTGCCCGCGCTGGGTAGGTCGAGATGGGGTCCGCCGGGCCTCGGGAGGGGTGGAGGAGTCGGAATGGAGTCTGAGCAAAGCCGGGCATTGGGCTGGGCCGGGGTCGCCGCGGCGGCCGGGGTCACCGGGCTGGCGGCCTGGGACCTGTTGCAGCGCAAGCACACGATCCTTCGCAGGTATCCCGTGGTCGGGCACCTGCGCTATCTGCTGGAGGACGTCCGGCCGGAGCTGCAGCAGTACTTCATCGAGCGAGACTGGGACGGCCGGCCGTACGACCGGAACACCCGCTCGATCATCTACGAGCGAGCGAAGGGCATCCACGGCGAGAAGCCCTTCGGCACCGAACGGGACGTCAACGAGGTGGGGTATGAGTATCTCGTCCACTCCGTTGCGCCGGTGCCGGAGCCGAAGGACCCACCCAGGATCATGATCGGCGGCCCGGACTGTTCCCGGCCGTATTCGATGGCGCTGCTGAACGTGTCCGGGATGAGCTTCGGCGCGCTGTCGGCGAACGCGATCCGGGCCCTGAACGCCGGGGCGGCCAAGGGCGGGTTCGCCCACGACACCGGCGAGGGTGGGCTGTCGGACTACCACCTGGAGAACGGCGGGGACATCGTCTGGGAGCTGGGGACCGGCTACTTCGGCGCCCGGACGAAGGACGGTGGGTTCGACCCGGACCTGTTCGCCGAGAAGGCGGCCCACGACGCGGTCAAGACCGTGTCGTTGAAGCTCAGCCAGGGCGCCAAGCCCGGGATCGGCGGCGTGCTGCCGGGCCCGAAGGTGACCAAGGAGATCGCCGACATCCGCGGCGTGCCGATGGGGGAGAAGTGCGTCAGCCCGTCGTCGCACAGGGTCTTCTCCACCCCGGTCGAGCTGATCGAGTTCATCGCCCGGATGCGCGAGCTGGCCGGTGGCAAGCCGGCCGGCTTCAAGCTCTGCGTCGGCTCGCGGACCGATGTGCTGGCCATCTGCAAGGCGATGCTCGAGGTCGGCACCACGCCGGACTTCATCATCGTGGACGGCTCGGAGGGCGGCACCGGTGCGGCGCCGCTGGAGTTCGAGGACCACGTCGGGACGCCGCTCACGCACGGCCTGATGACCATGCACAACGCACTGGTCGGCACCGGCTTGCGCGACCGGATCAGGATCGGCGCGAGCGGCAAGGTCGCGGCCGCGAACGACATCGTCAAGCGACTGATCCAGGGTGCGGACTACACCAATGCGGCACGGGCGATGATGATGGCGGCCGGCTGCATCCAGGCACAGCGCTGCAACACCGACAAGTGTCCGAGCGGCGTCGCGACGCAGAACGCGCGCCGGGCCCGCGCCCTGAACGTGCCCGACAAGAGCGAGCGCGTCTACCGATACCAGCAGGGCACCGTCGCCGGGGCGGTCAAGATCATGGCCGCGATGGGGTGCCGGACTCCGGCGGACCTCACGCCGCACCACCTGCGCCGCAACGTCACGGCCACGCGGACGCATTCCTACGCCGAGCTGTACGAGTGGCTCGGCCCGGGGGAACTGCTGTCCGACCCGCCGGCCACCTGGGCGGCGGAGTGGGCCGCGGCCAGTGCGGACCATTTCGGACCCACGGCGGTGCGCGGGGCCGAAGGCATCGAGAACGGGGAGGTGCTGCCGTGAAGGTGGCAGAACTGATCGTCGGAGCGTTGGCCGAGCACGGCGTTCGGCAGGTGTGGGGCGTGGTCGGCGACGCGCTGAACTCGCTGACCGACGCGATCCGGGCGGACGGCCGGATCGAGTGGATCGGGGTGCGGCACGAGGAGGCCGCGGCCTTCGCCGTCAGCGCCCAGGCCCAGCTGAGCGGCACCGTCGGGGTCTGCATGGGTACGGTCGGGCCGGGCTCGATCCACCTGCTGAACGGCCTGTACGACGCGAAGAAGTCCCACGCTCCGGTGCTGGCGATCTGCGGCCAGGTGCCGAGCGGGGAGATCGGCACCGACTTCTTCCAGGAGGTCGACAACGACATCCTGTTCGCGGACGTGTCCGTGTTCGCGCACACGCTGATGTCGCCATCGCAGCTGCCGCACCTGCTGGAGCAGGCGGTGAACGCTGCGTACGCACTGCGCGGCGTCGCCGTGCTCACCCTGCCCGGCGACGTCGGTGAGCTCGACCTGCCGCGGCATACGCCACTGCCCAGCTTCGCCCCCCGCTCGGTGCCGGCCGCGGCGCCGGAGGACCAGCTGAGCGCCGCCGTGCAGGCGCTGGACACCGGTGACGTCACCCTGCTGGTCGGCCACGGGGCGCTCGGCGCCCGCGAGCAGGTGCTCGCGCTGGCCGACATCCTGGGCGCGCCGATGGTGCTCACGCTCAAGGCGAAGGAGGGCCTCGAGCGCGACAACCCGTTCCAGGTCGGCCAGTCGGGACTGATCGGCAACCCTGCCGCGGCGAAGGCGATGGACTCCTGCGACGTGCTGGTGGTGCTCGGCAGCGACTTTCCCTACCGAGACTGGTATCCGAGCGGGAAGACCGTGATCCAGCTCGACGCTCGCGGCGAGCACATCGGCCGACGCACGCCGGTGAGCCATGCCCTGGTGGGGGACGCGACGGCGACCCTGTGCGCGCTGGTGCCGCGACTGACCCGGCGCGAGGAGCGGTCGCACCTGGAGCGGGCGACCAAGGCGTTCCGGGAGTGGCACGAGCGCCAGCAGTCGCTGCTGAACCCCGATCACGACGACACGCTCGTGGGCAAGGTCCGGGCCGTCTTCGACAACCCGTCCGAAGGGATCCGGCCCGAAGCGGTGGCCGCCGCGGTCGACCGGATCGCGCCCGACTCCACGATCTTCACCGCCGACACCGGGATGTCGACGGCCTGGCTGGCCCGCTACGTGGCGATGCGTGGCACCCGCCGCCTCGTCGGCTCCTTCAACCTCGGCTCGATGGCCGACGCGCTGCCGATGGCGCTCGGCGCCCAGGCGCTGGACCGCGACCGAACCGTGGTCTCGTTCAGCGGCGACGGCGGCCTGATGATGCTGCTCGGCGACCTGCGGACGGCCGTCAGCTACCGGCTGCCAGTGAAGATCATCGTCTTCGACAACGGCCGGCTCGGGATGGTCAAGCTGGAGCAGGAGCAGGGCGGACTGCCCGAGTTCGGCACCGAGCTGGACAACCCGGACCTGTCCGCGGTGGCGACCGCGATGGGCCTGACCAGCCGGCGGGTGACCGAGCCCGACCGGCTGGACGAGGCCGTCGACTGGGCCTTCGCGACCGCCGGGCCGGTCCTGCTGGACGTCGTGACCAACCCGGACGAGGTCGCGGTGCCGCCCAAGCCGACGCTGGCCCAGGGTTGGGGCTTCGCCATCGCCAAGTCCCGCGAGTCGCTGGAGAGCAGACCGGGCTGAGTCAGTGGGCTTCTGCCGGGTGCTGGGGGTACGTCCCGCCCTCCTCGCTCCGCAGGCTCCGCTCGGAACGCCCGACCACGCCCTGACGTACCCCCACCACCCGGCAGAAGTGCCGCTAGTTCGGTGCGGAGAGGATGTCGGCCAGGTCGTAGCGCACCGGCTCCTCCAGCTGCTCGTACGTGCACGAGCGCGGATCCCGATCCGGCCGCCACCGGTTGAACTGGGCGGTGTGCCGGAATCGGGTCCCCTCCATGTGCTCGTAGCGCACCTCGACCACCAGGTCGGGCCGCAGCGGCACGAAGGACAGGTCCTTGCCGACGTTCCACCGGCTGTATTCCGAACTGCGCGGGGTCCGGGCCCGCCCCTCCGGCTCGGCCAGCTGTCCCGCCCAGGCCCACGGGTGGTCGTCGAACGTGGTGACCAGCGGCTGCAACTCGGCGAACAGTTCCTTGCGCCGGGCTGCCGGGAAGGCACCGATCACCCCGACCGAGGCCAGCTCGCCCGCGTCGTTGTAGAGCCCCAGCAGCAGCGAGCCGATCGCGTCCGGACCGCTCTTGTGCACCCGATAGCCGGCCACCACGCAGTCCGCGGTCCGCTGGTGCTTGATCTTGAACATCACCCGCTTGTCCGGCTGGTAGGTCCCCGCGAGCGGCTTGGCGACCACGCCGTCCAGCCCGGCCCCCTCGAACTGGGAGAACCAGTCCTGGGCCTCGGCCGGGTCGCGGGTGGTCGGCGTCAGGTGGATCGGTTCCCGGGCCGCGCTCATCGCCCGTTCCAGCGCCGCCCGGCGTTCGGCGAACGGCCGCTTCGTGAAGTCCTCGTCGTCCAGGGCCAGCAGGTCGAACGCGATGAACCGGGCCGGGGTGGTCTCGCTGAGCAGCTTGACCCGGCTGGCGGCCGGATGGATCCGCTGTTGCAGCACCTCGAACTCCAGCCGGTCGCCGACCACCACGACGATCTCGCCGTCGATCACGCAGCGCTCCGGCAGGTTCGCCTTGATCGACTCGACCACCTCGGGGAAGTACCGGGTCATCGGCTTCTCGTTGCGCGAGCCGATCTCCACCTCGTCGCCGTCGCGGAACACGATCGAGCGGAACCCGTCCCATTTCGGCTCGTAGGAGAGCTCACCGGTCGGGATCTGCGGCACGGCCTTCGCCAGCATCGGTGCGACCGGCGGCATCACGGGTAGCTGCATGCCGCTCATTCTGGCCGAGGGCACCGACATGCGCGCCTCCACCGCTTGCCGTTCCCGCGTGGTCGGCTCACCATCGTCTGGATGAGTACCGCGCCGCTCGAGCATCCCAACGGCTCCGGCCCCACTGGCGATCAGGACTCCGGCGAGGTGGTCGGCGTGCTGCTGGCGGCCGGTGCGGGCCGGCGCGCCGGTGGCCCCAAGGCGCTCCGCGTCGACCCCGGCGGGACGTTCTGGCTGCTGCGCTCGATCGCGGTTCTCCTCGACGGCGGATGCGCGGCCGTGCTGGTGGTACTCGGCTGCGCGGCCGAGCAGGCCCTGGCGATCATCGACGACGCGGAGTCCGACCGGCGCGTCACCGTCGCGGTCGCAACGGACTGGGAGTCGGGCATGGGAGCCTCGCTCCGGACCGGCCTCGTCACCGTCGGCGCTCGGCCGTGGCGGGCGGCGTTGGTGCACCTGGTCGACCTCCCGGACGTCTCGGTGCCGGTGGTGCGCAGAGTCCTGGACCGGGCGCCGGCCGATACCGGCGTGCTGGCCCGGGCGACGTACGGTGGCCGCCCGGGACACCCCGTCCTGCTCGGCCGGGACCATCTGCCGTCCGTCGTCGCCGAGCTCGCCGGGGATCGTGGTGCCGGCGACTACCTCGCCCGACACGGGTTCGATGGTGTGGAATGTGGGGACCTGGCCACCGGCCGGGATCGCGACGAGTGATGCCGGTCCGGCGACCGAGTCCAGCGTGGCCGGCGGGGAGGGGACGGGCGTGACGACATCGTGGTGAGTTCCGCCCCGGCCGGACCGGCGGGTGTCGACGAGGCGCTCCGCAGCACCGGCTACCTGCCCGGCGAGGGGCTGTCGACGGTCGTGTATCTGGCGGCGACGATGAGCCGGCCCCTGCTGCTCGAGGGCGAGCCGGGGACCGGCAAGACCTCGCTCGCCGAGGCCTGGGCGGCGGCGACCGGCGCGACCTTGATCAGACTCCAGTGCTACGAGGGGATCGACGCCAGCCAGGCCTTGTACGACTGGGATTTCGCCCGGCAGATCCTGCACATCCGAGTGGTCGAGGCGTCGACCGGCACGGAGGCTCAGGAGTCCTCGCTGGAGGAGTCGCTCTTTCACGAGCGGTTCCTGCTGGAGCGGCCGATCCTGAGGGCCCTCCGGACGCCGAACTCCGTGCTGCTGATCGACGAGATCGACCGGGCCGACGACGAGTTCGAGGCGTTCCTGCTGGAAGTGCTGTCCACGTTCGCCGTCACCATTCCCGAGTACGGCGAGGTGCGGGCGGCCGTCCCTCCCGCGGTGGTGCTCACCTCCAACCGGACCCGAGAGCTGCACGACGCGCTGAAGCGCCGCTGCCTCTATCACTGGATCGACCATCCGACGCTGGACCGCGAGATCGAGATCATCCGGACCCGGCTGCCCGAGGTCAGCCCCCGGCTGGCGGCCCAGGTGGCGGCGGCGGTGCAGCGGATCCGGCACAGCGACGGCATCCTGAAGCCGCCGGGGGTGGCCGAGAGCTTGGACTGGGCGCGCGCGCTGCACCACCTCGGGCGCACCGAGCTCGACGTCGCCGCCGCGGCCGAGACGCTCGGTGCGGTGCTGAAGTACCGCGAGGACGCCGAGCGCACCCGCCGCGCGCTGGCGGCCATCCTGGCGGGCTAGCGGTGCCCGACGCTGCGGGGTCCCGGGCGCCGGAGGAGCTGCTGGTCGGCTTCGCCGCGGCGCTGCGGAGAGCCGGAATGGCAGTGACCCCCGATCGGACCAGCGGCTTCCTGCAGGCGGTATCGCTGGTCGGCCTGGACGACCGGACGGCGACGTACTGGGCCGGCCGGGCGACGCTGTGCTGCTCGCCCGACGACAACGAGCTCTACGATCGGGCGTTCGCGGCCTGGTTCTCCGAGCTGCCCGGCGACGTCAGGCCCGCCCAACCGGCCTCCACTGCGTCGCGACCGCGAACTGCCGGCGGCCTGGAGATGTCGTCGGGCGCGGAGCCCGCGGACGCCCTGCTGGCCCGGGCGAGCGACGCGGAGCGACTACGTCACCGCGACGTCGCCGAGCTGACCGAGCCGGAGCGGGTCTGGCTGGCGCAGCTGTTCGAGACCCTCGTGGTGGTGCCGCCGGTACGCCGCTCGATGCGCCGCAGGCCGTACCGACGCGGCGCGATCGATCTGCGGCGGACCCTGCGGGCCCAGCTCCGGGCCGCGGGCGAGCCGGCCCGGCTCCGCTATCGGCGGCCGGCCCCACGGCCCCGCCGGATCGTGCTGCTGGTCGATGTCTCCGGGTCGATGGAGCCCTATGCCGACGCATTGCTCCGGCTGGCGCACCGGATCGTCAGGGCGCTGCCGGGACAGGCCGAGGTGTTCACCATCGGCACCCGGTTGACCCGGGTCACTACCGCGCTCAGCTTGCGGCGGCCGGACGACGCGCTGACCGCGGCCGGGCGGCTCGTCCCGGACTGGTCGGGCGGCACCCGGCTCGGCGAGGTGATCGGCGCGTTCGCCGACCGGTGGGGGCGGCGGGGGATGGCCCGCAACGCGGTCGTGGTGATCGCGAGCGACGGGTGGGAGCGCGGCGACCCGGAGCTGCTCGGCGAGCAGCTGCGCCGGCTGCGGCTGATCGCGCACGCCGTGATCTGGATGAACCCGCATCGGGGAAAGCCGGGGTACGCTCCGATCCAGGCCGGGATCCGGGCCTGCCTGCCCCATCTGGACGCACTGGTGGCCGGGCACTCCCTGGCCGCTTTCGCCGAGCTCTTGGGGGTGCTTGCCGATGCGTGACGTGCTGCCGGACCTGGTCGGATGGTGGAAAGGTGGCGACGCGATCGGGCTGGCGACCGTGGTCGGCACCTGGAGCTCCGCGCCGCGGCAGCCCGGGGCCGCGATGTTGGTCGGCCCGGACGACACCGCCGTCGGCTCGGTGTCCGGCGGCTGCGTCGAGTCCGCCGTCTACCAGCTGGCGCAGGAGGTCGTCCGGTCGGGCCGGCCGGTGCTGCAGCGCTACGGGGTGAGCGACAACGACGCGTTCGCGGTCGGCCTCACCTGTGGCGGGATCCTGGACGTGTTCGTCGAGCCGGTCTCGCGTCAGACGTTCCCGCAGCTGGCCGAGGTCGCGGCCGACATCGACGGCTCCCGTCCGGTGGCCGTGGCCACGGTCGTCGATCATCCCGACCCCGCCCGGCTGGGCGCGCGGATGATCATCAGGCCGGCCGAGGACTCCGCGCCGCAGGGCACGATGGGCAGCCCGCGCGCCGACGCCGCTGTGGCCGACGACGTCCGCGGATTGCTGGCGGCGGGCAAGACCGAGCTGCTCACGTACGGCCCGGACGGGCAGCGGCGTGGTGCCGGGATGCGGGTGTTCGCCGCCAGCTACGCACCCCGGCCGCGGATGCTGGTCTTCGGTGCGATCGACTTCGCCGCGGCGGTGGCCCGGCTCGGGACGTTCCTCGGCTATCGGGTGACGGTCTGCGACGCTCGTCCGGTGTTCGCGACCCGGGCGAGGTTCCCCGAGGTGGACGAGGTGGTGGTGGACTGGCCGCACCGCTATCTGGCGGCCGAGATCGAGGCGGGCCGGATCGACGCCCGGACCGTCATCTGTGTGCTCACCCACGACCCCAAGTTCGACGTACCGGTGCTCGAGATAGCGCTCCGCCTGCCCGAGGTCGGCTACGTCGGAGCCATGGGCTCGCGGCGGACCCACGACGAGCGGCTGCAGCGGCTGCGCGAGGCCGGGCTCACCGAGCAGGAGCTGGCCCGGCTGTCCAGCCCGATCGGCCTGGATCTCGGCGCCCGGACCCCGGAGGAGACGGCGGTCTCGATCGCCGCCGAGATCGTCGGGCAGCGCTGGGGCGGGAACGGCAGCCGGCTGACCGAGGTGACCGGCCGCATCCACCACGTGGCCTCGGAGGTTCGCCCCCCGGGATAATCCACCGGGGCTGCATGATCATCTCGGTCGGGCTAGATTGACGCTGTAACAGGCCGGCGACGTCGCCAGCCAGCCGCGCATTCCCGCGCTCCGTGGCGACAGTGGGTTCGGAAGCGGGTGGGGCATGCGGATTTCGGTAGCTGTCGACGGGGTCACCTACGAGGACGAGGTGGAGCCCAGAACGCTGCTGGTGCAACATCTGCGGGAGAACCTGGGCAAGACCGGCACGCTGGTGGGTTGCGACACCACCAGCTGCGGTGCCTGCACCGTGCTGCTGAACGGGCTGAGCGTGAAGTCGTGCACGGTGCTCGCCGTGCAGGCCGACGGTGCCGAGGTGACCACGATCGAGGGCCTCGCCGTCGACGGTGACCTGCACCCGATGCAGCAGGCGTTCTACGAGAACCACGGTCTGCAGTGCGGATTCTGTACGCCCGGGATGATCATGCAGTCGGTCTGCCTGCTGCGCGAGAACCCCGACCCCTCCGACGAGGAGATCCGGGACGGGCTGGAGGGAAACCTCTGCCGCTGCACCGGCTACCAGAACATCGTCAAGGCCGTCCGCCAGGCAGCGGGGAGCGCCCGATGACCGCCGTCGACGAGCGCCCGCCCGCCGAGGTCGGCCGCGGTCGGCTGCGCAAGGAGGACCGGCGGCTGATCACCGGCCGCTCCCGCTACACCGACAACCTGTCCGTGCCCGGGATGCTGCACCTCGCCATGGTCCGCAGCCCGCTGGCCCATGCCAAGATCACCTCGATCGACGTCAGCGAGGCCAAGGGGGCGCCGGGCGTGGTCGCCGTCTACACCGGTGCGGATCTCGCCGACGTCGGCGCGCTGCCCTGCGCCTGGCCGCTGACCGCCGAGGACAAGGTGCCGGAATACAAGCCGGTCGCCGCGGAGGAGGTCAACTTCGCCGGCGAGATCGTCGCGGTGGTGGTGGCCCGCAGCGCGGCGGCCGCCCGGGACGCGAGCGAAGGCGTCGACGTGGAGTACGACGACCTGCCGGTGGTGCTCGATCTCGAGACCGCGGCCGCGGGCGGGCCGTACGTGCACGAGGACTTCGGCACCAACGTGTCGACCCACTGGGTCTACGACTCCGCCGAGCACGGCACCGGCGGCAACGTCGAGGAGGAGATCGACAAGGCGCGAGCCGACGGCATCGTGCTGCAGCGGACGTTTCGACAGCAGCGGCTGATCCCGGCCTTCATGGAGCCTCGCTCGTTGCTGGTGGACCCCACCGGCGAGCAGTACGTGTTCTGGTCCGCGACTCAGGTGCCGCACTTCCTGCGCATCTTCGTCGCGCTCGCGACCGGGACGCCGGAGAGCAAAGTGCGGGTGATCGCCCCCGATGTCGGCGGCGGCTTCGGCGGCAAGCTACAGGTCACGCCGGAGGAGTTCGTCACCTTCGCGATCGCGAAGCGACTCGGCAAGCCGGTCAAGTACACCGAGACCCGGAGCGAATCGCTCCAGGTCGCCCACCACGGTCGCGATCAGGTGCAGCGGCTCACCCTGGCCGCCACGAAGGAGGGCAAGGTCACCGCCCTCCACGTCGACCTGCTCGCGAACATGGGCGCGTACATGGGCATCGTCGGGCCGGCCATCCCGATCCTCGGCGCCAACATGTTCAACGGGATCTACAAGTTCAACGCCTACCGGTTCGAGACCACCAACGTGTTCACCAACACGGTGCGCACCGACGCCTATCGCGGGGCGGGGCGTCCGGAGGCGACGTTCGCGATCGAGCGGCTGATGAACGACCTCGCCGCGGAGCTGGAGATGGACCCGCTGGAGGTGCGCGCCAAGAACTGGATCGAGGCGTCGGAGTTCCCGTTCCGAACCGTGGGCGGGATGACCTACGACTCGGGCGACTACGCCGCGGCCACGGACAAGGCCAAGGAGCTGTTCGGCTACGACGCGTTGCGGGCCGAGCAGGCCGAGCGGCGGGCCCGGAAGGATCCGGTCCAGCTGGGAATCGGGGTCTCCACCTATACCGAGGCGTGCGGGCTGGCGCCGTCGCGGGTGCTGGGCAACCTGAACTACCTGGCCGGCGGCTGGGAGCACGCCCAGGTGCGGATGCTGCCGACCGGCAAGGTGGAGGTAGTGGCCGGCACGAGCCCGCACGGCCAGGGGCACGAGACCACGGTCAGCCAGATCGTGGCCGACAAGCTCGGCATCCCGTTCGAGGACATCGAGGTGCTGCACGGGGACACCCAGGTCTCCCAGCGCGGCCTGGACACGTACGGATCGCGGTCGCTGGTGGTCGGCGGCATGGCGGTGTTGAAGGCAGCCGAGAAGGTGATCGAGAAGGCGAAGCCGATCGCCGCCCACATGCTGGAGGCGAACCCCGACGACCTCGAGTTCAGCGGCGGTCAGTTCCGGGTCAAGGGCACCGATCAGGGCAAGGCGCTGGCCGAGATCGCGTTCGCCACCCTGCAGGCACACGACCTACCGGACGGGGTCGAACCCAACCTGGACTCCTCGGCAGCGTACGACCCGGTCGACTGGTCCTTCCCGCACGGCACCCACCTGGCGGCGATCGAGGTCGACACCGAAACCGGCCAGGTGTCGATCCGCAAGTACGTCGCGGTCGACGACGTCGGGAACGTGGTCAACCCGCTGATCGTCGAGGGTCAGGTGCACGGCGGCCTGGCCCAGGGCATCGCCCAGGCGCTGTTCGAGGAGGCCGTCTACGACGACAACGGGACGCTCACCACCGGATCGTTCGTGGACTATCTGGTCCCGTCGGCGGCCGATCTGATCGACTTCGTCACCGATCGGACCACCACCCCGGCGCTGACCAACGACCTCGGTGCGAAGGGCGTCGGCGAGGCCGGTGCGATCGCGTCGACGCCGGCGATCGTGAACGGAGTCCTGGACGCACTGCGGCCCCTCGGCGTGACCGACATCGTGATGCCCTGCTCGCCGATGCGGGTCTGGAAGGCGATCCACGGTGCTACCGCGCCGACGCCGACCGAAGCTCAACCTCATTTCGACTCCGAAGGCGGTGCCGCATGATCCCGGCCGCGTTCGACTACGTCGCCCCTGCCACGGTGGACGAGGCGCTGACCCTGCTCTCCCAGGGCGGCGACGACGCCAAGATCATCGCCGGCGGCCAGAGCCTGCTCCCGGTGCTCAAGCTCCGGCTGGCCGCACCCGAGCTGTTGATCGACCTGGCCAAGATCGACAGCCTGCGCGGCGTCCGGGACGACGGCGACGCGATCGTGATCGGCGCGATGACGCCGCACTTCGAGGTCGTCGCCGATCCGCTGGTGCGCGAGCACGCCTCGCTGCTCGCCGAGTGCGTCGCCACGGTGGCCGATCCGCAGGTCCGGCATCGCGGCACCCTCGGCGGGGCCTGCGCCCACGCCGACCCCGCGAGCGACATCCCCGCGCCCGTCCTGGCGCTGGACGCCGTGCTCACCCTTGCCGGTCCGGGCGGCCGACGCACGGTGGCGGCAGCTGACTTCTTCACCGACATCTTCACCACCGCACTCGGCGAGGACGAGATCCTGACCGACATCCGGGTGCCCAAGCACACCGGCTGGGGTTCGGCGTACGAGAAGTTCGTCCGGGTGTCCCAACAGTGGGCGATCGTCGGCGTCGCAGCCACGGTCCGGACCGACGGCGACAGCATCGCCGAGGCGAGGATCGCGCTGACCAATATGGGCTCGACGCCGATCCGCGCCCGCGCGGCGGAACAGGCGCTGGCTGGCGTACGCGCCGACGCGGACTCCGTCGCCGCCGCCCTGACCGGCGTGGCCGAAGGCACGGCACCGCCGACCGACCTCAACGGCGACCCGGAGTACCGGCGCCAGCTGGCGGCCGTGCTGGCTCGCCGGGCGGTGCTGTCGGCCGCCGGCCGATAGCGGGCGAGCCGATGGATCTCACGCACCGGTTCAGCGTGCCGGCGCCGCTGGACGAGGCCTGGCGCGCGTTCAACGATCTGGAAGGGCTGGCGCCCTGCTTCCCGGGCGCCACCCTCAGCAGTGTCGAGGGCGACGAGTTCGCCGGGTCGGTCAAGGTCAAGCTCGGCCCGATCGCCCTGCTCTACAACGGAACCGGCCACTACGTGCAGCGGGACGAGGACGCCCACCGGGTGGTGATCGAGGCACGCGGCAAGGACAAGCGCGGCAACGGCACGGCCACCGCCACGGTGACCGCCTCGTTCGCCGCCGGCGCGGACGGGACCGACGTCGAGGTGGTCACCGATCTGGCGATCACCGGCAAACCGGCGCAGTTCGGCCGGGGCGTCATCTCCGACGTCAGCGACAAGCTGCTGGCCCAGTTCGTCGCCTGCGTCTCCGGCCGCTTCGCCGCCGCTGAGTCGGCGCCCGAACCCGAGGTGCCCGCCGCGCCGCCCGGGTCCGAAACGCCTGGGTCCGAACCTCCCGGGTCCGAACCTCCCGGGTCAACCGAGCCATCCGGGGCCACCGACGTCGATAGTTCAGACGAGGCACCTGGTTCGGCCGAGCCAGGAGGCGCCGCCGGGCAGGGGGAGTCACGCTCAGAGCCCCCGGTAGCGCCGGCGCCGGAGCCCGTCCCGTCGCACCAGCCGCCGCCACCATCGCCACCAGCACCGCCGCGCACCTCGTCGCCGCCGCCTCGGCCCGGCGCCCCGAGTCAGCAGCCCGCAGCCGACGAGGTGAACCTGCTCGCCACCGTCGCGCCCGTCCTGCTGAAGCGCTACGGTCCGGTCGTCCTCGGTCTCGGCCTGGTGCTGCTCGCGGTGATCGCCATCGTCCGTCGGCGGTCCTCACACAAGCACGGTTGACGCGAATCTGCCGCTCGAACTGCTCCAGCGGCCGGAACCGGCCCTAATCCGCGATCGAGCGGCAGGTTCGCGTCAACGCCGAGAGTCACCTAACACGTTCGAGCACCACGACGGGAATTTCGCGGGACGTCCTGGTCTGGTAGTTCTCGTAGTCCGGCCAGACGCTCGCCATCTCGGCCCACATCGCCGGCTTCTCCTCGGCCGTCGCCACCCTGGCCCGGGCCCGGAACCGGTCGCCCTTGATCTGGACCTCGACGTCCGAATCGGCCTCGAGGTTACGGAACCATGCCGGCGGCTGGTCCGCGCCGCCCTTGGACGCCACTACGAGATACGAGTCGCCCCACGGCCGGAAGATCAGCGCGTGGGTGCGGGTCTGGCCAGATTTCCGCCCCTTGGTGAACAGCAGCAAGGTGGTCGTGCCCTTGCGCCAGTAGTAACCGTCCTCCCCGTCGGTCTCCAGGTATCGCTCCACATGCGCAGGTCCGTGCAGGTCGGCCGCAGTTGTCATGTAATCCATTGTTATCACCGCCATCCTGAAGCGCGGTGCGTCCCCTAGGCCGCACGGATGCTCTTCGACGGTGCTCCGGGCAAGGCCGCCACACCGCTGCTCCGGCCCGGACGTACGGCCAGCTGCCCCGAGTCCAAGATGTCGAGCCGGACGACCACCGCGGTGCTTGTCCGCTACCTGCGTTGCCCTCGTGCCCCAGCATCATCGGCCCGCGCTCGCGTTCGCCGCCGGCCCCGCGAGGTGAGGCAGCGAACGGCCTCGGTCGCGCGCTCGACGTCGTCGGCATTGGTATAGAGGGCGAAGCTCAGCCGGCAACTGGCGGGCGGGATCAGACCGAGATCGCGGTGGGCCAGGGTGGCGCAGTGGCAGCCGGCGCGGGACTCCACCCCGAACTCGTTCAGGCCGTCGGCCAGCCAGAACGGATCGAACCCGTCGACGTTGAAGGCGAGCAGCGGTGAGCGGTCCACGCCCGGCTGCGGCCCATAAACCCGGAGACCGACGACGTCGCGGAGCCGCTTCCGGGCCAGCTCGGTCATCGCCGCGGTGTGCCGGGACACCGTGCCCATGCACGAGGCGACCGTCTCCCACGGGATGGGCCGTTCGGTGCCGAACCAGCTCGGTCGGCCGCCCTGCACGAGGTCGAGGGTCAGCCGGAGGGCCTGGGCCGAGACAATCGTGCCCAGGATGTTCGGCGTGCCCGCGCTGTACTTCCAGGGCAGGTCGTTGTAGTCGACCCGATCGGGGCTCACCCGGCCGGTGGCGATCATGTCGCCGCCGTACAGAAAGGGCAGTGACGCTTCGAGCAGGTGCTCCTTGGCATACAGGACCCCGACGCCGAACGGGGCGAGCATCTTGTGGAAGGAGAAGGCGAGGTAGTCCACGTCCAGCGCTCCGACGTCCACCGGACTGCTCGGCACCAATTGGGCGCCGTCCACCAGGAGCAGCGAGCCGTTCTCGCCCGACGGCTGGGCATAGCCGCTGTCGCGGCTGAGCCGGCGGATCAGATCGAGTGGCGGCTTCGTCCCGAGGAAGTTCGACGCGCCGGTGACGCAGACCAGCTTGGTCCGGTCGTCGATCAGGTCCGCGAGGTGGTCGAGGTCGAGGCGACCGCTGGCATGGTCGAATCGGGCTAGCCGGCACTCGACGCGCCGTCCCAGCCGGGGCAGGATCTCCCGGCTCAGGGCGTACCACGGCACGAAGTCGGAGTTGTGCTCCATCAGTGTCGTCACGACGTTGTCGCCGTCGCGGAATTCGGTGAGCAGGGAGTACATCACCGCGTTGATCGCCTCGGTGGTGTTGCGGTACGTGACGATGCTGCGCCGGCTCGGGGCATTGATCCAGGCGGCGATGGTGTCGAACGAGGCCTCGAACGCGTCGGTCGTCCGTTGCGAGGCCGACGACTGGCCGCGGTGCACGTTCTCGTACGAGCGGGCCAGCTCCCGGTAGAGCCCGATCAGCTCGCGCGGAGGCTGCGTGCTGGCAGCGTTGTTGGTGACGACTCGCCCGGCCGCGGGGAAGTCGAAGTGACGGCGAATACGGCGGACGTCGAGCACTGCTCCCGCATCCTCCGGCGCGGAACGGTCGCTCCGTCTAGCCCACATCGGCCCTCCGGTTCCCGCACGGCGACGTTGCCGCGTCAGTACGGTCCTGCGCTGAAGAGGACGCCGCGCAGGGCGTGATACCCGGACCCGGCGCCGGCCGCCGCGGGCCGGCCGCGACGCCGTGCGTCGGATCCTGGTCGTTTGTCCGAGGCGACACCTGGCCGGTGCGATCACACTGCAGGAAGGGACCAACGGAGGAGGAGCGATGACGAAACTGGTGGGCGTGCACGCCCTGGAACTTCGGCCCGGAGTGGATCCGGCTGCCTTCGAGCAGGTCTGTGCCGAGGTCGTCGGCGTTCGGATGTACCCGGGCTGGTCGACCCGCATACTCAAGGGCGAGCGGGGCGCGCGGGCCGGCAAGTACGCCGTCGTGTTCGAGATCGACAGTGTCGAGGATCGCGATCGGATCTTCCCCGAACCCGATCAGCACTCCGCGGAGGCGCAGCAGTTCGACAACGAGCATCCCGAGTCGAGCGCGGTCTGGGACCGGCTCTTCGAGCTCGTCGATCTCGAGGCCGACGTCGTCACCGATTACCTGATCGTCGCCGAGTAGGACGAGCAGGTCAGCCACGCCGACCGGCTGGGACGTTCAGGTCTGGTTCGGCGCTGACAGCGACTGCAGCGTGGACAGGGTCTCGCGCTGCAGGTCGCCGAAGGATCGGCCCTCACCGTCGGCGAGCCAGCGGGCGAAGGTGGTGCGGAAGACCGACAGGGCGGCGTCGGCGCAGAGCCTGGCCTGGGGGTCGGTGATGCCGCGGTCGCGGAGGGCGTCGGCCAGCCGGTCGGCCAGCGCGGCGAGCTTCAGCAGCTCGCGCTCGCGCAGGGCCGGGTCGGACTCGATCACCGCCTGGCGCCCCCGCGACCAGGCACGCCGCTCGGCGGTGAAGAACGCGCCGGCATGGTCCAGACCGGCGGCGGCGATCTCCATCGGCGTGGCCCCAGTCGGCGCGCCGGCGACTCCGTCGACGAAGGCAGCGCCCAGCTGATCCTGCCCGTCGAAGAGCACCTCGCGCTTGTCGGTGAAGTAGCGATAGAAGGTGCGCTCGGTCACCTCCGCGGCGCCGGCGATGTCCGCGACGGTGGTTGCGTCGTACCCGTCGCGGCGGAACAGTTCGAGCGCGACCTGTTGCAGGCGTTCGCGCGTGCCCGGCGCCCAGCGTCCCATGAGCCGATGGTAGGTGATGTCAGAGCATGACATGAAGAGTGCTATGGTGATGACAGACCCTGACATCGCACGTACGGGAGAGTGATCGACGATGAAGGTATTCGTCACGGGAGCGTCCGGCTGGATCGGCTCGGCCACGGTCGCCGAGTTGCTGGCCGATGGGCACGAGGTGACCGGCCTGGTCCGCTCCGAAGCCTCGGCCGACCGGCTGCGGTCCGCGGGTGCGACACCTCTGGCCGGTGATCTGGACGACCTCGATTCGATCCGCCGCGGCGCCGCGGGCGCCGACGCGGTCATCCATCTGGCCAACAAGCACGACTGGAGCGATCCGGCCAACTCCAACCGGGCCGAGCGGGCGTCGGTCGAGACGATCGCCGAGACCTTGCTCGGGTCCGACCGGCCGTTCCTGTTCGCCTCCGGCGTGGCATTCGCGCCCGGCCGGGTGGTCACCGAGGACGACCGCGACACTCCCAGCGGCCCGGATGCGCCGCGCGGCGGCAGCGAGGCGCTGGCGATGGATTATGCGGAACGCGGCGTGCACAGCGTGTCCCTGCGGTTCGCGCCGACGGTGCACGGTGCGGGCGATCACGGCTTCATCGCCCAGATCGTACGAGCGGCGCGGGAGCGCGGTGTCTCGGGCTACATCGGGGACGGAACGAACCGCTGGCCCGCCGTACACGTGGTGGATGCGGCCCGGCTGGTCGCGCGTGCGCTGGGGTCGGCTCCTGCCGGCTCGGTCGTGCATGCGGTGGCCGAGGAGGGCGTGCCGGCCCGCGACATCGCGGAGGCGATCGGGAGCGGTCTCGGCCTGCGTGTCGAGTCGATCGAGCCCGACCGTGCGGTCGAGCACTTCGGCTGGATCGGGCGATTCTTCGCCCTCGACCTGCCGGCCTCCAGCGCCGCGACCCGGGCACGATTTGGCTGGGCGCCGACCGCGCCCACCCTGCTGGAGGACCTCGCGGGCGGCTCCTACTTCGCCGCCTGAGGCGTCCGGCGGGACCCTAGTTCAGCACCCGGGTGCCATCGGGCAGCCCGCTGCCGTTGTGGACGGCCTCGACCAGGCTGGCGAGCGCGGTCAGGGCCACCCGCTGCGACCACGGGCCGTAGGAGACCCGGGCCACGCCGAGGTCGGCCATCCGGGCCAGCGAGATGCTGCCCGGGACCCCGATCAGGGTCAGTCGCTGCGGTCCGAAGGCGTCGCTCAAGTGGGCCACCTGCGGCTCGGACAACCTGCCCGGGACGAACACCACCGGTGCGCCGGCGTCCAGGAACGCCCTACCGCGGGCGGTGGCATCGGCCAGCACGTCGGCCGGGTCGCGATCGCCGGCTCGCAGGAAGGCATCGGTCCGCGCGTTCAGCACGAAATCGGGTACGCCCTCGGCCTCAGCGGCGGCCATCACGGCCTCGACCTGCCGGGCCGCCTCGGTCAGCGGCTTGAGTTGGTCCTCGATGTTCGCCCCGACGGCCCCGACGCCGATCGCCTTGCGGATCGTCTCCGGCGCATTGCCGTAGCCGCCCTCCAGGTCCGCGCTGACCGGGAGGTCGACGGCAGCCACGATCCGGCGTACCTCCTCGATCATCTCGTCCACCCCAATCACCTCGCCGTCGGGATATCCCCGGGACGCGGCGATGGAGTGACTGGCCGTGGCCAGCGCCGTCGTGCCCGGCCGGGCGGCCACGACGGCAGCCGAGACCGCGTCCCAGATGTTGACGACGGTGAGCAGCGCCGGGTCGCGGTGCAACCGCAGCAGCGCACCGGCGCGAGCGGCGACCTCCGACCTCGGACCCGACATCAGGCGGTCGCTGCCGGGGTGAGCGGCTCGGCGCGGGCGACCCGGGTGGCCGCGACGGTCGCGAAGGCGAGCACGGCGAACGCGAACAGGCCGTGCACGGCGCCGAACACGTACGACAGCTTGGCCAGCTCGGCGAACGCGATCTGCAGAACGATCGACACCAGCACGATCACCGACCAGGCCACCGCCCGGGGCACCTTGACGAAGAAGGAGAAGGCCAGCAGCAACACGCCAAGAATTGGGATGACCACCATGCCGACCACCTCATGGAAGCCGAACCCGCCCTGGCCGGGATAGCCCGGTCCGGTCATCACCGCGCGGTCCAGCACGCCGCCGTCGAACACCCAGCCGGCAAGCCCGGAGAACGCGAGCGCGATCGAGGCCGCCTGGAGGGCGACGGCCAGGGAGATCGTGTAGGCCACGATGCGGTAGGTCAGTCTCACCAGAGGGACGCTACGCTGCGGTTTGTCGCGAGATCCGACTAAGGCTGTCCTTATTTGAATGCGCCATTCGAATAAGAGCACACTGGTGTTGTGAAAACCGCTCCGACCTCTGCCGCACGCCCGCGGATCCCCGCGGGCGCGCCGGGCGTGGGCGGAACGGCCCTGGTCGAGCGGGACGCCTCCACCCGGGAGCAGGTCGCCGGTTCGATCCTCACCCATGGCCCCTCCACGGCGGCCGCACTGGCTGAGCGACTCGGCCTGACCGCCGCGGCGATCCGGCGCCATCTCGACGTGCTCGAGGACCAGGGCCTGGTGGAGTCCCGCGAACAGCGGGTGTACGGCCCGCGCGGTCGGGGACGGCCGGCCAAGGTCTTCGCCCTTACCGACGCCGGCCGGGCGAAGTTCTACACCGCGTACGACGAACTGGCCATCACCGCGCTGTCCTTCCTGCAGCGCACCGCCGGCTCGGCCGCGGTTGAGGAGTTCGCCGCCGAGCGGCTCACCGGCATCGAAGCCCGCTATGCGCAAGCGGTCACGGCCGCCGGACCCGAGGTGAGCCCGGTGCAGGCCCTGGCCGCCGCTCTCACCGCCGAGGGGTACGCGGCGTCGACCCAGCCGGCCGGAGCCGGCGAGCAGTTGTGTCAGCACCACTGCCCGGTCGCCCACGTCGCGGAGCGCTTTCCCGAGCTCTGCGAGGCCGAGACCGCAGCCTTCTCCCGGGTGCTCGGGGTCCACGTCCAGAGGCTGGCCACTATCGCCCACGGCGACGGGGTCTGCACCACTCACGTTCCGCAATCGCGCCCGTCCACCGGGCCCGTCCTGCATGACTCGACAACCGACGAAAGGTCCGACTCGTGACCCAGATACAAGATCCCGCCGCCACGACTCCGGCCGGTCCGGGGCTCGGACAGACCCAGGACCAGCACCTGGAGGCCCTCGGCCGCTACGAGTGGGGCTGGGCCGACTCCGACGTCGCCGGCGCGACCGCTCAGCGCGGTCTCACACCGGAGATCGTGGCGAACATCTCGCACCTGAAGAACGAGCCGCAGTGGATGCTCGATCTGCGGCTGAAGGGCCACCGGCTGTTCGGCCGCAAGCCGATGCCGACCTGGGGTGCGGAGCTCGACGACATCGACTTCGACAACATCAAGTACTTCGTCCGCTCCACCGAGAAGCAGGCGACCAGCTGGGACGACCTGCCCGCCGACATCAAGAACACCTACGACAAGCTCGGCATCCCGGAGGCCGAGAAGGCGCGGCTGGTCGCCGGTGTCGCGGCCCAGTACGAGTCCGAGGTGGTCTACCACAAGATCAACGAAGAGCTCGAGAAGCAGGGTGTGATCTTCCTGGACACCGACACCGCGTTGAAGGAGCACCCGGAGCTCTTTCAGGAGTACTTCGGCACCGTGATCCCGGTCGGCGACAACAAGTTCGCCGCGCTGAACACCGCGGTCTGGTCCGGCGGCTCCTTCATCTACGTGCCGAAGGGCGTGCACGTGGAGATCCCGCTGCAGGCGTACTTCCGGATCAACACCGAGAACATGGGCCAGTTCGAACGGACCTTGATCATCGTCGACGAGGGCGCCTACGTGCACTACGTCGAAGGTTGCACCGCCCCGATCTACAGCTCGGACTCGCTGCACAGCGCCGTGGTGGAGATCATCGTCAAGAAGGGCGCTCGCTGCCGCTACACCACGATCCAGAACTGGTCGAACAACGTCTACAACCTCGTCACCAAGCGCGCCACCTGCGAGGAGGGCGCGACGATGGAGTGGATCGACGGCAACATCGGCTCCAAGGTCACCATGAAGTACCCGGCGGTGTACCTGATGGGCGAGCACGCCAAGGGCGAGACGCTGTCGATCGCGTTCGCCGGCGAGGGCCAGCACCAAGACGCGGGTTCGAAGATGGTGCACTGCGCCCCGCACACCTCGAGTTCGATCATCTCCAAGTCGGTTGCCCGCGGCGGTGGCCGGACGTCCTACCGCGGCCTGGTCCAGGTCCAGGAGGGTGCGCACCACTCGGCCTCGATCGTGAAGTGTGACGCGCTGCTGGTGGACCAGATCAGCCGGTCCGACACCTATCCCTACGTCGACGTCCGCGAGGACGACGTGTCGATGGCGCACGAGGCGACGGTCTCCAAGGTCAGCGACGACCAGCTGTTCTATCTGATGAGCCGCGGACTCGGCGAGGACGAGGCGATGGCGATGATCGTCCGTGGCTTCGTCGAGCCGATCGCCCGCGAGCTCCCGATGGAATACGCGCTGGAGCTGAACCGGTTGATCGAGCTGCAGATGGAAGGCGCCGTCGGCTGACCCGGCCATCCCGCGCGAGCTCAACCTAGAAAGAGATGTCTGTGTCTGTAGATACCCGGCCCGCGGCTGCCCCGAATGTGGCCGATGCCGTCGAGACGGTCGCGTCGCACCTGCACCCGGTGCCGTCGTACGACCTCGCCGACCACCCCAAGCCGAAGGGCCTGGAGGAGGTCTGGCGGTTCACGCCGTTGAAGCGCCTCGCCGGCCTGCTCGACGAGCCCGCAGGTGACGGCGGCCACCTCGACTGGGTCATCGACGCCCCGGCGGGGGTGACCACCGCCGAGATCACCACCGAGGCGGCGATCGCACTCGGCGGACCCGCGCCGAGCGACCGGATCGCGGCACTGGCGGTGAGCCACGCGGGCGGCGCGGTGCACCTCGACGTGCCCGCGGAGGCCGAGCTGGACCGCCCGGTGCTGATCACCCTGACCGGAGACGACGCGGAGCGGCTGGTGCACGGCCACGTGGTGATCACGGTCGGTGCGTTCGCCAAGGCCACCATCGTGCTGGAGCACCACGGTTCGGCCCGCTACGCCAGCTATCTCACGGTGCTGGTCGGCGACGGCGCGCAGCTGGAGCTGGTCGGCCTGCAACTGTGGGCCGACGACGCGGTGCACGCCGGCCAGGTGGCGCTCCGGGTCGGCCGAGACGCGAGCGTGAAGACGCTGAACGCCTCCCTCGGCGGCGATCTGGTCCGGCTGGTCGAGACCGCTGACTACGCCGGACCCGGCGGCGACCTGCAACAGAGCGGGGTCTATTTCGTCGACGCCGGCCAGCACATCGAGCACCGGCTGTTCGTCGACCACAACGCCCCGCACACCAAGAGCAACGTCGACTACCGCGGCGCCCTGCAGGGCCGCGGCGCGCACTCGGTCTGGGTCGGCGACGTGCTGATCCGCAAGGTGGCCGAGGGGATCACGACCTACGAGTCCAACAAGAACCTGGTGCTGACCGACGGCTGCCGGGCCGACTCGGTGCCCAACCTGGAGATCGAGACCGGCGAGATCGAGGGTGCGGGTCACGCCTCCACCACCGGCCGGTTCGACGACGAGCAGCTGTTCTATCTGCGCAGCCGGGGGATCGCCGAGGCCGAGGCCCGCCGGCTGGTCGTGCACGGCTTCTTCGCCGACATCATCCGCCGGATCGGCATTCCCGAGGTGGAGGCCCGGCTGCTGGAGGCCGTCGAGGACGAGCTGGCGATCAACGTCGGGCTGCCCGAGGGCGGGAACCGATGAGTTTCGTCCGGGTGTGTACCGCGGCCGAGGTCGCGCCCGAGACCGCCGTCGCCGTCGACGCCGACGGTCTCGACCTGGCCATCGTGAACAGCGCCGGCCGCTTCTACGCGATCGCCGACGAGTGCTCGCACGCGGCCATCCCGCTGTCGGAGGGCGACGTCGGCGACGGCGAGATCGAATGCTATCTGCACGGGTCCCGGTTCGACCTGCGCACCGGCGAGCCGACCGGACTGCCGGCCACCGAGCCGGTGCCCATCTATCGCTGCCGGCTCGAGGGTGACGACGTACTCGTCGACACCTCGGCGCCTCTCGATCGTCACGCAATCTCAGCTCAGCAACAGGAGTCCTAACCCATGTCCACTCTCGAAATCCGCGATCTGCACGTCACCGTCGAGACCGAGTCCGGCACCAAGGAGATCCTCCGCGGTGTCGACCTCACCATTCGCAGCGGTGAGACGCACGCGATCATGGGTCCGAACGGCTCCGGCAAGTCCACCCTCGCGTACTCCATCGCCGGACACCCGAAATACACGATCACCCAGGGCAGCGTGACCCTGGACGGCCAGGACCTGTTGTCGATGACCGTCGACCAGCGCGCCCGCGCCGGATTGTTCCTTGCCATGCAGTATCCGGTCGAGGTCCCGGGGGTGTCGGTCGCCAACTTCCTGCGCACGGCCAAGACCGCCATCGACGGGCAGGCGCCCAAGCTGCGTACCTGGGTGAAAGACGTCAACGCGGCCATGGCGCGGGTCCAGATGGATCCCGAGTTCGCCCAGCGCAGCGTCAACGAGGGCTTCTCCGGCGGGGAGAAGAAGCGGCACGAGATCGTCCAGCTGGAGCTGCTCAACCCGCAGTTCGCGATCCTGGACGAGACCGACTCCGGCCTCGACATCGACGCGCTGCGGGTGGTTTCCGAGGGCGTCAACCGGTTCACCGACCAGGGCGATCGCGGCGTGCTGCTGATCACCCACTACACCCGGATCCTGCGCTACATCAAGCCGGACTTCGTGCACGTGTTCGTCGCCGGCCGGGTGGCCGAGGAGGGCGGCGCGGAGCTGGCCGAGCGGCTGGAGGCCGAGGGCTACGACCGGTACGTCCGCGCCGCGCGCGAGGCCGCCGAGCTGGAGGCCGCCACCCTGCAGACCACCGGGGCGGAGCAGAGCTGATGGCCGAGTACCCGGCGGTGATCGACGTCGCCGAGGTCGACACCCCGGCCGGCGTCGGCACCAGCCCGACGGCGGGGGAGATCCCGTACGACGTGGACCACATCCGCGCCGATTTCCCGATCTTCGAGCGGATGGTCGGGGACCGACCGCTGGTCTACCTCGACAGCGCGAACACCTCGCAGAAGCCACGCTCGGTGGTCGAGACGATCGAGGACCACTACCTCCATCACAACGCCAACGTGGCCCGGGCGATGCACATGCTCGGCGCGGAGGCGACCGAGGCGTTCGAGGGCGCCCGGGCGAAGGTGGCCCGGTTCGTCGGTGCGCAGCGGTCCGAGGAGATCGTCTTCACCAAGAACGCCTCCGAGGCGTTGAACCTGCTGGCCTACACCGCGACCCGGGAGCTCGGGCCGGGCGACGAGATCGTCATCTCGGTGATGGAGCACCACTCCAACATCGTGCCGTGGCAGCTCGCCGCCGAGCGGACCGGCGCGACCTTGCGCTGGTTCGACGTGACCTCCGACGGCCGGCTGGACGTCGAGCGGGCGGCCGAGGACGGGCTGATCAACGAGCGCACCAAGATCGTCTCGATCGCGTACGTCTCGAACGTGCTCGGCACGGTGAACCCGGTGGACGCGATCGCGGCCCAGGCTCACGCCTACGGCGCGACGGTGATCGTCGACGCCAGCCAGGCCGTTCCGCAGTTGCCGGTGGACGTGGCCGCGCTCGGGGTGGACTACCTGGCCTTCACCGGGCACAAGATGCTCGGCCCGACCGGGATCGGCGTGCTCTGGGGTCGCTATGAGCTGCTGGAGAACCTGCCGCCGTTCCTCGGTGGCGGGGAGATGATCGAGACCGTGAAGATGACCGGCTCGACGTTTGCGCCGCCGCCGCACCGGTTCGAGGCCGGTACGCCGCCGATCGTCCAGGCCGTCGGGCTCGGCGCGGCGGTGGACTACCTGTCCGAGCTCGGGATGAGCGCGGTCGCCAGGCACGAGCAGGAGATCACCGGCTACGCCTTGGACGTGCTGCAGCAGATCCCGGGCCTGGCCGTTCTCGGCCCGCGGGAGTTGGTCAGCCGCGGGGGAGCGGTGTCCTTCACGCTGGCGACACCGGCCGGGGAGCAGATCCACCCGCACGACGTGGGTCAGCTGCTGGACTCCCGAGGGGTCGCCGTGCGCGGTGGCCACCACTGCGCGAAGCCGCTGCACGACGCGTTCGGCATCCAGTCCTCGACTCGGGCGTCGTTCTACCTCTACACCACCACGACCGAGATCGACGCGCTGGCCGAGGCGCTGACCTACACCGTGGACTTCTTCGGGAGACGCCGATGAAGATCGAGGAGATGTACCAAGAGATCATCCTTGACCACTACCGGGCCAAGCACCACAGCGGACTGCGCGAGCCGTACGGCGCCGAGGTGCACCACGTCAACCCGACCTGCGGCGACGAGGTGACGCTGCGGCTCAGCCTTGATGGGGATTTGGTCAGCGACGTGTCGTATGAGGGGCTGGGCTGTTCGATCTCGCAGGCGTCGACCTCGGTGATGACCGATCTGGTGATCGGCAAGCCGATCACCGAGGGCCTGGCGCTGCACGAGGAGTTCCTCGCCATGATGCAGAGCCGTGGCGAGATCGAACCGGACGAGGACCGGCTGGAGGACGGCATCGCGTTCGCCGGCGTGGCCAAGTTCCCGGCCCGGGTGAAGTGCGCACTGCTGGGCTGGTCGGCGTTCAAGGACGCCGCGCTGCGAGCCAGTACGACCGACGGTGAGGAGAACTGATGACCGAGACGCGACCATCCGATCTCGTACGGGACGAACTGCCCGAGTTCGACGAAGCACTCAGCGCGGCGCCGACCGTGGAGGACCTGACCGAGGCGCTGAAGGACGTCGTGGACCCCGAGCTGGGGATCAACGTCGTCGATCTGGGACTGATCTACGGCCTCCACGTCGAGGACGACAACTCCGTCACCATCGACATGACGCTCACCTCGGCCGCCTGTCCGCTGACCGACGTGATCGAGGACCAGACCCAGACCGCGCTGGAGGGCCTGGTTTCCTCCTTCGCGATCAACTGGGTCTGGATGCCGCCGTGGGGCCTGGAGATGATCACCGATGACGGCCGGGACCAGCTGCGCGCCCTGGGGTTCAATGTTTGATTGCTCCGCTCGGGCAAGCCCTCGCTCCGCGCTCCGCTGCGCTTCAGGGCGGCTCGTTCGTCGCGTTCGGTGAAACGAAAGGCGTGTTTCACCGCACGCTCCTGCACTCGCCGCCGCGCAGCGTCGGTCGCGGTTGACTGATGCGCTGAGCTTGGCCGCGAACGCGCGCTGAGCTGGCCCGGACGTGCGCTGAGCCTGTCGAAGCGCGGTGCTGCCCTTCGACAGGCTCAGGGCACCTAATGAGGCGTGCGGCCGAACCTCAGATGTTGGTGCCGGTCGCCCAGGCCGGGCTGCCGTTCGGCCGGTAGATCACCACGTTGCGGTCGTTCTGGACGATCAGGTGGCTACCCGGGTTGCCGTCGGTGTTCGACGCCCAGATCGGATGCCCGCCGCGCAGATAGATCACCAGGTTGCCGTCGCCCTGCATGACGCACACGCCGACGCCGCGACCGTTCGTGCCGGAGGCCCACGGCGCCTGGTTGCCCTGATAGAGCACGAGATTGCCGTCCCCTTGGTAGACGAACCGGAACCGGCCGTCGGCGGAGGTGATGCTGTTGCCCGGGTTGAGCACCTGGCCGGGCTGCATGGTGTCGCCGGTCGCGGTCGGACCGGAGGGCAGCCAGGTGTTGGTGGACCAGACGGGATGGCCGCCTGGTTGGTAGATCACGACGTTGCCGTCGTCCTGGGCGACCAGCCGGCTGTTGGCATTGCCGTTCGTGCCGGAGGCCCAGATCGGGTGTCCGCCGCGGGCGTAGATCACCAGGTTGCCGTCGCCCTGCATGATGCAGATGCCGACCGGTCGGCCGTTGGTGTTCGACGCCCAGAGCGGTTGTCCGCCGTCGTAGAGGACGAGGTTGCCATCGCCCTGGTAGACGAACCGGTAGCGTCCGCTCGCGGAGGTGATGCTGTTGCCCGGGTTGAGCACCTGGCCGGGCTGCATGGTGTCACCGGTCGCGGTGGGCCCGGTCGGCAGCCAGGTGTTGGTGGACCAGATCGGGTGCCCGTTCGGCTGGTAGATGACCACGTTGCCGTCGCCTTGCACGACCAGATGGCTACCGGGATTGCCGTAGGTGCCCGACGACCAGATCGCGTTGCCCCCGTTCGGTGGGTAGATCACCAGATTGCCGTCGCCCTGCATGACGCAGACGCCGGCGGGCCGCCCGTACGTGTTCGACGCCCACAGCGCGTGGCCGCCGTCGTAGAGGACCAGGTTGCCGTCGCCCTGGTAGACGAAGGTGTAGCGGCCGTCCGCGGAGTGCACGGCCTCGCCCGGCAGCAGGATCTGACCGGGCGCCATGGTGTCCCCGGTGGCGGTCGGCTCGACGATGGTCGTCGGCTGGCGCAGCCAGGCCTCGTGGGTGATGGCACGCATCGACGGCACGTCGATGATGCCGATCGAATTCCAGGTGAACAGGGCATAGCCCGGCTGGGAGCCGTCGACTCCTGCCGGCACCGAGACGCCGAACTGCTGCGCCAACCAGGTCAGCGAACCGTAGCCACACAGGGCGACGCAGTGGTCCTCGCCGGCGTCGGGATGGAATCCGGTGCCGAACCAGCCGGTCCGGCCACCGGTGGACTGCCACGCGGTCTCGATCTGGTCGGCCGCGATGCCGAGCTTGACCGGGCCGAGGGCGATCGCACTGCGCAGCGTCGCGTCGTCGTTCCAGTTCACCGAGAAGTGGCCGCCGTCGACGTACATCTGCGACCCCTGGACGAAGCCGTACTGCTGCATCCAGCTCATCACGTCGGTGAGGTAGGCGCCCTCGAGCACGCCGTGCTCCTTGGCCCACTCGATCACGTCGTCGTCGGAGACGAAGATCTCCGGGTTGTTGCACGCCTTGGCGAACGCCTCCTCGGCGGTCACGCAGTCGCCGTGGACGTCGTTGCCCCACATCGAGATCCGCTGGGGCCTGGTCAGGAAGGTCGGCGGTGCGCCGACCCGAGCGACGTGCGGTACGGCCGCGGCGAGCGCGCTGCGCGGTGACGGCAGGGCACCGCGCTTCGGTGCGCGTGCGGCCTGATCGGTCTGGTCAGTCATCTGGTTTCTCCTCCGTGTTCGACGAGTCGGGCTCGTCCGGGCCGGGGTCCGGGACGAACTCGGGCGCGTCGGCAATCTTCGATTTCGGTGTCGGGAACGCCCCACGCTTGGGTGGCTGCGGCGCTTTCGGCTCGACGACATCTCCGGAGGTGTCGTCGGAGTTCGAGGTCCCGTTCATGCTCGTGGCGTCCACCCTTTCCGTGACGGCGCACGTCGACGAACGAGCCGAGTCGGCCGTCATCGGCTGCCCGTCGAAGACAGTCGGAGAATCCGGTGAAAGAAGCCCCGTTCATCGGATGCGGCCTGACACCGCGCCGACTGCCATGGTTAGTGTGCATATGCAGTCGTACGGACGGAAGGTTTTATTTCGGCGGGACGTGCCGGCCGCGTCCGGGGCGCGGCTCGATGGCCGTTGCGTTAGGCAGTCCCAACTAGCATGGTCCCTCGTGTTGGTCGCGAGGGATCTGGAGATACGTGCCGGGGCGCGTCTGCTGCTGGAGCACGCCTCGTTCCAGATCGCGGCCGGGGACAAGGTGGGTCTGGTCGGTCGCAACGGGGCGGGCAAGACGACCCTGACCAAGGTGCTCGCCGGTGAGGGCCAACCGGCCGCAGGCGGCGTGACCCGCGGCGGTCCGGTCGGTTACCTGCCGCAGGATCCGCGCACCGGTGACCTCGACATGCTGGCCAAGGACCGCATCCTCGCCGCTCGCGGGCTGGATCACGTGCTGTCGCGGCTGGACCGGGCCGGCACCGACATGGGCCATCACGACGACGAGGTCCGCGAGTCGGCGATGCGGAAGTACGCCCGGGCCGAGGCGGAGCTGGCGGCGGCCGGCGGCTATGCGGCGGAATCGGAGGCGGCCCGGATCGCGGCCAATCTGGCCCTGCCCGAGCGGGTGCTGCACCAGCCGCTGCGGACACTGTCCGGCGGTCAGCGGCGACGGGTCGAGCTGGCCCGGATCCTGTTCTCCGGCGCCGACACACTGCTGCTGGACGAGCCGACGAACCACCTGGACGCCGACTCGATCGTGTGGCTGCGTGGATTCCTGCAGACCTACGCCGGCGGCATCCTGGTGATCAGCCACGACACCGGGCTGCTGGAGTCGACGGTCACCAAGGTGTTCCACCTGGACGCCAACCGGGCCGAGCTCGACCTGTATGCGATGGACTGGAAGCGCTACCTGCAGCAGCGGGAGACCGACGAGAAGCGCCGCAAGCGGGAGCGGGCCAACGCCGAGCGCAAGGCCGACCAGCTGATGGCGCAGGCGGACAAGATGCGGGCGAAGGCGACCAAGGCCACCGCCGCGCAGAACATGGCACGCCGGGCCGAGCGGCTGCTGTCCGGGCTGGAGTCGGAGCGGGCGGCCGACCGGGTCGCCAAGATCAGGTTCCCCGAACCCGCGCCCTGTGGCAAGACGCCGCTGACCGCCTCGGACCTGTCCAAGTCGTACGGCTCGCTCGAGGTCTTCACCGGTGTTGATCTTGCCATCGACAAGGGCAGCCAGGTGGTCGTGCTCGGCCTGAACGGCGCCGGGAAGACCACCCTGCTTCGCATCCTGGCCGGGATCGAGGCGTCCGACACCGGCGAGGTGGTGCCGGGTCACGGGCTCCGGCTCGGCTACTACGCGCAGGAGCACGAAACGCTGGACGTCCGGCGCAGCGTGCTGGCGAACATGAAGACGGCCGCGCCGCAGCTGAACGAGACCGACGTCCGCAAGGTGCTGGGGTCGTTCCTGTTCTCCGGCGACGACGTGGACAAGCCCGCCGGTGTGCTCTCGGGCGGGGAGAAGACCCGGCTCGCGCTGGCGATGCTGGTGGTGTCGAGCGCGAACGTGTTGCTGCTGGACGAGCCCACCAACAACCTGGACCCGGCATCGCGGGCCGAGGTGCTCGCGGCGATCCGGACGTATCGCGGTGCGGTGGTCCTGGTCACCCACGACGAGGGCGCGGTCGATGCCCTCGACCCGGACCGGGTGCTGCTGCTGCCCGACGGCGTGGAGGACCTGTGGAGTCCGGAGTACGCCGAGTTGATCGCCCTCGCCTGAGGCTCCGGGTCGGCCGTCAGCCGGGTTCTTGCCGATCACCCGTTGCGGATGATCTTGCGATTGACGCACATTTCTCGGCTCCAGCCGTTGCCAGATGATCTTGACAAGTCGATCATTGGAACTGGCCCGTCGTCGAGCGCCCGAGCTCGGGGACTTGCGAGGATGGAGGAAAGATGGCGGCTACCACGCTGGCCAAGGGCTCTCGGATCACCGGTGCGCAGCGCAGCACACTGGCTTCGAACTTCGCGAAGCGGTACGCAGCGGGAGACAGCATCCGGAAGATCGCAGACGACGCCGGCCGATCGTACGGGTTCGTCCACGGAGTTTTGAAGGAAGCCGGAGCGCCCCTGCGTGGGCGTGGCGGAGCCACCCGTGGCGCGGCGAAGAAGACCACCAAGAGCGCTCCGGCCAAGGCGCCCGCCAAGAAGTCGCCGGCGGCGAAGGCTACCCCGGCCAAGGCGGCCGCACAGTCGCCCGCCGTCAACCAGAGTGCCGTCAAGAAGAGCGCAGCCAAGAAGGCGACGGCCACCAAGAGCGCGGGGACCACCTCGACCAAGGCGACCACGGCCAAGGCCACCAAGTCCGCGCCCGCCAAGAAGGCGACGAAGGGCACCGCCACCAAGGCCACCGCCACCAAGGCCACGGCCACGAAGGCGACCAAGGCCGCGCCGGTCAAGGCGGCCAAGGTGACCAAGGCCGCGCCGGCGAAGGCGGCCAAGTCCGCACCGGCGAAGGCGGCCAAGGCGGCGCCGGCGAAGGCGGCCAAGTCGGCACCGGCCAAGAAGGCGTCCGCGGCGAAGAAGTCGTCCCCCGCCAAGAAGGCTGCCACCAAGAGGGCCGCGAAGAAGTCCTGACCGCTGCACCCGGCATCGGCTCCACCTCGACCACGGTCGAGGTGGAATGTCGGTGCGCCCGCCTACGTTTGACCCGGCGCGCAGGTTCGCGCGGAGGAACGAGGTGGGTCCATGTCGATCATGGGTGGTGGGATGCGCGGCGGTGGCGCCGGGCTGATGCGCCGGATGTCCGGCGGCGATCCGGAGTTGACCGATCACCGGCTCTCCCGGGGCGTGCTCCGCCGCACCCTGCGGTTCGCCCGCCCGTTCCGCCGGCTGATCCTGTTCTTCCTGGTGCTGGTGATCATCTCCTCGGCCCTGGTGGTGGCGCCGCCGCTGCTCGCACGATCGATCATCGACGACGGCGTGTTGGCCGGGAACCGCACCGTCGTGATCGAGCTGGCCGCCGTGGTCGCGCTGCTGGCGGTGGTCCAGGCGGTGCTCGGCCTGGTCCAGCGCTGGTGCTCGGCCCGGATCGGTGAGGGCCTGATCTACGACCTGCGGACGCAGGTCTTCGACCACGTGCTGCAGATGCCGATCGCCTTCTTCACCCGGACCCAGACCGGCAAGCTGGTCTCCCGGCTCAACTCCGACGTGATCGGCGCCCAGCAGGCGTTCACCTCGACGCTGTCCACCGTCTTGTCGAACATCATCAGCCTCGTGCTGGTGCTGGGCGCGATGCTGGTGCTGAGCTGGCAGCTCACCGTCGCCGCCTTGATCATGGTGCCGATCTTCTTCATCCCGGCCCGGATGGTCGGGTCCCGGCTGGCCGGGCTGACCCGGCAGCAGATGCAGTTCAACGGCGACCTGGCCGCCGGCATGACGGAGCGGTTCAGCGTCAGCGGCGCGTTGCTGGTGAAGCTGTTCGGGCGGGCCGGTGAGGAGCACGATCGGTTCGCCCAGAAGGCGGGCGCCGTCCGCGATGTGTCGGTCCGGATCGCGATGAACGGCCGGGTGTTCATGGCCTCCCTCGGCCTGCTGAGCGCGCTGGCCGCGGCGCTGGTCTACGGCGTCGGCGGATCGCTGGCGATCAGCGGCGTGCTCACCGTCGGCACCCTGACCGCGATGACCGGGCTGCTGGCTCAGCTGTACGGGCCGCTCACCTCGTTGACCAACGTCCGGATCGACGTGATGAACGCTTTGGTCAGCTTCGACCGGGTGTTCGAGGTGCTGGACCTGGCGCCCGGCATCGCCGACCGCCCGGGGGCGGTGCCGGTCGGCCCGGACGCGAGCGTCGAGTTCTCCGGGGTCGGCTTCCGCTATCCGACCGCCGCCGAGATCTCGCTCGCCAGCCTGGAGTCGGTCGCCGCCCTGGACGCCCGTCCGGAGTCAGCCGTGCTGACCGACATCTCCTTCCGTGTCGAGGCGGGTCAGACCGTCGCGCTGGTCGGGCGCTCGGGTGCCGGGAAGACGACGATCACCCACCTGATCGCCCGGCTGTACGACGTCCAGACCGGATCAGTGCGGGTGGCCGGCACCGACGTACGCGATCTGCGGCTGGACTCGCTGCACGCCGCCGTCGGCTATGTCACCCAGGACGCGCACATGTTCCACGACACGATCCGGGCCAACCTGAGCTATGCCAAGCCGGACGCCGGCGAGGCCGAGATGCGGGCCGCGCTCGCCGCCGCCCGGATCGGGGATTTGGTCGACGCGCTGCCGGACGGCTTGGAGACGGTGGTCGGCGAGCGCGGCTACCGGCTCTCCGGCGGTGAGCGCCAACGGCTGGCGATCGCCCGGCTGCTGCTGAAGGCGCCGCCGATCGTGGTGCTGGACGAGGCCACCGCCCATCTGGACTCCGAGTCCGAGCTCGCCGTCCAGCGGGCCCTGGACGCGGCGATGGAGGGCCGGACCTCGATCGTGATCGCCCACCGGTTGTCCACCATCCGCGACGCCGACCTGATCCTGGTCGTCGACGACGGCCGGATCGTCCAGCGCGGCCGTCACCTCGACCTGCTCGCCGCCGGCGGCCTCTACGCCGAGTTGTATCGCACCCAGTTCGCCGAGTCCGCGCTCTGATCGCCCCCGCCGGCTACCGGTCGCGTCGTGACCAGAGCCGAAGCTCCACCGAGACGGTCACCTCGGCGTCCGCCGGTTCCGGCCGCTCCGGGGTCGGGTGGAACGCGTTGGGTCCCATCGCGATGGCGTCGGCGACGACCGGGGCGGCCCAGCGGTCGTGGCGGTCCAGCCGGTGGGCGGCGAGCGGCACGAACCGCTCGGACAGCGCCGCGGCCAGCCGGCCGGCCTTGGCGGGCTGCACGTCCAGCAGCCCGTACGTCCGGCGCAGCTCGGCCAGGTGCTTCTCGGTCGGGGTGATCGTCAGCAGCCGCCCGGCCGGCGCCAGCACCCGGGCGAACTCGACCGGGTTGCGGGGCGCGAAGTTGCTGATCACCGCGTCGACCGCGGCGTCGCGCACCGGCAGCCGGCGCCAGACGTCGGCGACCACGGCCCCGAGTCGGAGATGGGTCCGCGCGGCCCGCCGGGCGGCTGCGGTGGAGACGTCGAGTGCGATCCCGAGCGAGCCGGGGCTCGGGTCGAGCAGCCGGCTCAGCAGGCGTCCCGTGCCCGCGCCGGCATCCAGGATCCGGGCCGGCTCCGGCCCGAGCAGGTCACGGGCGGCGTCGGCGATCGGGTCGTACGTCCCGGCGGCCAGGAACCGTTCCCGGGCGGCGACCATCGCGACCGTGTCGGCGTTCGGCGGCTGGGCGGCCGCGAGCAGGTTGAGGTAGCCCTGGCGGGCGAGATCGAAGCGGTGCCCGTTCGCGCAAACCACCGCGCGTACGTCCTCCTCCGCGTTCAGCGGGTGTGCGCAGTGCGGGCAGGCGAGCAGGTCGACGATCTGAGCGATCCCCACGGACGGTCAGAGGGTGCGCAGGGCGCCGCCCTCGATCGGGATGACCGAGCCGGTGACGTAGGAGGCGGCGGGGGAGAGCAGGAATGCCGCGATCCGGCCGAATTCCTCCGGCTCGCCGTAGCGGCCGAGCGGGATCGCGCGCTCCGCGGCCTCCCGGGCCGCCGCCGGGTCGGGGAACAACGAGTCGAGGTGCTGCACGCGTTCGGTCTCGATCCGGCCCGGGGCGAGCCCGACCACTCGGGTCCCTTGCGGTCCGAGCTCGTCGGCGAGTTGCTTCACCAGCATGCCGAGGCCGGGCCGGAGGCCGTTCGAGGCGGCCAGCCCCGGGATCGGCGACTTGACCGAGGTCGACAGCACCCAGGCGATCGCCAGGTCGCTCGCGGTGCCCCGGGCGACGACCGCGCGGGTCAGCCGCAGGGCGGCGAGGAAGACAGAGTCGTACGCCTCCCGCCACTGCTCGTCGGTCGTGTCAAGCACGCTGCCGGCCGGCGGTCCGCCCACGCTCAGCATCGCGCCGTCGAGCCGCTGCCAGCGGTCCAGGGCGAGGTCGCAGACCCGAGCGGCGGTGTCCGGTTCGGCCAGATCGGCGGTCAACGCGGCCGCCCGGTCGTCACCGAGGTCGGCGACCGCCTCGGCCAGCACGTCCTCCCGGCGCGCGACCAGCACCACCCGGGCGCCCTCGCGCACCAGCACCCCGGCGGTGGCCCGCCCGAGCCCGCTGCTGGCGGCCGTCACCACGAACACCCGATCGGTCAGCCCGAGGTCCATGCGCCCGAGCGTATCCCGTGCGTCGCTCGGCTCGGCTCCTCGCCGGTCTGTCCGGTGCTGGCCGCGCGGCTGCGGCACGTGGCCAGCGGCATCTTCGCGCGAGTTCCACCCACTTCGCGCGTCGCGCTGGACGAGCGAAGTGGGTCGAAGTCGCGCGAAGATGAACACCGGGCCGGGGCGTCAGCCGGCGTTGTTGGCTCCCGGTGGTGGTGGGGGTGCTCCGGGTGCCTTGGCTCGGGCGGCCGCCTCACGGGCGAGCCGGCGGTCCTTCAGGTCGCCGCGGATGAACACGACGATCCCCGCGATGCCGATGCCGGTGAACATGAACCACTGGACGGCGTACCAGAAGTGCGGGCCGTTGGAGATCTCGGGCAGCACCAGCGGCTGGAAGTCCCCGCTCTGCGGCGGATCGACGGTGATCGCGCTGATGTAGCCGTCGGCGATCGGATAGGGGATCGCCGGCTGCAGTGCGGCCGAGTTGATCAGCCGGACCTGGTTGCCGTTCGGCACGATCGCGCCCTTGCGGCCGTTCTCGCTGCGCTGGACGTACCCCACGACGTGCACCTGGCCGCTGGGCGGCGCCGGTGCGGCGGTCGGGATCTGCTGGCCGCCCGGCAGCGTGACGAAGCCGCGGCTGACCAGCACCGCTCCGGTCGATGTCTGCAACGGGGTGAGGATCTCGTACCCGCTGTCGTCGCCGTTGTTGCGATAGCGGACGACGAACTGGTGCCCGGCGTCGAACGTGCCGGTGGCCTGGACCCGCTGCCAGGTGTCCGCGTCGGCGATCGGATGGTCGAAGACCTCCGCGTACGGCCGCACCGCGGCGTGCTCGTTCGCCACCGTCGTGGCGTTGCGGGCCTGGCGCTGGTGCAGCCGGTCCAGCTGCCACTCGCCGAGGTTGACGAACACCGTGCCGAGCACGGCCACGAAGACCACGAGCAGGACCCAGCGCAGCCACAGTCGCCGCAGTGTCGGCGGTGACTTCGGCTCGTCGGCTCCCGCGCCGGGCCCGTCAGCCGGCTTGGTCAGGGTCGCCATCGGCCTCGCCGTCGATCTGTGTCGCCGGCCCGTTCAGGCCGAGCAGGAGCCCGGTGGCCTTCGCCGCTGAGGCGCCGAGCGTCTCGCCGCGACCCACCGCCACCCCGATCAGGAACGTGGTCAGCGGCGCCGCCATCCGTTCGACCTCGTGCGCGGCGTCGCGGGCAAGGTCCAGCACGGTGTGCAGGGCGTCGTTGTCGAACTGGATGTCGGCGACTCCGAGTTCGGCGGAGAGCCGCTCGATCCAGGTGTCGATGTCCATCGTCTCGCCCTCCGCGATCGCGCTGCCCGCGTGCTTCCGTGCCCGGCCGCTTGGTCCGGGCTGACAGGATGATCCTATGGGGCGGGTCACAACCAGACATCCGGTGCTGCACCTCGGGCCGGACTCCGCGCGTCAGCGGATCGAGGTGCTGGCCGTCGAGGAGCCGCTCGAGATCCGGCTGGACGGCTCGCGGTTCGTCGTGACCATGCGCACACCCGGCGACGACGTGGACCTGGTCCACGGCCTGCTGCACGCGGAGGGAGTCATCGCGACCGCGGCGGACGTGAGCACGGCCCGCTACTGCGCCGGCGCCGACGCCGACGGGCGGAACACCTACAACGTGTTGGACGTCCGGCTGGCCGCGACCGCGACGCCGGAGGCGGTCAGCGCGCGACCGGTGGTGACCAGCAGCGCGTGCGGGATCTGCGGCACCGACAGCATCGAGCAGCTCCAGCGCCGCAGCCGGTACGTTCTCGGACCGGCCGAGCCAGTGCCGCAGGAGGTCGTCGAGGCGGGCCCCGAACGGCTGCGCGAGGCGCAGCGGGCGTTCGTCCAGACCGGTGGCCTGCACGCCGCCGGCCTGATGAGCGCCGACGGTGCGATGGCTTGCGTCCGCGAGGACGTGGGACGGCACAACGCCGTGGACAAGGTCGTCGGCTGGGCGATCCGGCAGGGCCGGCTGCCGCTCACCGAGACCGTGTTGGTGGTGTCGGGACGGGCGTCGTACGAGCTGACCCAGAAGGCGGTGCTCGCCGGCATCGGCATCATGGTCGCCGTCTCGGCCCCCAGCTCGCTGGCCGTCGAGCTGGCCGCGGCCGCCGGGCTGACCCTGGTCGGGTTCGTCCGCGGCGCGAGCATGAACGTCTATACCCACCCGGACCGGATCGTGGCCCGGATGCCCGGCCATCTCGTCCGCTGAGTCGCGGGTGTCGCCATCGGCGCCTAGAGTGAAGGAATGACCGCCCTGCTGCCGTTCCCTCGCGTGCGTAGCGCGGCGGCGACCGGGGAGCACGCGTCGCCGACCGCGAAGGTGCGCGCGCTGTCGGACGGATACGGCCGGGTGGCGACCGACCTCCGGGTCTCGCTGACCGATCGCTGCAACCTGCGCTGCACGTACTGCATGCCGGCCGAGGGTCTGCCGTGGCTCGCCCGCGACGAGCTGCTCACCGACGATGAGACGCTGCGGCTGGTCGACATCGGGGTCCGCCTGCTCGGCATCGAGACCGTCCGGCTGACCGGCGGCGAGCCGCTGCTGCGGCGCGGGCTGGAACACCTCGTCGAGCGGATCGCTGAGCTCCGGCCGCGACCGACGATCGCGCTGACCACGAACGGGATCGGGCTGGCCGAGCGAGCCGGCGGGCTGGCCGGCGCCGGCCTGGACCGGATCAACATCTCGCTGGACACGTTGCAGCGGGAGACATTCCGGCGGCTCGCCCGGCGGGACCGGCTGACCGACGTGCTCGCGGGCGTCAACGCGGCTCGCGCGGCCGGGCTGACGCCGGTCAAGATCAACGCAGTCCTGATGCGCGGCGTGAACGACCACGAGGCACCCGACCTGCTGCGCTGGGCGATGGCGGAGGGCGTCCAGCTCCGGTTCATCGAACAGATGCCGCTGGACGCCCAGCACGCCTGGCAGCGGGAGAACATGGTCACCGCAGACGAGATCCGGGAGCGGCTGTCGACCGCCGTCGACCTGGTCGAGGACGAGGACGACGCCCGCCGTCGCGGCAGCGCCCCGGCCGAGCTGTTCCGGGTCGCGGGCACCGAGCACCGGGTCGGCATCATCGCGTCGGTCACCAGGCCGTTCTGCGGCGCCTGCGACCGGGTCCGGCTGACCGCCGACGGGCAGATTCGCAACTGCCTGTTCGCCCGGACCGAGTCCGATCTGCGGGCGCCGCTGCGCGAGGGCGCCTCCGACGAAGAGATCGCCGACCGCTGGGTGCTCGCCGTCCGCGGCAAGCGGCCCGGTCACGGCATCGACGACCCCAGCTTCCTGCAACCCGACCGGCCGATGTCGGCGATCGGCGGCTGATCCGCCTGTCCTGACCGGCGGCCGGTTGCTCCCTGACCTGCCACTCGCCGGTGCTTCCGCCGCCGCCCGGACTCCACTTCGCTCGGGCCACCGCTACTTCGCCCGCCCTCGACGGCGCGCGAAGTAGCAGTAACTCGCGCGAAGTCGTCAGTCGAGAAGCTCCGGGCTGCGGTCGGGGAGCGGATCACCCGGCGAGGCCGCCGCGTTGGGGCGGCGTCACCCTTCTAGCGGTACGACCTCGCAGAGGAAGCCGCGGGCACTGAGGAAGGCCGACAGCGACTCCTGGTGCTCGGCGCAGGCGAGCCAGTGCTTGCGCCGCGACGGGGTGTGGATCTTCGGGTTGTTCCAGCGCAGATCGAGCTTCGCCTCGGCCCGGCAGCCCTTCGCCGAGCAGATCAGCCCGTCCGGTCCCGCCGGCAGCGGGTCGACACCCTCCAGGGCGTCGGTCACGCCACCCGCCGGTCGCCGGGCGTCGGCGGCGAGTCCGCCCCGGCCGGCCCCGACCGGTCCTGCGCCGAGCCGGCGGACCCGTCGGCGGCCTCGCCCTCGACGTCCTGCTCGCCCGGCACGATCCGCTCGTCGCCGGCGGTCAGCTGCGGCAGATCCTCCGGCTCGCCCTGCTCGACCGGCTGGCTCGACCGGCCGCGGCTGTCGACCTGGTTGGCGAAGACGACCGCGACGTACGGCAGCAGGACCGCGCCGGCGAACAGCACCCAGCGCCACACGCCAGGCACGAACAGCATCGCCAGGAAGCATGCGGTCCGGAAGCCCATCGTGATCATGTAGCGCTTCTGCCGGCGCCACTGCTCCTCGCTGGCGCCCGGGCGCGCGTCGGTGATCACGGTCACCGGCCAGGCCGAGTGAGCCGCGGACTGACCGCCTCTGCCCGTCACCGTTTCACCCTACGCCTGCTCGCCACACGCGATACTGGGTCGGTAGGTTGAAGCCCGTGACGACGACGCCCCGATCCGCAGAGTCCGCCTCGTCCCGCACGGTCCTGGTGACCGGCGGCAGCAAGGGCATCGGCCGTGCGATTGCCGAGACGCTGCATGCGGCCGGTCATCGGGTGGCGGCGACCTACCGGAGCGGGGACGTACCGGCCGGGGTGCTCGGCGTCGAGTGCGACGTGACCGACGCCGCCCAGGTGGACGCCGCGTTCACCCAGGTCGAGTCCGCACTCGGCCCGGTCGAGGTGGTGGTCGCCAACGCCGGCATCACCCGCGACACCCTCGTCCTGCGGATGAGCGACGAGGACTGGGACGCGGTCATCTCGACCAACCTGACCGGCTCGTTCCGGGTGGCCAAGCGGGCGACCCGGGGGATGATGCGGGCCCGGTTCGGCCGGCTGATCTTCATCTCCTCGGTGGTCGGCCTGCTCGGCTCGGCCGGACAGGTCAACTACGCCTCGTCCAAGGCCGGGCTGGTCGGGATGGCCCGGTCGCTCGCCCGCGAGCTCGGCTCGCGCGGGGTCACCGCCAACGTGGTCGCGCCCGGCTTCATCGTCACCGACATGACCGCCGAGCTCGGCGAGGACCTGGTGAAGAAATACTCCGAGCAGATCCCGCTCGGCCGGATGGGCAGCACCGACGACATCGCGGGCGTGGTGGACTTCCTGATCAGCGACGCGGCGTCGTACGTCACCGGAGCGGTGATTCCGGTGGACGGCGGGCTGGGGATGGGTCACTGAGTAGTTTCGTCCGCCGAAGCGGATCTGGATGCGGTAGCGAGGAGAGAGGACAGTAGTGGGAATCCTGGAGGGCAAGAAGATCCTCGTCAGCGGGGTGACGCTGGACACCTCGATCGGCTTCCACGTGGCGCGGATCGCCCAGGCGGAGGGTGCCACGGTGGTGGTGTCCAACTTCGGCCGGGCGATGAGCCTGACCGGCCGGGTGATCAAGAAGCTCGATCCGGTGCCGCCGTTGCTGGAGATCGACGTCACCAACGCCGACCACCTCGCCGGACTGGCCGACGAGTTGGGCAAGCACGTGGACTCCCTCGACGGGATCGTGCACTCCCTCGCCTTCGCCAACCCGGAGACCGCTCTCGGCGGGAAGTTCTTGTCCACACCGTGGTCGGACGTGTCGACCGCGCTGCACGTCTCGGCGTACTCGCTCGCGTCGCTCACCATGGCCTGCAAGCCGCTGATCACCGGTCCGGCGTCGGTCGTCGGGCTGACCTTCGACGCGCGGGTGTCCTGGCCGGTGTACGACTGGATGGGCGTGGCCAAGTCGGCGCTGGAGAGCACCAGCCGCTATCTCGCCCGCTACCTCGGGCCGGAGGGGATCCGGGTCAACATCGTGGCCGCCGGGCCGCTGGAGACGCTGGCCAAGAAGGCGATCGGCGGGGCTGAGGAGTTCAACCAGGTCTGGGGCGAGCGGGCGCCGATCGGCTGGGAGCCGAGGGACATGGAGCCGACGGCGAAGGCGGTCGTCGCGCTGCTCAGCGACTGGTTCCCGAAGACGACCGGCGAGATGATCCACGTCGACGGCGGCCTGCACTCCACCGGCGCCTGAGCAGACCTGCGGCGTACGAGGATGGCCGGCTCGCTGCTCGAGGTCCGGCTGCTGGACGGACCGAACCTCTATTTCCCGCGACCGGCGGCGAAGGCCACCTTCGACCTGACCGGCCTGCTCGGGCTGCCCGAGACCCAGGGTCGGGCGTTCGCCGAGGACGTCGGGATGTCCCGGGCCCGGCCCGGTCCCGCCGACTCCGCCTTCCGGCAGCGCTTCGCCGCCCGGGCCGTCGCCCACCTGGTCCGCAGCATCGCCCGGTCGGGCGGGGTGACCCGGCTGGCGGTACGTTCCCGGCCGGGCTCGACCACCAGCGAGCTGGTGGTCGCCTATCCGTGGCGGAACGAGGGCAAGGCGGAGGCCCTGGCGCAGGCGGTGGCCCTGGTGCTCGACGGCGTCGGCGCCGACCGGCCGGTGCCGGAACTCGTGGCCGCGGCGGGTGAGTTGCTGGCCGCCGCACCGCGCGGCGGCGCACCGAGGCTGCTCTGGCCGAAGATCCCGGTGGTCGCGATCACCGGCACCAACGGCAAGACCACCACGTCGCGGATGCTGGGCCACATCGCCCGGCGAGCGGGGAAGTCGGTCGGCTGGTCCAGCACCGACGGGGTGTACATCAACGGCGAGCTGGTCGAGGCGGGGGACTACTCCGGGCCGAGCGGCGCGGGCCGGGTGCTGTCCTATCCGGGAATCGAGCTGGCCGTCACCGAGACCGCGCGCGGCGGCATCCTGCGGCGGGGCATCGGCGTCGCCTACAACGACGTCTCGGTGGTCACCAACATCTCCGCCGACCATCTCGGGCTGGGCGGGATCGACACCCTCGACCAGCTGGCCGAGGTGAAGGCAGTGGTCACCAAGATCACCAAGCCGACCGGCTGGTGCGTGCTGAACGGCGACGATCCGCGGACGTTCGCGATGCGGCTCGGCACCAAGGCGCAGGTCTGGGTGTTCACCCGCGACCCCGACTCGCCGAACGGGCGCGCGGTGATCGACGCCGGTGGCCGGGTGACCACGGTGCTGGACGGCTGGATCGCCGTGCTGCGGCCGGGCAACGACCCGCTGCCGGTGATCGAGGTCGCCGACGTACCGATGACGCTGGCCGGGCTCAGCCGGGTCAACGTCGAGAACGCGCTCGCGGCGACGTCGGCGGCACTGGCGCTGAGCTTCTCGGTGGCGCAGGTGGCCGACGGGCTGTCCTCGTTCACCCCGGCCGAGAACCCGGGCCGGATGAACATCTGGACGGTGCCGCTGGACGGCTCGGCCGCGGGTGGAGGCGCCAGCGTGTCGGTGGTGATCGACCTGGCCCACAACGAGGCCGGCCTGGAGGCGCTGCTGGAGATCCTGAACGGGATCCGCCCGCAGGGTGCTCGGATCCTGCTCGGGGTCGGCACCGCGGGCGATCGGGGCGACGACGTCTTCGTCCGGCTCGGCGAGATGGCCGGGGTCGGAGCCGACGTGGTCGCGATCGTGCAGAAACCGGAGTACCTGCGCGGCCGCTCGACAGCGCGGGTGGCGGAGCTGATCGGCGAGGGGCTCGCCCACGCGGGCATCGAGGACGTACCCGAGTTCGGCAGCGAGGTCGAGGGTTGTGCCTGGCTGGTGGCGCAGGCCCGACCTGGAGACGTGGTCGGCCTGATGGCGCACGAGCAGCGCGAGCAGCTGGACCGGTGGCTCGCCGAGCACGGCGGGGTGCGCGACGACGCCGACGCGCTCCGGGCGAAGGTCCGCGCGGCCCGCATCTGACCGGGTTTTGACGCGAATCTGCCGCTCGATGGCCGGAACCGGCCCGAACAAGCCCGATTCCGCGATCGAGCGGCACTTTCGCGTCAACACGTGGGGAGCAGTCGTGGGGAGAGTGGCCGAGAACACCTTGACGGGAACGACGCGGAGCGATTTCATCGTTCTATGACGATGGATCGAGCGGTGGCGGACCTGGGGTCGGCGGCGGACGCGTCCGCCGAGGCGCCGTCCGCGGCGGTGTATCTGTTCCGCAGTCTGGCCGACCCGGCTCGCCTCACCATCCTGCGCCACCTCGTGCTCGGCGAGCACCGGGTGGTCGACCTGACGGCGCACCTCGGCCTGGCGCAGAGCACCACCTCCGCGCACCTGGCCTGCCTACGCGACTGCGGGCTGGTGGCATCCCGGACCGTCGGCCGTTCGTCGATGTACTACCTGACGGTGCCCGACGAGCTGTTGGAGCTCCTCGGAGCGGCCGAACGCCTGCTCGGCGCCACCGGCGATGCGGTGACGCTCTGCCGGACTCATCGTGCGCCGGAGGTTGAAGCCTCGTGACGGGCGGCCACTCGCACGGCCACTCACACGGGCCGGCCACGGCGACCGGGCGCCACCGCAAGCGGTTGATCGTGGTGGTCGCCATCACCGCCGCGGTCTTCGTCATCCAGGTCATCGGCGGCCTGCTGTCGGGCTCGCTGGCGCTGCTCGCCGACGCCGGTCACATGCTCACCGACTCGACCGGCCTGATCATCGCGCTGGTCGCCAGCGTGCTCGCAGCCCGGCCGGCGACGGCCGCCCGGACGTACGGGCTGCAGCGGGTGGAGGTGCTCGCGGCACTGGCCAACGCGTGCCTGCTGATCGCGGTCGCCGTCTGGGTGCTGGTCCGCGCCATCGACCGCTGGAGCCAGCCCGAGGACATTTCGACCGGGCTGATGCTCGGCGTCGCCGTGGTCGGCGCGGTGGCCAACACGATCGGACTGCTCATCCTGCGCGGCGGCAAGGACGAGAGCCTGAACCTGCGCGGGGCATATCTGGAGGTGCTGGGCGATCTGCTCGGGTCGCTGACCGTGGTCGCCGCCGCCATCGTGATCATGCTGACCGGGTGGACCCGGGCCGACTCCGTCGCCTCGATGCTCATCTTCGCGCTGATCGTGCCGCGCGCGTTCGGGCTGCTGCGCGACGTGGTCGACGTGCTGCTGGAGGCGACCCCGCGCGGCATCGACCTGGCGGTGATCCGGACGCACATCTGTGAGGTCGACGGTGTCGTCGACGTACACGACCTGCACGCCTGGACGATCACCAGCGGCGTGCCCGTGCTCTCGGCTCATGTCGTGGTCGACGCGACGTGCCTGGCCGCCGGCCGGACCGGGGAGGTGCTGGACCGGCTGGGCGAGTGCCTGTCGGACCACTTCGACGTCGCTCATTGCACCTTCCAGATCGAGCCGGAGGGTCATTCCGCCCACGAGGCGGCGCACCACGCCTGAGCCCCGGCCCGCCCGGATGTCTCGGCCCGATGCCTCGGGCGTGGTCAGGCGGTCGGGACGATGATCAGCGGGCAGTGTGTCCGCTTCATCACCGCATGGGCGACCGAGCGCGTCCAGGCGGTCGGCCCGCCTTGATGTGTCCGGCCGACCACCGTTGCGCACGCGTTGATGGACAGCCGGACGAGATGCTCCTCGGGCGCGCCGCGGACCACCAGGGAGGTGATCTCGACGTCGGGGTGGGCCTGTCGGGCGGTGGTCACGATCGTGTCGAGGTCGGACTCGTGCTCAGCTACCTCGTCGGCGTCGGCGAAGTACGGGATCGCGTGCAGGGCGAGCACGCCGGTCCGGCTGCGCCTGGCCTCGGCGATCGCCTCGGCCAGCGGGGCCGGTGACGTGTCGTCACCGCTGACGGCCACCACCACCGGCGGCCGTCCGAACTGCCGGGCGTGCCACGGTGCCGGAACGACCACCACCGGGCAGTGCGCCGAGGACGCTAACCGGGCCGCGATCGAGCCGAGGGTCATCCGCTCGATCAGGCCCGCGGTGTCCTGCCCGACCACCACCAGATCGGCCTCGTCGGACATCACGCCGAGCATCCGGGCCGGGCGCGCGGTGCTGAGCACCGTCCGGACGGGCACCGTCGTGGCGGCGCGGATCCGCCCGGCCAGGTCGTCGACCAGGCCCCGGGCGCGCTCCACCGCCTCGGCATGGAGCCGGTCGACGGTCGGGTCGTGGGTGCCCGTGGGCCAGCCCTCGTAGGCATGGGCGAGCACGATCTCGGTGATCGGGGTGTGCTGGGCGAGCTCGGTGACGTAGGTCACCGCCGCCCGGGACTCCGCGGAGTCGTCGACCCCGACCAGGATGCGCGGGCTCTCCTCGACGTCGGTGACGCGGGCGCTCGTCGCGCGTGCTGTGCTGGTCATCTCAGATCCTCCTTCCGGTCCCTCTCGGTTCCGGGTACGTCGTCGGGGACCCCTGAGTCGATCCGGCGACTCTTCTCCTACCCTCGACTCTTCCGCACCCAGCCGCGCTCGGGCAGGGCCGATCGTCCCTGACCCGCGCGACTTCGGACCGGACCTTGCCCGGGGCTCCGCCGGGCTGATCCCGCCCCGTGGCCAGGCCCTCCCACTCCGGAAAACTGTGCGGTGGTTGCAGTGCGCGTCGGCGTGTCGCTGCGAGAACTGCACAGTTTCCGGAGTGGGTGAGCGGGTGAGTCCGCGCCTCGAGGGGGTGGCGCGGCCGAGGGGACTGGCGCAGCCGAAGGGGCCGCGCCTCCGAGGAGAGTGGCGGGGCCGAGGGGGTGGCGCGGGCGGTCAGGGGTTGGACGGGATGAAGTCGGGATCGGCGACTGCGTTGTCCAGATCGCCTTCCCGCTGCGGCCGGGCGCCCGGCTGCGCCTGCTTGCCGTACGACTCCAGCACGCTCATCACCGCGGCCGTCTGATCCACGCAGATCACGATCAGGTCGCCCGGGTTGGAGACGGTGATCGCGTGCCGGGTGGCCTCCAGCTCGTCCAGCACGATCTCCAGCTGCTTGCACCGGACGCCGTCGCCCAGCGCCCCGCGAACCCCCTCGGCGACCAGCTCGGCGACCCTGCCGCGGGCCCGGCCGCGCGGGTTGTTGTCCTCGCGGACGATCACCACGTCGAAGTGGCGAGCGGCCACCTCGCCGAGCTCGATCATGTCGGAGTCCCGCCGGTCGCCGGCCGTGGCGATCACCCCGATCCGGGTGATGTGGCCGAGCTCGGTGGTCGCGTCCAGCGCGTCGCCGGTCTTGTCCACGAAGTCGCCGAGCATCCGCAGACCCGGCGCGTTGTGCGCGTAGTCGACGATGACCGTCCGTCCCTCGACCTGCACCTCGTTCAGCCGGCCCGGTGCCAGGTAGTAGTTGGTGGAGAAGGTCCGCAGTCCCTGCCGGATGTCGTGCAGCGAGGCGCCGGCGGCGAAGGCTGCGGCGGCGGCGGCCATCGCGTTCTGAACGTTCATCGTCGCCCGGCCGCCGAATGTGGCCGGCAGCAGATGGGTCCAGGCCAGCTGCATCGAGCGGCGGCCCTGCTTGACGATGATCATGTCGCCCTTGTCGCTGTGCTCGAGCACCACCGCGGTGCCGCCGCGCCGGCAGTGATCGTCGACGGACGTCCTGATCTCGCTTCCCGGCTCGGACATGGTGAACCAGATGATCCGGCCGGAGCAGCGCCGGCGCATCGCGCGGACCAGCGGGTCGTCGGCGTTGAGCACGCCGAACCCGTTGCGGGGAACGGCTTCCACGATCACGGCCTTGACGTCGGCGAGCTGTTCGAGGGTGTCGATCCCGCGCAGGCCGAGATGGTCGGGCTGCACGTTCAGCACCACGCCGACGTCGTTGCGCTCATAGCCCAGGCCCTCGCGCAGGATGCCGCCGCGCGCGACCTCGAACACCGCGAAGTCGACCCGCGGGTTCTGCAGCACCATCTTGGCCGAGCGTGGGCCGGAGGCGTCCGCGCGGATGATCAAGCGCTCGTCGACCACGACGCCGTCGGTGGAGGTCATCCCGACCTTCTTGCCGATCCCCTTGAAGATATGGGCGATCATCCGCGAGGTGGTGGTCTTGCCGTTCGTGCCGGTGACCGCGACGATCGGGATCCGGCTCGGCGCGCCCGGCGGGAACAGCATGTCGATCACCGGCTTGGCGATGTACTGCGGATCGCCGATTGTGGGGTGGGTGTGCATCCGGAAGCCCGGCGCGGCGTTCACCTCGACGATGCCGCCGCCGGTCTCGCGCACCGGCTGGGTGATGTCGGGCGCGATGAAGTCGATGCCGGCGATGTCGAGGCCGACCACCCGGGCCGCCTCCTCGGCGATCTCGATGTTCTCGGGGTGCGCCTCGAACGTGCGGTCGATCGAGATGCCGCCGGTGGACATGTTGCCGGTCAGGGTGAGCAACACCTGCGTGTCCTTCGGCGGGACGTCGTCCATCGCATAGCCCTGGTCGGCGACCAGGTCGATCGCGGCCTGGTCGACCTTGATCCTGGTCAGCACCTTCTCGTGACCGACGCCGCGGCGGGGATCGGCATTGGTGCGCTCGACCAGCTCGGTGACCGTGGACGTACCGTCGCCGATCACGTGCGCCGGCACCCGCTCGGCGATGGCCGCGATCTTGCCGTCGATCACCAGGCAGCGGTAGTCCTTGCCGGTGACGAACGTCTCGACGATCACCCAGCCGTTGCGGGACTCGTCGTAGGCGACCTGGTAGGCGGAGCGCACCGCGTCGTCGTCGCGCAGGTCCAGCATCACCCCGCGGCCGTGGTTGCCGTCCAGCGGCTTGACCACGACGGGATAGCCGATCCGGTTCGCCAGCCGGACCGCGTCGTCGACCCGGCGGACCGACTGCGACCGCGGCACCGGGAGGCCGGCTGCCGACAGCAGGGTGAGCGTCAGCTCCTTGTTGCTGGCGATGTCCACGGCGACCGAGGACGTGTTCGACGTCATGGTGGCGCGGATCCGCTTCTGGTGAACGCCCTGGCCGAGCTGGACCAGCGACGACGTGTTCAGCCGGATGTAGGGGATGTCCCGGCTGACCGCCTCGTCGACCAGCGCCTGGGTGGAGGGGCCGAAGGCCGACCGCTCGCCGCGGACGATGAACCGCTCCAGCTCGGCGTCGAAGTCGAACTCGGGATCGTGCTCGACCAGGTCGTTCACCAGCCGGACGGCCAGCTCGCCGGCAGCCTGCCCGACGCCCTCGTCGAAGTAGGCGTAGATCACGTTGTAGCGGCCGCGCTCGCCCTTGACCTGGCGGGTCTTGCCCCGCCGCATGTCGTGGCCGACCTCCTGCTGGAGCTGCAGCGCGACGTGCTCGGCGACGTGGCCCAGCCAGGTGCCCTCGTTCAGCCGCTCGACGAACCCGCCGGTACGTCCCCGGCTGCAGGTGTGGTTCCGCAGCCCGGGCAGCCGCTCCAGCAGGCCTTCGGTGAAGCCCGGGATCTGGTCGGTGGGGAAGTCCTCGAGAATGCCCAGATCGACCACCAGGTGGATCGCCGGCTCGTAGTGCCACACGTTCGGTCCGCGATAGACCCGGCTGGAGACGATCTTCAGGTCGGGACGGGGGGCCGGGGACTCATCGATCGGTGCGGCGCTGTCGCTCACCTGGGGCTCCTCACGAGTGCTCGCAGTCTGGTCGCGGTCTGGGAGCGATCCTTCCACCCGGGTCGCCCGGTCGAGGAGGTGGTCGGCGCCGGCGCTCGCCGCGGCGCAGGGACGAGTCGGGAGGACCCTCAACGCTTGCCCGGGGCGGCGCGCACCTCCACGGCGGTGTAGTTCCAGCGGTCCGTCGTGGGCGCCTTGTCGGCGATGGTGACCAGTCCGGCGCGGTTCGTCGGCTTGGCCAGCGACTGCACCCAGAACGTGCTCCGCGCGCCGGTGTCCCGCCATTGGTGCTGGAGCAGCTGGCCCGCGACCGGGACCCGGGCCACCGCCCGATCCCAGTCGTTTCCCACGGCGAACACCCAGGACGCATCCGCGACCGCCGGCAGATAGATCGACGGCGCGCTGCTCGGAGCACCGGCGGCGCCGGCGACGCCGGTGCCGCTGGTGTTGCGGAGGGCGATCACGGTGAGCATGCCGTCGTAGCCGGACTGCGCGGCCTTGACCGTGATCCGCTTCTTCTTCAGCGTCTTGGTGACCCGCGCCGACCAGATCTCCGACACCCCGTGCTGGGTGTTCGACCGCTTGACCAGGGTCCAGTGCAGCCGCGCGCCGGACACCCGCGCGGACTGGGTGGCCCGGGACGGCCCGTCGAAGGCCACGAATGCGAGCAACAGCTCACCGCGGTGCCTGGTCGTGATCGTGCCGGTGGTGATCTTGCTCCGGCCGTGCTTGCTGGACTTCTTGTCGATCACGATCTTGGCCGGCGGCGGCCCGGAGTTGTCGACCGTGACGGCGACGCCCCGAGAGACGCCGATGTTGCCCGCGCTGTCGGTCGCCCGGGCGGTGATCGTGTGCCGCCCCTTGCTTGCCGTCGTGGTCCGCCAGGCGAGCGCGTACGGCGGTCTGGTGTCAGGCGAACCGATCTGCTTGCCGTCGAGATAGAAACGTACGGCGCTGACCGCGGTGTTGTCGGCCGCCGTGGCGCCGATGTTGACCGTCCCGCGGACCCTGGCGCCGGGCTCGGGGTCGGTCACCTTCACGACCGGTTTCGTCGTGTCCACCGAGGCCGGCACGACCTCGACGGCCGAGAGGTTCCAGCGCGCTCCCGCCGGTGCGGGGTCGTCGAGGGTGACGACGCTGCCGGCCGCGCCGGAGGGCCCGGTGCGCGACTGGGCCCAGAAGGTGTCGCCCACCCCGGTGTCGAGCCACTGGTGACGAATCTCCTGGCCGCTGCCGGCCGTGCGGCCCGCGGCCTGGTTCCAGTCGTTGCCGGCACCGAACGTCCACGACCCGGCCCGGCTGGTCTTCAGTGCGACGCCGGGCGTGCCGGACGCCGCTCCGGCGCCGGCCGAGCTGCCGGTGCCGGCCGCGCCGTGGAAGGCCAGCACGGTCAGTGACTGGTCGTAGCCGCCCTGTTGCGGGGTGGCGGTGACGGTGATCGCCCCGGCACCGGCCGGGACACCCGCCCGCCACACCTCGCTGGTTCCCGGCTGCCCGTTCGCCCGGCGGACCAGCGACCAGGACAGACCGGCACCGGACACGACCGAGGTCTGGGCTACGTCCGCCGGCCCGTCGGAGCTGACCAACGCCAGCAGCTGGTCGCCGGCGGCCAGGCCGCTGCCGAGCTCCGCGGTCTGCGCGTCGCGCCCGTCCGCGCTCACGCTGCGGATCACCGACAGGCCCGCCCCCGGCTGCGGCGCGGCGTTGGACACCGAGACCGCGGCGACTCCGGTGTTCCCGGTGCGCCCCGAGCTGTCGATGATGCGCGCCGACAGCCAGTGCTCGCCGTCGACGACGTGCGCGGTGTTCCAGCCGAATGTCCACGGTCCGGACGAGGCGGTCGAGCTGCCGATCACCTCGCCGTCGGCGACGAAGTCCACCCGGCGGACGTTCGCCGTCGGGCTGGTCACGCCGAGCCGGACGGTCCCCGACAGCACGGCACCGTTCGCCGGCGTCGTGAACGCCCCGGTCGGTGGCGTCGTGTCGGGGTGGACGACCTGGCCGACGGTCACCGAGCCGTTCCGGATCGTGACCTTTACGTCGGTCTCGTTGTTGCTCTCGTCGGCTTCGATGATGTCGTTGTTCGGGTCGCTCATCGCCTTGAACCAGTACGTCCCGTCCGGCACGCCGTCGATCGGGATGGCCTGGCCCGGGTCGCGGTAGTCGTACTCGTCGGCGCCTCCGACGGAGATGCCGCGCAGCCCGCTCGGATCGGCGCAGCTGCTCCGCGAGCCGATGAAGGTGCCGCTGTGCTCGATGGTGGCGTTGTAGATGTAGGAGTCGTCGATGCAGAAGCCGACCTTCGGCGACAAGGCAACGGCCGCGCCCGGACCGCCGCCCGGCGCGAGCGCGTACAGACCGAAGCTCGCGAGCGGGAAATGGAAGTGCCCGTGTTCGGCGTGGTACACGAACACGTCCGGAACCCGAACCTCCCGCAGCTGGGACCAGGTGCCGGCGGAGTCGTGGGTGAACAGTCGTTGCCGGCCCCGGTAGCCGCCGATCGACTGGTCGTAACTCGGCTGGATCTCCAGCGGCCCGGGCCCGGCGTCGTAGATCAGATGGGTGTAGCGGAATTCCCGATCGGCCCCGGAGCCGACCACCGAGAACGAATCGGTCGGGATGATCGTCTGCAGGTCCGGTCGATGCTCCGTGCCCGCCGGGGCGGCGGATGAGGCGGGTGCGGACAGCCCTGCGGCGACGAGCGTGATCGCGGTGATCGAGCCGACGAGACGGCGGAACGAGAGCATGAGTCGGCCTTCGGGGGAGACGACGACTGTGTGGTCGGCACCATTGTGGCCCAGATTCTGCCGACGGATGGCAAAATCGAGCGGGCGCCTCGGCGCCGGGTGCCGAGCGGGATCAGCGGTGCAGGCAGATCGCCGGCAGCTCGAACCAGCGCAGCTGCTCGAAGTCGGCGGACAGCTCGACCAGCGGCCCGCCGGCATCGGCTGCCGGCTGACCGGCGGCGGCAACGATCTGCTCGGCGGCGGCGAGATAGCCGGCCAGGGCGCTCTCCGGCGCGGGTTCGTCGTGGTGTGGATAGACCATCTCGCCGGTCTCGGAGTCGTAGCGGATCTGGCCCAGTCGCAGCGGCGGCTCGACCGGACCGCGACGGTGCCGCCACAGCCCGGTGGCCGGATCGAAGGTGTAGTCGCCCAGCAGCCGCCAGCCGTGCCGGGCGACGAAGGTCACCGCCGCGATCAGGTAGTCGACCACCGCGTCGGACACGAAGTAGTTCAGGTTCACCCGCACCCAGCCGGGCTTGATCCCCTCGCAGCCGCCGCTGATCTCCCGCTCGAACGCGTGCGAGCGCTCGAGGTCGATGCCGAGCAGGCGATGGCCGTACGGTCCGGCGCACGAGCATCCGCCGCGGGACTGGACGCCGAACAGATCGTTCAGCAGGGCGACCACGAAGTTGTGGTGCAGGTACGGCCCGGGCCGTCCCGACGGGTCGAGCCGGCGGACCACGAACGAGACGATCGAGAGCCGCTCGGCGGCCAGGTTGCCGAGGATCTCGATCTCGGGCACCCGTTGCCAGGCCTCGACCGCCCGCCGCAGCAGGGCCTCCTCGTGCGCGCGGATCACCTCGACCCCGACGGCGGCCTTGAGCTGGAACACCAGGCCCGCCCGGATCGACTCCACGATCGCGGGCGTACCGCCCTCCTCCCGGTGCTCGGGATCGGTGAGGTAGTCGTGGTCGGTCGGGTTGACGTACGCCACGGTGCCGCCGCCCGGCACCACCGGCACCCGGTTGTGCAGCAGGCTCTTCCGGATCGCGAGCACACCCGGCGTGCCGGGACCGCCGACGAACTTGTGCGGGGAGAGGAAGACCGCATCCATCGAGCAGTCGACGTGCGCGGGGCAGTGCCGGTCCATCTCGATGCCGACGTACGGCGCGGCGGCGGCGAAGTCCCAGAAGGAGAGCGCCCGGTGCCGGTGCAGCAGATCGGCGATCGCGTGGGTGTCGGTGACGATGCCGGTCACGTTCGAGGCCGCGGAGAAGGAGCCGATCTTGAGCGGGCGATCCGCGAACTCCTCCAGCGCGTGCTCGAGGGCGGCGAGATGGATGTGGCCGTCGGCGTCCTCGTGGATGGTGATCACGTCGCAGATCGACTCGCGCCAGCCGAGCTCGTTGGAGTGGTGCTCGAACGGCCCGATGAAGACCACCGGCCGTTCGCTGGCCGGGATCTGGTCGGAGAAGTGGTAACGGTCGTCCAGACCAGCCGGGATTCTCAGGTTCAATAGCCCGATCGCCTTGTCGATCGCGGCCGTCGAGCCGGAGCCGCAGAAGATCACCGCGACATCGTCGCCGGCGCCGAGGCCGGTTCTGATCAGCTGCCGGGCGTCCTCGCGCAGCCGGGTGGTCTGCAGGCCGGTGCCGCTGGACTCGGTATGGGTGTTCGCATAGCGGGGCAGCACCTCGTGCCGGATGAAGTCCTCGACGAAGGTCAGCGCCCGGCCGCTCGCGGTGTAGTCGGCATAGGTGACCCGGCGAGGCCCGTACGGCCCGTGCATCACCTGGTCGTCCCCGATCACCGACTCCCGGATCCGCCGGAGCAGCGCAGGTTCGCCCACCAGCCGAGTATCCCTCGAAGACGCCGGCGCTCGCCGAGACGGTGGAGAAATCGAAGGTCACCTCCTCCGGAACCTCCGGAACCTCCGGAACCTCCGGAACCTCCGGAAAACTGTGCGGCTGTTGCAGGCGCCGCCGGCGTGTCGCTGCAACAGCTGCACAGTTTCCGGGGAGGGGAGGGGACAGCGGTTCGGGGGAGGCCGCCGGCGAGCGGGAGTCTCAGGCGCGGCGGGACCGGCGGAGGCGGCGGGCGTAGTCGGTGGGGGAGACGCCCTCGGCGGCGATCTCCCGTGCCATCTCGCGCAGGTCGGCCTCGGCCGCCCGCAGGTCGGCGACCTCCTCGTCCTTCTCCGGGGTGGAGATCACCGCGAGGGTCCGGCCGGCCAGGTCGAAGGCGCAACCGGCCGGCAGCACGTGCAGCACCGCGCCGGAGACGAGCAGCGGGGCGGTCCGCTTGGCCTCGTACGCGTTCGAGACCAGGTGCCGCCCGTCGACGATCGTCACCGACCCCTTGCCGACCACCCGCAGGACGCCGTCCCTGATCACCGCCGAGGTGTCCTCGTCGATCCCGATGCCCAGCAGGGACGGCGACTGAGCCACCAAGGAGAGCAGCCGGCCGTACCGGTTGCGCTGCTCGAAGTGCTGGTCGATGACGGCCCCGGGCACCAGCCCGAGGCCCACGGCGAGCTGGCTCATCCGCTGCTTCGGCGTGCTGCCGCCCGAGCCGAACGCGATCATGTGCTCGGCCAGGATCGAGGCTCCGGCGGACGTACCGCCGACGACCGCGCCGCGGGCATGGGCGGCGACGATCGCGTCGCCGAACTGGGTGCCGGCGATGAACGCACTCAGCTTCAGTTGGTTGCCGCCGGTCATGAACACCCCGGAGACGTCGGCCAGCGGCGCCGCGAGCTCGGCGGTGGCCTCGGCCCGGCTGCGCGGCCGGAGCTCGATCACCTCGGCGGCACCGAGGGAGGTGAAGACGGCCCGGTAGACCTCGACGACCTCGGGTCCGAGCGAGGACGCCGACGGGATCACCGCGATCCGCGCGCCCTGGCCGCCGCACTCCTCCACGAACGCCTGCAACACGCTGCGCCGGCGGAGCTTGGACTCCGCGCCGCCGATTGCGATGACTGCGCCCGCCGCCTGCATGCGGACACTGTACGGAACCCGGACGCAGCGTGCTGCCGGACGCGCAGTGCGTCGCCGTGTCGCTGATCGACCTCGGGCGCGGCGGAGAGCGGTTTCCCGCGCCGACGATCGGCGTACGAGGTCGATCGGCGACAGCCCGCGGACCGCCGTCGCCGGGACGGTGTCAGATCCGCCGCTCGCCGGAGCGCGCCGGCGATCTGACCGCTGCCGAGCCAGTGTCGTCCGGCGTGCGGCGCCAGGTCACGGCCGCACACAGGGCGGTCCGCGCGGCGTCGCGAACGGCGCGCAGCTCGCGAGCGCGGACGTCCGCCTCGTACGAGCTGAGACTCGCCCCGTCGTCGGCCAGCGCGACCTCGCAGGCGGCATACAACCGGGCCGCGCGGTCGGCGGCCAGCCGCTGCCGGTTCGGGTACGCGGTCGGCAGCCGGAGCCCGTGATCGGTCGGCCGGTCGCCCGCCGCCACGTCGAGCCGTTGCAATGTGGCCGCCGCGCGCAGCACGGTCTCGCTCAGCTCGCGCTCGGCGTCGTACGGGCTCGGCGGCAGCAGCGGCCGCTCGGCCTCGAACACCCGCCACTGGATCGCCGGACCGACCCGGAACGGGACCAGGGCCACCCCGGCGGTGCCGGCCACCACCGCGGAGCCCTGCTCCAGTGCGGCGACGTTGAGATCGGCCGGCCCGCGAAGACCGCCGAGCGCACCCGGCGCGGGCAGGGACAGCATCCACTGCTCCGGCTCGACCGCGATCAGCTGGGGCAGCGCGTCGGACAGGGCGGTCGAGCCGGCGCCACCGAGTGCAAGCAGGTCGTCGAGGTCCACGACGTGGTGGGCGACCTCCGGTCCGACCACGCTGCGGATCCACATCTCGCCCGACACCACCGCATCGCCCACCAGGGCGTTCAGCGCGGCGGTCAGCCGGAGCGCGGGGAGGACGGCAAGTGTCTGCACCGCGCCACCTTATGCCGGGTCGGCGTCGAGACGCGCACAGTCGCGACCATTCGCGGCCCGAGCGGTGACCTTCGGTCCTACACCGGCCGCGGCCACGCGGCGAGCATGAAGGAGAAGCGACGAAAAGGACGGTGCGAGATGGCGGACTGGATGCGGGTCGTGGTCGGAGTCGACGGATCCGCCGAGAGTGAGAAGGCGCTGCGCTGGGCCCACGACGAGGCCCGCGCGCACGGCGCGGAGCTGCTGGTCGTCGGCATCCGGGTGATGCTGCCCGTGAGCCCGTCACCGTGGGGTGGATTCGGCTGGAACGCCGACGTCGTCACCAACGACGACACCCAGACCGTGCTGGACTCCTCGGTCCGCTCGGTGCTGGGCGAGGGGGTCGCCGGGGTCCGAACGCGGGTCGTCGATGCCAGCCCGATCGCCGCGGCATTGATCGAGGCGGCCGAGGGTGCCGATCTGCTGGTGGTCGGGTCGCGGGGCCACGGTGCGTTCGCGGGCATGCTGCTCGGTTCGGTCAGCCTGCACGCGGTCACCCACGCGCGGTGCCCGGTCACCGTGGTGCGGTGAGTCCGATGACCGACCCGTATGTCCTGGTCGGTGTCGACGACCGGCCCGACGCGGTGGCCGCCGCCCGGTTCGGGCTGCGGGAGGCCGCCGACCGTGGGCTGGCGCTGGTCCTGGCCTACGGCTACGCACCTCTGCCGGTCCGGCCCGCGGCGCCCGGCGGGCCCGAGCTCGACCGGCGCCGCCGGGCGACGAAGGCGGTGCTCGACGCGGCCGCGGGGCTGGTCGCGCCCGCGGCGATGTCGATCGAGACGGTCGTCGAGGACGCACCGCCGCTGGGCCTGCTCACCCGACTGGGCAGGAACGCCGACCTGATCGTGCTCGGCCGGCACCACCTGGGAATGCGCGAGCGGGTCCAGGACCCGAGCCTGGGCTCGCGATTGGTCGACCGGGTCCGGTGCCCGGTCGTGGTCGTGCCCGCCGACGCGGGCCGGGAGTCCGCCGCTCGATCACCGGTCGTGGTGGCGCTGGACGGCGAGACGGCCGCGGTCGAGGCGCTCGAGCTCGCGTTCGACGAGGCCGAACGACGCCGGCGGATGATCCTCGCCCTGCATGCCGGGCCGCTGACCGCGCTGCCGGCTCGGCGCGCCGCCGAGGAACGCGACGTGGTCGAGATCCTGGCCGGTTGGAAGGCCGACCATCCAGATGTCGTGGTCCGGACGCTGATCTGCCCCGCGGAGCCGACCGAGCTGATCGTGCAGGCGTCCCGCGACGCTGCGCTGATGGTGATCGGTCGACCGCACGCCGCGGCCGGCGGCGGCTGGAGCCGCTCGGTGGCCGCCGCCGTGCTGACGCTGGCGCGCTGCCCGCTCGCGATCGCCCCGGCTGCCGATCGGCTGGCCACCGCGGTCTGAGCCCCCTCCGACGAGGACGAGCTTCCTAGGCCGCGGAGCCGGCGATGCGGGCGAGGACGAGCTCGGCGAGCTCGCGCGGGCGCTCATCCGGGATCCAGTGCGACACACCGGTCAGCACCACGAACCGGTAGTCCCCGGTCACCCAGCGTGCGGTGAGGTCCGCCGCCCGCCGGCCGAGCGCCGTGTCGCCGTCGCTCCACACGTACAGGACCGGGATGTGCACCTCGCCGGGCGCCGGCACGCCGGGTGTGCGCATCGCGCGGTACCAGTTGATGGTCGCGGTGGCCGCCCCGGGCTGCGCGAACAGGTCGGCGACCCGCTGAGGGTCCGGCATCCCCGAGCGCCGCGCGAGCTCCCGCGCCCGAGCCCCGCCGTGCCTGGTCAGCAGGCGTTCCGGGATCCGCGGCAGCTGGAAGAGCGCCACGTACCACAAGCGCACCGCCTGGCGGCCCTTCATGGCCGCGATCATGGCCCGGGGATGCGGGGTGGAGGCCACCGACAACGTACGCACCCGGTCCGGATGGGTGGCCGCCAGCTGCCAGGCCACGCCGCCGCCCCAGTCATGGCCGAGCAGGTGGAATCTCTCGACCCCGGCGGCGTCGGCCAGGGCCAGCACGTCGCCGGCCAACCGGTCGAGCCCGTAGTCGCCTACGCGCCGCGGCCGGGCACCGGGGGAGTAGCCCCGCTGATCGGGAGCCAGCACCCGAAAACCGGCCGCGGTCAGGAACGGGGTCACCAGCCGCCAGCTGGCCGAGGTCTGCGGGAAGCCGTGCAGCGCGAGGATCACCTCGCCGTCCGCCGGGCCGTCGTCGCGTACGTCGAACTGCAGTCCGTCGTTGCCGAAGCTGGTCAAGCGGGCGGTCATGGTGGTCATTGTCGCGAGCCGGCGTCCGGCTCCTGTGCCGGTGTGGCGCGAGGAGCGGGTCGGGCCGGGCGATAGGTTCTCTCCCATGGCGGCGGTGGTGGATCTGGCTGACGTGAGCATCGTGCGGGGCGGCGCGACCTTGATCGACAACCTCAGCTGGCGGGTGGAGGAGGCCGACCGGTGGGTCGTGATCGGGCCGAACGGCGCGGGCAAGACCACGCTGCTGCAGATCGTGGCCGCACAGATCCACCCGAGCAGCGGGGTCGCCGGGCTGCTCGGTGAGGTGCTCGGCACGGTCGACGTGTTCGAGCTGCGGCCGCGGATCGGCATCACCTCCGCCGCGCTGGCCGAGCGGATCCCGCGCAGCGAGCGCGTGCACGACGTCGTCGTCTCCGCTTCCTACGCGGTGATCGGGCGCTGGCGTGAGTCCTACGACGAGCTCGACCATGCCCGCGCCGACGAGCTGCTCGCCTCGCTGGGCATCGGCAACCTGGCCGATCGCACGTTCGGGACCCTCAGCGAGGGTGAGCGCAAGCGGGTCCAGATCGCCCGTGCGCTGATGACCGACCCCGAGCTGCTGCTGCTCGACGAGCCGGCCGCCGGCCTGGACCTGAGTGGCCGGGAGACACTGGTGCGCACGCTCGGCGACCTGGCCCGCGACCCGTATGCGCCGGCCAGCGTGCTGGTCACCCACCACGTGGAGGAGATCCCCGTCGGCATCACCCATGCGTTGCTGCTCCGCGACGGCAAGGTGGTCGCCGAGGGACCGCTGGAGGAGACGCTGACCGCCGAGAACCTGGAAGCCACCTTCGATCTGCGGCTCGCGCTGACCCGAAACGGCGGACGATGGGCGGCTCGCGCGGTCTGAGCCGTCGTCCGGGCTGCTCCGTCATCGAGCCGTGAGCGCGCTGGACCTGGCGCCGTGCGGCCGGGGTGGCACGATGGAGGAGTGAACTTGACCGACTGGCTGGGCGATCACGCCTGGGCGATCTGGCTCAGCCTCGCGTTTTTGCTTGCGGTGGCCGAGATCATGTCGCTCGACCTGGTGCTGATCATGCTGGCCGCCGGCGCGCTGGCCGGAGCGGCGACCGCGGCGATCGCCCCCGGGCTGTGGTGGCTCCAGTTCCTGGTCGCCATCATCGTCTCGATCGGGAGCCTGCTGCTGCTCCGGCCGACGCTGATGAGGCGGGTTCGCGCCATGCCGGGCTACCGCTCGTCGACCGCCAAGATGGTCGGCAGCACCGGGGTCGCCACGGCCGAGATCACCCGCGACCACGGAGAGATCAAGGTCGACGGGCAGACCTGGTCGGCCCGGCCGTACGACCGCAGCCTGATCATCGAGAAGGGCACCGAGATCGAGGTGTACGAGATCGACGGCCCGATCGCCGTCGTCTATCCGGCGAACGAACCCCTGCCGTGATGCACTCGAGCTCCACCGTTGTGACTGAGGAGACATCGTGGACACCGTCTTCGGCCTGATCATCGCTCTAGCCGCGCTGGTCTTCCTGGCCTACATCCTGTTCAGCTCCGTGCGCGTGATTCGCCAGCAGCGGGTCGGCGTGGTGGAGCGGCTGGGCAAGTTCAACCGGGTGCTGGAGCCCGGTCCGCACCTGGTGGTGCCGATCGTGGACCGGGTCCGCTACAACATCGACATGCGCGAGGCGGTGGTTCCGTTCCCGCCGCAGGGCGTGATCACCGAGGACAACCTGATGGTGAGCATCGACTCGGTGATCTACTTCCAGATCATCGACCCGGTGCGGGCGGCGTACGAGGCGCAGAACTACGTCCAGGCCATCGAGCAGCTGACCATGACGACGTTGCGGAACATCATCGGCGGGCTCGACCTGGAGCAGGCCCTGACCAGCCGCGAGGAGATCAACCAGCAGCTCCGGATGGTGCTCGACGAAGCGACCGGCAAGTGGGGCATCAAGGTGAACCGGGTCGAGCTGCGGGCGATCGAGCCGCCGGCCACCATCCGGGACGCGATGGAGAAGGGCGCGCGGGCCGAGCGCGACAAGCGAGCCGCCGTGTTGACCGCGGAGGGCCAGCGGCAGTCCCAAATCCTCGCCGCCGGCGGTGAGAAGGAGTCCGCGATCCTGCGAGCCCAGGGCGATCGGGAGGCGGCGGTGCTGCGCGCCCAGGCCGACCGGCAGGCCAAGATGCTGCGCGCGGAGGGCGAGGCGCAGGCCATCACCACGGTATTCGAGGCCATCCACGCCGGCCAGCCCGACCAGGCGTTGCTGGCGTATCAGTACATGCAGATGCTGCCGACCATCGCCCGCGGCGATGCCAACAAGGTCTGGATCGTGCCGAGCGAGCTGAACAAGGCGCTGGAGGGACTCGGCAGCGCGGTCGGACAGGTCGCCGGCTCGGCGATCCCGCAGGCGGTCACGGGTTCGTTCACCGCACCGCCCAGGATCGATGTGCAGGCCGAGATCGAGCGGCAGTTCGCCGAGGAAGAGGCCAAGTCGGCCAAGACCGTGCAGGAAGCGATCGAGGCGGCCCAGGAGTTGGAGGCGCCGCGGCCGGGCGTGCGGCTGGGGGAATCGCCGGCGATCGGCACCGGTCAGCCCGGACCGGCCGCGACCGAGCCGGTCGGCAGCGAGGACGCGTCGGACGCCGGGCCGGCGGGCGGCGCCTCGCCGACGGCGAACGGCGGCCCCGGCCAGCCGTGGTACGTCCAGCCGGAACCCCAGCCCACGCCGGCGGCGGGGCAAGAAGGGCCGGTGCGTAGCCCGCGGTGAGCTGGCTGGACCTGCTTGCCCTGCTGGCGGCGGGGGCGGCTGCGGGCTTGATCAACACCGTCGTCGGGTCGGGCACGTTGGTGACGTTCCCGACCCTGCTGGCGCTGGGCGTACCGCCGGTCACAGCCAACGTCTCCAACACGATCGGCCTGGTGCCCGGCTCGGTCTCGGGCGCGCTGGCGACCCGAGGTGAGCTCGGCGGGCAGCGCTCCCGGCTGATCCGGCTGGGCGCGGCGTCCCTGGTCGGCGGCGTCGTGGGCGCGCTGCTGCTGCTGAAGCTGCCGTCGTCGGCGTTCGACGCGATCGTGCCCATCCTGATCGGGATCGGCTGCGTGCTGGTGATCGTCCAGCCGGCCCTGTCGCGCCGGATCGCGGCACGCCGGGAACGGCTCGGGATCACCGAGAGCGCACCGCACGGCTCGATCTGGCTCTGGCTGGCGGTGATGCTGACCGGCGTCTACGGCGGCTATTTCGGGGCCGCCCAGGGCGTACTGCTGATCGGCGTGCTCGGCATCGGGCTGGCCGAGCACCTGCAGCGGATCAACGCGATCAAGAACGTGCTGGCCGGGCTGGTCAACGGCGTCGCCGGCCTGATCTTCGTGTTCTTGTACGACGTCAACTGGTGGGCCGCCGGCGCCATCGCCGTCGGCTCGGTGATCGGCGCCCAGGTCGGCGGCCGGGTCGGCAAGAAGCTGCCCCCGATCGTCTACCGCGTGGTCATAGTTGTCGTCGGCGTCGTCGCCATCGTCAACCTGCTCCGCTGACGGCGCCCGGTCTTTCCCGTCTCCGGGCCCGCCGCCCCGCCCCGTCCCCGGCCCGCCGCCCCGCGTCCCCGCCCCGGCCCGCCGCCCCGCCCCGTCCCCGGAAACTGTGCAGATCCTGCACCGACACGCCGGTGGCGACTGCAACAGCAGCACAGTTTCCGGTCCCGGGTGGCGAGGGTGAGGTTGAGGGCGAGGATGGGTGACGGAGAGTGAGGGCGCTAGCCGAGGGCGAGGGCGAGGGTCTCGGCAGCGGGCAGGGCGGCGAGCGAGGCGCCGGGGATGAGGATCTTGCTGCCGCGGATGCCGCTGCCGATCACCACCAGGTCGGTCGCCGCGACCGCGGCGTCGACCAGCACCGGCCAGTCGGCGGGCAGGCCGACCGGGGTGATGCCGCCGTACTCCATGCGGGTCAGCGACACGGCGTCGGCCATCGGTGCGAAGGAGATCTTGCGGACGTCGAGGTGCTTGCGGACGGTCTTGTTCACGTCGGCCCGGTCCGTCGCGAGCACCATGCAGGCGGCCGTCCGGGTCTCCTCGGCGCGCCGGCCGGCGACGACCACGCAGTTGGCCGAATTCTCCGGCGGAACCTGGTACGCCGCGCAGAACGCCGCCGTGTCGGCCAGCTCCGGGTCGATCTCGGCGACCCAGCACTCGAGCCCGAGCGCGCTCACCGCTGCGGCGGTCGGCGTGGCCAGAAGCTCGGCGCGCTCCCGGGCCGGCGTCCAGCCCAGGGTTCCCATCCGTGGAGACGTCACAAGCGTTCACCGTAGCCCGGCGCGTTGCCCGGCGGAGCCGGCACCCGATCCGGTTGCCCGGCGGAGCCGGCACCCGATCCGGTTGCCCGGCGGAGCCGGCACCCGATCCGGTTGCCCGGCGGAGCCAGCACCCGATCCGGTCCCGGTGTCGCGGTCGCCCTTATAGAGCGATCGGCTCTATAAAGCGGGCTATGGTGAGCGACGTGGAAAATCCGTACGCTCCCGGCGCGGGAACCGAACCGTATCGGCTGCCCGGCCGAGCCGAGGCACAGGTCTGGTGGCGGCGGTGCCTGACAGACATCGAGGGCCTCGGCCACACCACGATGCGCGGCCGGGCGTTCACCGGCGTACGCGGGGTCGGCAAGACCGCGCTGCTGCGCTACTTCGAGCGGGAGGCGGGCACCCGCGGCTTCGGGGTGGCGAGTGTCCAGGCGGGAGGTGCCGACTCCGTACGGGCATATCTCACCGACGTCATCTCGGGACTGCAGCGGCCCGAGCCCAGCTTCACCGACAAGCACGGCCAGATCGTCGAACTCGGCGTCCGGGTGGGCCCGGTCGAGGTCGGTGCCGCGCGCGACCTGCCGGACGAGCCGCCCGGGCCACCGCTCGAGATCGCGTTCTTCAACCTGATCTCGGCCACGGCGAGCGCGTTCGCAGCCCGGCGCCGGGGCCTGGTCGTCCTGGTCGACGAGGCGCAGGACTGCGACCTGCCGAGCCTGGTCAGCCTGTGCCGGGTGCAGCACCAGCTCCGCAGGCCGGCGTTCCAGCTGGTGCTGGCCGGGCTGCCGGAGCTCGAGGACGCGATCGATGAGGCGATCACCCACTCCGACCGGCTGTTCGAGTATCGCGAGCTGGGCAACCTCGATCGCGACGCGACCCGGGAGGCCCTGCTGGAGCCGGCCGCCGTGCACGGCGTGGGCTGGACCGACGACGCGGTGGACTTCGTGATCGAGTTGTCCGAGGGCTATCCGAGCTTCGTCCAGGAGTACGGCTTCGCGATCTGGGAGGCGTTGGGCTCGCGCCGGGAGATCGACCTGGACCTCGCCCGGGCCGGGGCGGAGCAGGCGCGGCTCAACGTGGCCCGGCAGTATCGCTCCGTCTGGCGATCGGTGACGCCGGCCGGCCGCGACTATCTGACCGCGCTGGCGGCGGTCGGCGGGGAGGCGAGGACGGCCGCGGTGGCCGACGCGCTGGGCCGGCGGCCGAGCGAGCTGACCATGACGCTGAAGATGCTCAAGGACCGCGGCGCGGTTCGGGTGCCGCAGCGCGGATCGGTGGCGTTCTCCCGGCCCGGGATGGACGCCTGGGTCCGCGACGAGCAGGGCTGATCGCGGGACGCGGGTGCCATGAGACGCATCGCGGTAGACGATCCCGACGACCCGCGGCTCGGCGACTACGTCCGGTTGCGGGAGACGTCGCTGCGCCGGTCGCTGGAGAGCGAGCACGGGCTGTTCATCGCCGAGGGCGAGAAGGTGATCCGGCGCGCGGTCGAGGCGGGCTACCGGCCCCGGTCCTTCCTGCTGGCGAAGCGGTGGCTGCCGGGGCTCGCTGAGGTGCTCGAGCGGTGGCCCGAGGTCCCGGTGTACGTCGCGGACGAGGCCCTGGCGGAGCAGGTCACCGGCTTCCACGTCCACCGCGGCGCGCTGGCGTCGCTGCACCGGGTCGAGCGGCACACGGTCGGCGCCCTGCTCGGGGCGCGCCGGCTGGTGGTGCTCGAAGACGTCGTCGACCACACCAACGTCGGCGCGATCATCCGTGCCGCCGCAGGCCTTGGCTGGGACGGTGCTCTGCTTGCGCCGCGAGCGGCCGACCCGCTCTACCGGCGCTCGATCAAGGTGAGCATGGGTGCGGTCTTCAGCCTGCCCTGGGCGAGGCTGGCCGACTGGTCGGGCGCGATCGACCTGCTGCGCGAGGCGGGCCTGCAGACGGTCGCGCTGACCCTTGCCGACGGAGCCGTCGACCTGACCCGGTTCGCGGCCGAGGTCCGGGCCGAGCCGCGCCGGCTCGCCATCCTGCTCGGCACCGAGGGTGCCGGCCTGTCGGCGCGCTGGACGGCGGCCGCGGACGTACGGGTGAGGATCGGGATGCACGCCGGCATCGACTCGCTGAACGTCGCCGCCGCGGCTGCCGTCGCCTGCTATGCCCTGAACCCCTGAGCCGTTCGAGTCCTCAGCGGGCTACCCCCGGTTCGTCCCCCGCCCGGGAACTGTGCAGCTCTCGCAGCCGGCGCCGGCGCGTCGCTGCAACAGCCGCACAGTTTCCGGTGCGGGGTTGCGGCAAGGGCGGCGGGCCCCGGGTGGTCAGTCGGTGGGCGGGAGGTCAGTCGGTGGGCGGGTGGTCCTCGCCGCGCGGGCCGATGATGCCGCTGACCGGCCAGTCGGCTGGGTAGCGGTCGGCGAGCTCGGCGTGCTTGGCGTACAGCTTCTTGCGCGCCCGACCGGCCAGCCGGTCGCCGAACACGGTCCCGTTCAGGTGATCGGTCTCGTGCTGCAGGCAGCGGGCCAGCAGACCGGTGCCGACGATCTCGACCGGGTTGCCGTACGCGTCCTCGCCGCGGCAGACCGCCGTGTCCGGGCGGGCCAGCTCGGCGTACGCGCCCGGGAGCGAGAGGCATCCCTCGTCCGCCGCTTCGAGCTTGCGGTCCTTGCCCTCGGGCAGGGTCACCTGGGGGTTGCAGACCACGCCGACGTGGCGGACCTGGTCGTCGTCGGGGCAGTCGAAGACGAACAGGGCGATGTCCAGGCCGACCTGGGTCGCGGCCAGGCCGACGCCCTCGGCGGCGTACATGGTGGCGAACATGTCCCGGCACAGCGCCCGCAGCGCGTCGTCGTACGTCGTGACCGGCCGGGTGCGGGCGTGCATCACGGGCGTTCCCCAGCGGGTGATCGGCAGCACGGTGCCACCGGTGCGGAGATCGTCCGCGCTGGTCACGGGATCGGCATCGGTCGAGGCGTCGCTCACGGCGCTCAACCTATCTCGACCGGGAAGGGATCCGCCGCTACGTGGGATCGGCCGGCAGCAGCAGGACGCACGTCGCGGACGCGGCGGCGAACGTGGCGAGCGGGCGAGGATCCGCTGGCTCGGCGAAGTCGAGGACCGTGACGTTCCCGTCGTTCTGGTTCGCGACCCACAGCTGTCGATCGCGCAGCTCGATGGCCCGCGGCCACGCGCCGCCGGAGGGAACCTCGGCCAGCCGACGTACGCCGTCGGGACCGATCGCGAACGTCGTGATCGTGTCCGGCCCGCGGGTCGCCACCGCGACGGTACGTCCGTCCGTCACGATCCCGGACGGCTGCCGCGGGTTGGACGTCGACGCCGTGGTCGCGACGAGCTGCACCTGTTCCCAGCCGTCGCCGGTCCGGCGGCCCACCCACAGCTCCGAGCTCAGCTCGCAGGCGACGAGCAGCAGGTCGGCGACGATCACCGCGTGCCGGGGACCGGTGCCGGCCGGCAGCTCGATCGGGCCGCCGGCGCGATGGAACCGGCCCGCAGCGTCCAGCCCGAGCCGGTGGATCCGGTCGGTGCCGAGGTCGCAGACCAGCAGCTCGTCACCGGCCGGGCCGCGACCGGTGACCAGGACCTGGTGGGCGTGCGGGCCCTCCTGCCGGTCGGGATCCGGCCCGGTACCGGTGAAGCGGAGCACGTCGAGCGGACCGGAGAGGGTGCCGTCGTCGCCGATCGCGAAGCTGCTCACCGAGCCGGAGCCGTAGTTGGACACCAGCAGGTGGCCGGCGTCTGTGCTCAGGGCGAGGTGACACGCGAAGTCGCCGCCGGTCGGCAGTGCGGACAGTGCGGTCAGCCTGCCCGCGTCGTCCACGGCGAAGCTGTGCACCGCGGCCGGTGCAGTCTCCCCGGCGCTGAACACCCACGGCTCGGCCGGGTGCGCGATGACGTAGCTGGGCGCGGCGATCCGGGCCACGTCGGTCACGTCCGGCCGAGCACCCGGCCCGGCGCCCGGCTCCGGCGGTGACAGGACCACGAGGCCGGGCGCGTCACCGTCGAGCTCGGCGGTGTAACCGCCGATCACCAGTCGATCGAGGCGGTCGAAGACACTCATAGCGTCCTGGATATCACCGCGCGTCGGCTTGGTCGCTCGGGCCCTCACCCGCACAGTGGTCGGGTGGGAACCGAGCCGGTCGACGAGCTGAGTGCCCAGAACGCCGCGCTGCTCACCGCGTACGAGCAGCACCTCGCCCACGAGCGCGCCCTGTCCGGGCACACCGTCCGGGCCTACCTCGCCGACGTGACCTCGCTGCTGCTGCACCTCCAGCGGCTCGGCCGGGCCGACCTCGACGCGGCGACCGTGCGCGACCTGCGCAGCTGGCTGGCCAATCAGCAGACCCGCGGCGCCTCACGGTCGACGTTGCAGCGGCGGGCCGCGGCCGCGCGGGTGTTCTGCGCATGGGCGTACGAGACCGGTCGGGCCGGCTCGAACCCGGCTGCGAGCCTGCGCTCGCCGAAGTCGGTTCGCACCCTGCCGGACACCCTGCACCGGCGCGACGCCGACCGCCTGTTCGCCGAGGCGGCCGCACTGGCGCGCGAGCAGGGCGGCCCGCTCGGGCTGCGCGATGTGGCGATCCTCGAGGTGCTCTACGGCGCCGGGGTCCGGGTCTCGGAACTGTGCGGGCTCGACATCGACGACCTCGACCGGGACCGCCGGACGGTGCGGGTGCTCGGCAAGGGCAGCAAGGAGCGAACCGTCCCGCTGGGCGAGCCGGCGATTCGCGCGGTCGACGCGTGGCTGGTCACGGGCCGCCCCGGCATCGCCGGGCCGGCATCGGGAACCGCGGTCTTCCTCGGGGAGCGCGGCGCCCGGATCGACCCGCGGGTCGTCCGGCGGGTCGTGCACCGGTCGCTGCGGTTGGTCGACGGCGCGCCGGACCTCGGCCCGCATGGGCTCCGGCACGCGATGGCCACCCACCTGCTCGAGGGGGGAGCCGACCTGCGCAGCGTCCAGGAGCTGCTCGGGCATGCCTCGCTCGCGACCACCCAGATCTACACCCACGTCACCGCCGAACGGATCCAGGCGGCCTTCGAGCAGGCCCACCCGCGCGCCTGAGCCGGTCATCGCCGCTGATAACCAGACCATCGGCGCTCAGAACCAGACCATCGGGTTCGCCAGCCGCTCGTCCAGCCAGAGCATCAGGTGCAGGTGACAACCGGTGGCATAGCCGGTGCTGCCGACGTAACCCAGCAACTGGCCGCGCCGGACCTCGGTGCCGGGCGTGACGACGTACCGGATGGCGTGGTTGTACCCGGTGCGCACCCGGTGCCCGTCGACGACGCCGTGATCGAGCATCAGCCGGTTGCCGTAGCCGCGGTTGAAGCCCACCGATGCAACCCGCCCGGGATATGGCGCCCGGATCGGCGTGCCGCAGGCCGCGCCGAAGTCGGTGCCGTCGTGCAGCTTCCAGACGTGCAGCACCGGGTGCAGGCGCATCCCGAACGGGGAGGTGATGCCGCCCGGGACCGGCCGGCCGAAGCTGTGCTTTCCGGGCGCGACGTCGGCGATGCGGGCGACCGCGGCGCCCGCCTCCGCGGCCTCCCGCTTGCGCTCGGCGGCCCGCTTCCGAGCGACCGCGACCTGGTCGGCGGGCAGCAGCCGCAGTGTCCCGCCACCTCCGCCGGGAATCAGCAGCAACGGATCGAGATAGCGCTCGCCGTCCTTGAGGCCCCAGTGCAGGCAGGTCTGTGCGCAGTGTCCGCCGCGCCCGATCCGGCCGAGCACCGCACCCGCAGCGACCCGCTCACCGACCGCGACCAGCGGATCGACCGGCTCGTACGTCGTCCGGACGCCGCCGTGGTCGACCACCACCACGCCCCGGCCCGCCAGCCGCCCGGCGTAGCTCACCGAGCCGTCCGCCGCGGCCAGCACCGGCTGCCCGGGGCTCGCCGCGAGGTCGATGCCGCGATGGCCCGCACCCCAGGTCTGACCTGGCGGGTCGAATCCGGCCAGCAGGCGCACCGCGCCCGCCAGCGGCCACTGCGCCGGTGAGGGCAGCCGAGGCTCCGCGGCGGCTGGAGGTCCGCCGCCGAGCAGCACGACCGTGGCCAGCACGGCGGCGATGAGGATCGTTCGTCTTCGCACAGCCACACACTCCGGAGCCGACCCCCGATCGTGCCGCCCGCCGCGAAATCTGTGGACAGAGCTTCGGGAAGCTCCGAACCTGTGGACAACGCCCGGCTCGCGGACGCCGACGACGGCGGTCGGCGCGCCACCTCGCTCGGCGTAGCGCGACTTCGCTCACCGTCGC